>JACVCK010000100.1 GCA_016742055.1 Phycisphaerales bacterium
CCGCCCCCCCTCCGGCAGCGTCGGGTCCACCTCCGCGTGCCGCACCTCGTGCGACATGTGGATGAACCACGTCCGCTCCGCCCCGATCCGCTCCGCCGCCGAGACGGCCTGCTCGATCGTGAAGTGCGTCGGATGATGCCGGAACCGCAGCGCCCCCAAGGCCAGCGTCCGCACCCCCCGGAACAGCCCCCACGACTCCGGCGGAATCCCCGAAACGTCCGTGCAGAACGCCATCGGGAACGGCCCGCCCTCCGACGCCGCACCCGGCGCCGGGTCCCGCGACGACGCCTCGATGCGCCAGCCCAGCACCGGCTGACGACCGTGCAGCAGCGGGATCGGCGTGAACCGCAGCCCGTGCCGCTCGATCGCCCGCCCGGCCGCGGCCTCGTGCGCAATCAGCCGCGCCACGAACGACGCGTTCTGGTTCTTCTCCGGCTCAAACACGTGCCGGTACACCCGGCGCAGCGAGTCCAGCGTGTGCGCATCGGCGTAGATGTCGATCGGCGCGTTCATCACCGCATTGAAGCGACGAACCTCGTCCAAACCGAAGATGTGGTCCACATGGTTGTGCGTGAACAGGATCGCGTCGCACCGGCGCAGGTTGTGCCGCAACGCCTGAAGACGCAGGTCCGGCGTCGCGTCGATCAGCGCCGCCCTCCGCTGGCCCTCCCCGTCCGTCCACTCGATCAGCCCCCCGGTCCGCAGACGCGTGTCCCGCGGATCGTCGCTCATACACGTCGCGCAGTCGCACGCGATGATCGGAATCCCCGACGACGTCCCGGTGCCCAGAAACGTGAACCGGGGCCCGGGGCCAGGTTCCGGCGATGGCTCAAGCGAAGGCACGCGGGAGGGTAGGGGGGCGGATCAGGGGGCGTTTATAGCGAAATTAGGCAAATTATCCTCTGGACATAAACCGCATAACTTCGATATAAATAGGCCATGGACCCTATCCGCAATCCCTACGCCCCGGGGGCCGGCGCCCCTCCCCCGGAACTGGCCGGCCGAGACCACCTCCTCGACCAGGCGGCGGTCGCCATTGAAAGGACCCGGCAGGGGCGGACGGCCAAGAGCCTGCTGATGGTGGGTCTGCGGGGCGTGGGCAAAACCGTGCTGCTCGACCGCATGCGCGCCCGCGCCGAAGCCGCGGAAATCCTCACCGTGCGGATCGAAGCCCCGGAGGGCCGCTCGCTCCCCGCGATGCTGGCCCCGCAACTCCGGACGGCGCTCCTGCAACTCTCCCGCACCGAGCGGGCCAAGCGAGGCGCCCAGCGTGCCCTGCGGGCGCTGGCGGGATTCGCCGGCGCCCTCAAAGTCAAGTACGGCGACATCGAGGTGGGCATCGACCTCGAACCCGAGGCCGGCCTCGCGGACAACGGCGACCTCGAACACGACTTGACGGCGCTCCTCGAAGCGGCCGGCGAGGCAGCGAAGGACGCCGGCACGGCCATCGCCATCTTCATCGACGAACTCCAGTACGTCGAGGAAGATCAACTCGCGGCGCTCATCACAGCCCTGCACCGAGCGTCGCAGCGCAACCTGCCCGTCGTTCTCGTGGGCGCAGGACTGCCCCAACTCCGCGGGAAAATGGGCCGCGCGAAGTCCTACGCCGAACGACTGTTCGACTTCCCCGAGATCACCCCCCTCCCGCGCGACGCCGCCATACGGGCCATAGTCAAACCGGCTCAAGACGAGGGCGTCGAGTACGAACCCCAGGCGATCGAAAAGATCCTCGACTTCACCAAGGGCTATCCGTACTTTCTGCAGGAATGGGGAAGTCACGTCTGGCTCGCGGCGAAGCATTCGCCCATCCAGTCCGCCGATGTCGATCGGGCATCCATCACCGCGATCGCGGCGCTGGACGCCAGTTTCTTCCGAGTGCGCTTCGATCGCCTCACGCCCGCCGAGAAGCGCTACATGCGCGCCATGGCCGAACTCGGCCCCGGCCCGCACCGATCCGGAGACATCGCCGCGGCGCTCCACCGACCCGTCTCATCGCTTGGCCCCCTGCGCGCTTCCCTGATCGACAAGGGCATGATCTGGAGCCCGAGCCACGGCGACACCGCGTTCACCGTCCCGCTGTTCGACGAGTTCATGCGTCGCATCATGCCCGGCGACGCGTGGCGATCCCTCGACAACTGAACCGCCTTTCTCTCACTCCCCCTCCCCCGACTCCTCCTCAAACTCCTCCATCGCCTCATCCAGCGCACAAGCCCACTCCTCCCCGCGCCGCGCCCGCGCGATCCCCGCCGGATCGCCGCCCCAGCGCCGCAGGTTCACCGCCGCCTCCACCACGCGCTCGTCATCGTCGAGGTCCGCCTCCAGCGCCGACACGAACGACTCCTCAAACGCCGTCTTCGCCTCCTCGAACCGCCCCAGCATCGCCAGCACGATCCCCACGCAGTTGAGCGTCCCGCACAACGCGCCGTCCTCCGCGTCCGGCGAGAGCCGGTCGATCGCCTCCGCACGCCGCAGCGCCGCCAGCGCATCCTCCAGCCGCCCCGCGTCCCGCAGCGCGCGCCCCAGGATCAGCAGCGCCTCCGCCAAGTCCGTGTGCTCTGGGCCCAGCAGCCGCTCCCGGATCTCCGCCGCCTCGCCCGGATCCTTCAGCGCCCGAAGCGAGTCCGACAGCATGACCAGATCCTCCGCGTACGCCAGCCCCGGCCCGCCCTCGGCGCCGCGGTCGATCTCCGCCGCCTCGCGCAGCGCCGCCGCGGCCTCCTCGTCTTCCCCCAGATCCTGCAAAATCTCCGCCAGCGTGCGCAGGTCGCGCGCCACGTCCGGGTGCCCGTCCCCCAGGTTCAGCCGGTCCAGACGCTCCACCTCCACAAAGACCGAGTGCGCCCCTTCCAGGTCGTCCAACTCCAGCATGCGGAACCCGATCGCCGCCAGCGTCGGAACCAGCCGCAGATCGTCGGCCCCGAACGCCTTCTCCTGAATCTTCAGCGCCCGCGCGTACTGCGTGAACGCCTCCCGCGCCGTGCCCTGCGCCTCGTGCAGCATGCCCATCAGGATAATGTCGTTCGCCACCTCCGGATGATCCTTCCCGAGCGCTTCGCGGTGCCGCCGCTCCAGCCCCTCCAGAATCTTCAGCGCCGCCCGGAACTCCCCCTCCTCACACAGCCGCATGGCCTCGGCGCGCGGTTCGTCGGCGTGGGTCATGGCTGCTTTCGCAAAAAGGTTGAGGGCCAACATGGATTGCAGACTGCAAGCAGACCGTCAGTCTCTGCGCAGACTCGCGCGTAAACCACGCCCGTGTCGCCGACCGCGAGCGTCATCTCAACTTCGAGAAGGCCGATGGTTCGGAAGTAATACACGCGGTCTCCGCTGTCGTTGAAGAATGGACGAGTGTTTCGGATGAGGCGTTCAGCATCGGCGATGTCGAGTCCGATGAGAGCTCGATCGTTGACGAGCGCCGTGAGGCGCTCTTTGGTGTTCCACCAGTTGTCAAAGGCACGGTAAGCAACCCCTGCGCCCAGAGCCATGAGTAGGGTGAGTGTCGCGACGACGATGACGCGCCGCCGATTCACCCCACCCTCTCCGCCTTCATCTCCCGACTCATCAGCCCCGCGATCGCGTCGATCGGGTCCAGGCCCTCGAACAGCACCGCGTGAACCGCCCGCGCGATCGGCATCTCCACGCCGTGACGCTTCGCCAACTCCACAACCCCGCGCGTCGTCTCCACGCCCTCCACCACCGACTGCGTCCGCGACAGGTACGCGCTCAGCGTCTCGCCCCGGCCCAGCGCCTCGCCGCAACTGCGATTGCGCCCTTCCGGACTGAAGCACGTCGTCGCCAGGTCGCCCACCCCCGCCACCCCGAAGAACGTCTCCGGCTTCGCGCCCATCGCCGCGCCCAGACGCGCGATCTCCGCCAGGCCCCGCGCCAGCAGCGCGCTCTTGGCGTTGTAGCCCGCCTGCAAGCCGTCCAGAACGCCCGCCGCGATCGCGATCACGTTCTTCGTCGCTCCCGCCAACTCCACGCCGACCAGGTCCGTGTTCGTGTACACCCGCATCCACCGCGTCGTGAACGCCGATTGCACCGTCTCCGAGAACTTCTCATCCTCGCTCGCCGCCACCATCGTCGCCGGCAGGCACCGCGCCAACTCCGCCGCGATCGTCGGCCCCGACAGCGACGCCACCGGCCGGTCCGGATTCTCCAGTGCGTCGCGGACGACCTCGCTCGGGCGCAGCAGCGTGTCCTTCTCGATCCCCTTCGCCACGCTCACCACCCCCGCGTCCCCCGGCACGTAGTCCACCAGCCGCCGGAACACGTTCCGCGCGTGCTGGCTCGGGACCGCCGCGACGATCAGGTCCACGTTCCGCAGCGCCTCCAGATCGTCCGGCACCACCCGAACCGACTCCGGCAGCGTGAACGCGCTCAGCCGCGCCGACTGGCGCGTCCGCGCCAGCGACCCCACCTCCCGCGCATGATGCCCCCACAGCGTCACCACCGGCGGCTCCCCCCGCCCTCCCGGAAACGCCGACGCCGGCTGCTCCGCCAGCAGCGCCGCGCAAACAAGGCCCATCTGGCCGTCGCCCAGCACCGTGATCCGCTCAATCGCCGTCATGGGGAGCCCTCGGTAAGGGGATGGGTCGGACCGACGGGGCAACCGATCCGGCCCCACCGGCGAACAGGCAGGGCCGTCCGGTCGTTGTTCTACTATAAGGACCGGAGTCCGCGGCCCCGCCCCTCGCCCACCGCAAGAGACGGGCCCGCCCAGCGCAGCCAACCCTGCCCAGCAGCAGCCAAGGGACCACCATGGCCAACACCGCAGCCCACAGCCACCACGGGCACGACCACTCCCACCACGACCACAGCCACGACCAGCCCGAACTGCGCCTCGGCGGCCAGTGCTGCTCCCACCACGAGATCGAACTCGAGCGCTGGATCGTCGTCTACCTCATCGGCGGCGTCCTCGTCCTCACCACCACCATCGCCCGCTTCCTCGGCTCCGCCTCCGAGGTCGCCCTCATCCCCGCCGGCATCGGCGCCCTCCTCCTGGGCTTCCCCCTCTTCCTCGCCTCCTTCCAGGAGATCAAGCGGGGCCGGCCTACCTCCTCCACCCTCGCCTCCCTCGCCATCATCGCCGCGCTCGCCACAGGCCGCTACGAAACCGCCGGCTTCCTCGCCTTCATACTCCTCATCGCCGACCAGGTCGTCCGCCGCACCGCCTGGGGCGCCCAACGCGCCATCGAACAACTCGTCGGCCTCACCCCCGACACCGCTCGCATAGTCGACGACGCCGGCGCCGAACGCGACGCCGGCCTCGCCGAAGTCCGCGTCGGCATGACCGTCCGCGTCCGACCCGGCGAGAACCTCCCCGTGGACGGCGTCGTCCTCCGCGGCGAGTCCACCATCAATCAGGCCTCCCTCACCGGCGAAGCCGTCCCCGCCGAAGTGGACCCCGGCAAGCCCGTCTTCGCCGGCACCACCAACCTCACCGGCACCCTCGACATCCGCGCCACCAGCGTCGGCGCCGACACCACCATCGGCAAGGTCACCTCCCTCATCCGCGAGGCCGAGTCCTCGCGAACCCCGCGCCAACTCCTCATCGAGCAGGTCGCCGCCGTCTTCGTCCCCGTCGCCATCACCACCGCCGCGCTGGTCTGGTACCTCATGGCCAAGTCCGATGACCCCCTCATCCGCGACCGCGCCACCGTCACCGCCATCACCATCCTCGTCGTCGTCTGCCCCTCCGCGCTCCTGCTCGCCAGCCCGACCGCCATGGTCGCCAGTTTCGCCGCCGCCGCACGCCTGGGCATCATGATCAAGCAGGCCAGTTACCTCGAGGCCGCCGCCAACATCGACACCGTCGTCTTCGACAAGACCGGCACCATCACCACCGGCGTCTTCGCCGTCGGCCGCCTCGCCCCCGCCGCCGGCGTCGAAGGCGTGGACCTCCTCCAGTCCGCCGCCGACGCCGAACAGCAGTCCAACCACCCCCTCGCCCGGTCCATCCTCACCACCGCGCGACAGGCGCGCGTGCAGCCCGGTCACGTCGAGAAGTACGCCGAGGTCCACGGCCGCGGCGTCAAGGCCCTCGTCGGCGGCGCCGAACTCCACGCCGGACGCGCCGCGTGGCTCCTCGAACTCCGGCCCGACCTCGCCGCCGAGATCCAGGCCGTCGAAGCCAAGATCGAGGGCATGACCGGCGTCCACGTCATGCGCGCCGGGCGCTACCTCGGCGCCGTCGGCCTCGAGGACCGCATCCGCCCCAACGCCCGCACCGTCGTCGAGCGCGTCCGCGAACTCGGCGCCCGACAGGTCGCGCTCTTCACCGGCGACCGCTTCGGCGTCGCCAAGCGCGTCGGACAGGCCGTCGGCGTCGACCGCGTTGAGGCCGAGTGCCTCCCCGAAGAAAAGCACGACCTCATCCTCCGCCTCCGCGAGAGCGGACGGCGCGTCATGATGGTCGGCGACGGCATCAACGACGGACCCTCCCTCGCCGCGTCCGACGTCGGCGTCGCCATGGGCGCCGGCGGCTCCGACATCGCCACCAACTCCGCCGGCGTCGCCCTCATGCGCGACGACCTCAGCCGCATCCCCTTCCTCATCGAACTCGCCCGGCGAACCCGCGCCGTCATCGCGCAGAACATCGTCGCCTCCATCGTCATCGCCATCATCGGCCTCATCCTCGCCGCCACAGGTTCCCTCGCCATCGGATTCGCCGTCGTCTACCACTTCATCGGCGACGTCTTCGTGATCGGCAACTCCTTCCGCCTCGTGCGCTTCGGCGAGAACTTCGCCGACTCGTCCCCCCAGCCCCAGCAGCAGCGCCAGGCCGTCGCCGGAGGCCTGCGCAAGTCCGCCACCCTCGCCGGCTCGCCCGGCTGAATCCAGCCCCGCACCGCGGTTCTCGGTCAATCCCCACACGGCGCCCGCAAGGGCGCCGTGTTTCGTTATGATTTTGCGGACGGAGCGGTGAAGAGAGGTTATCGGCGACGCCGCGCTGCAATACACGCGGCGGTGGGGCAAGGAACCAGCGCCAAAGTCGATCGATCGGGGCCCGCCGTTTCACCCCGATTGGCGCCGATCCTGCATGCGTCGCGGCCGGCGCGCCGGCGTTGCGTTCGCGCATCGTTGGCTGCACCGAAAGGCCCGCGCCGTCGATCCCTCTCAACGCCGAGCCCAGATGCCCGGCGAAAGGAGTCGACTGCATGGCCACGGACAACACAGGACGGAGCCTCAGAACGGGCGCCCTGCTCGCGGCGTGCGCCGTGAGCGCCGCGCTCACCGCAACCGCGTCGGGCAAACCGCCCGCATCCAACCCGAGAGCGCCGGTCAGTTCGCTGAGCGTCAGGCCCCCAAACCCCGACCTCAACGGCGACGGCGTGGTGGACAGCCAGGACCTCATGGAACTGATCCGGCTCCAACGCAGCGGCGCCCTGCCGCCGCAGCGCGCCGACATCAACCGCGACGGCGCCTTCAACGCCGCCGACCTGGGCGCCCTCATCGAACTCATCGATGACACACGCCCGCCCAACCTGCCGGACCCCCCGGCCCCCAAGTTCTCCTCGCGCCTCATCACCGGCAACAAACTGGAAATGACGGACCTGGAGAACAACTTCTTCCTCATCCTCCCAACCGCCACGCGCCTATGGCTCCCCGTCAATGGCGGCCCGAATCCCTCCCTCGTCACGCCCACGATTGACCTCATCCCGCACCCCGACGGCTGCGACGTGGTCTTCACCTTCAATAACACCACCGGCGAATGGTCCGGCCTCGGCAAGATCACCGTCGCCGGCGTCCGCTTCGGACACGCCATCACCGGACACGACTTCCGATTCGACGGCAAGCCCATCACCCTCAACTCCGACAACACCGGCATCGGCGTCAGCGGGTGGTTCTACCCCGGCGGCACGTACTCCCCCGTCAACGTCCTCGAAGACGGCGACTACAAACTCGGCGTCTCCCTCATCTACCCCGTCCTGGACTACAAGCACCAGGTCAAGATCCGCTCCAAGGCCCAGTTCCCCACCGGCGGCGTCGCCTGGTTCACCGAGTTCACCCTCAACGCCAACGACGAGAACAAATACAACCCCGCCGGCGACCTCGCCCCAGGCGAAGTCCGCGCGTACGTCGTCGCCGTCCGCGCCGTCAAAGGCGCTCGACCCTGGCAGGAGACACTCGAGCCCTACCGCCAGTACTTCCGCTCCACCTACGGCAACGTCCGCTACTCCCGCGACCCGCGCCCCGCGCAGTTCAGCGCGCTCGCCGTAGACGGCAACCACGAAGTGGACAACCCCTACGGCTTCGCCGGCGGCTACAACCTCCGACCCGACCTCTTCGGCTTCCGCCGATGGGTGGACCGACTCGTCGACCGCGTCGACCGCGGCTACACCCGCATCATGGTCTCCAAGCCCACCGGACAGTTCTACGTCAACCGCCAGAACAACATCCCCACGCTCTTCGCCAGCCACTGGTTCGAAGGCGCTGAATTCGGCCACGCCATGGGCGACGCCGTCGATCAGTTCAAGCGCATCCCCCAGACCGGCCTGAACCTCGGCCTCTGGTGGGGACGCGCCGCCCAGGTCATGCCCGACGGCTGGGACTCCTTCCGCATCGAAAACCTCGACCCCAACAACCCCGAGCACGTCATGCTCGGATTCCGTGAACTCGACGCCGCCTACGCCGCCGGCGCCCGCACCATCGGACTCGACGCCTTCCGCAAAATGCAGGCATGGGACGCCATCCAGTGGCTCCAGATGATGCAGCACCGAGCCCCCGGCGTCCGCTTCATCACCGAGCCGGTCTGCGGCGACGTCGTCCACAACTTCACACCCGCCTTCCAGGTCGCCACTCGCCCCGCCAGCGAGGCCTCCCTCCGCGTCGAAACCCGACACTTCCTCGCCGACCTCCTCAATCCCGGCCACGAAATCTGGGGCTTCATCCGCATCGACCGCCTCGCCGACTACCTCGGACGCACCCCCACCCTCGAAGACTGGATCTACGAGGCCGAACGCGTCGCCTCCCTCGGCTACATCGCCTCCGTGAGCGAGCCCATCAGCACCACCCCCGGCATGGTCGCCGCGGAAACCTGGCGCCTCGACGAGTGATCACCGCGCCGCACAGGCGCCCGCACAGGTTGAGATCCGCCAACTGCAGGGGCCGGACGCGCAACGCGTCCGGCCCCTTTGTCGTCATCGCAGGCGCGTACTCGCGCGGCCCAAACGCGCCACACGCCCCCGAATGTCGGTGAATCCCTCCGATGGATTCGCGCAGACGCCGGATGAAATCCGCGACACGAAAGGGCCCCGCGCCCGATGACGACGTATCGCCGCCTTGATCGCGACGCGCCGGTGTTCGGCGCGGGGCCGCCCACCAAGCAGGAAGGCCCGCCGCGCCGCCCACCAGCCACGGGCCCACGGCCCACGCCCCAGCCACGGAGCCAACATCATGCGATTCCACCGGGATGCGTTGTCATTCATGCG
>JACVCK010000101.1 GCA_016742055.1 Phycisphaerales bacterium
TCGGGCGGGGGCGCGCCCAGGCCGGGGCTGATGACCCCGGGGATCCCCGGCGCCGGGGGGGCGCCGAACGGGGAGGCGCACTCCCCGGCGGGCCCGGGCAGGGCGTGGGCCAGGTCGGCGCCGGCGCGGGCGATGCGTTCGTCGATCGTGGCGGCGGGCTCCGGGGCCGGAGGCGCGGCCAAGGCCCCGTCGGCCGCGCCGCCGTCGTCGTCGATGGAGACCGAGGCGCCGATGTTCGCTTCTGTAGGGCCGGCCTCCGCGACGACCGGCGCAGGGCGCGGGCGGGGCGTCTCGTACGCGGGAGGCGGCGGAGAGGCGGTCTGCTCCTGCGCCGCGAGCAGGGCGCGTGCGGCCTCGACATCGGATTGGATCTGAGCCGCGACGTCGTCCTGCGCGCCGGGTGACCCGGAGCGGTCGAGCGTCTGGCCGGAGATGCCGCCGCCCCCGGTGGTGTTGTTGCAGGCCGGCAGGGCGCCGAAGCCGATCGCGACGGCGGCGCCGGCGACGAGGGTCATCCAGGTGGGTCGGGAACGCGGGCGATGGGTGAGCACGGTGGTTCGCCTCCGGCGATGAGCGCGTGCGGATGGGTCGAGTGAGGGCGCGGCTCGGCCGCGCTCCGGGCGTGGGGCCCGCACTCGCTATCGGCCGGAGCGGTTTCCCGCGCTTGCGATTTGCACGGCGATGGTCTCGGCGGCTGTTCCGGCGTCGGAGAAGCCGGATTTGCAGCGGGCGTCCATTTCGAGAGCCCAGTCCAGGAGCGTCGCCCACCTCTTCGCGGGGGCCCGGGAGGCGAGCCAGAGGATGCGGTCCTTGTCCTTCCAGAGCCGTGCCTTCGAGGCCGCGGCCTGGGGCGGCACGCCGCTTTCGACCATCCGCGCGATGTTGTGGCACTTGCGGATGAGGTCGATCTCCGCGTAACAGACGCCGGTGGGCGCCTCTCGCCAGAGGGTGACCGCCTCGCGGACCGCGTGCAGCGCCGCCTCGGGATCGTCGGTGGCGATCAGCCCCTGGATGTCGAAGAGGTTGTCGCCTTCGGCGGTGCGCGCGGTGAGTTGGCGGACCAGCGCGGGGGTGATCGGCTCGTCCCCCGCGGCGGTGGCGAGTTTGGCGATCTCCGCGTCGATCCGGCCGAATTCAGGACCGGTGCGCTCCACGATCGCGATGGCCGCGTCCGGCTGCAGCGTCACGCCGTGCCGTTTGAGCGCGCGCGTGACGGCCCAGCCCGCGGCCTTGGCGGGGGTGAGGTCCGATTCGCACTTGATCACCGCTCCGACCTGCGCAACCGCCTTGTCCAGCCCGCTGGCCTGCCACTTCTCGGCGCGCAGGACGAGCGTGGCGAGGTCGCTGGGGGACGCCGCGTATCGGACCATCACGTCGCGGTTGTCGGCGTTGATGAGGCGTTCGGCGTTCTCGACGATGACCAGTTTGTGGCGCTGGAGCAGGTCATAGGAGCGGCATTCATCGAGGACGTCGGCGAGGGTGGCCTGCTCGCCCTGGAACCGCACGGTGGAGAAGGCGTCTGCCCCGCCCATCTGCTTCTCGAGCGCCTCGCGCCCCTGGCGGAGGTACTCGGCCTGCATGAAGGCATCGGGCCCGTGCAGGACGACGATGCGCGCGGATGCCCAATCGACCGTCCTGCGGTCGGCGTCGGAGGCGGACCGTGAGGCGCCCTTGGCCATGTGGGAAAGGGTAGCAGGGGGGGCGGCGCAGGGGGGCGCTCCCGGCCCCCGGCCCCCGGGGAGGAATCTCACAAGAAAATCAACACACAAACCTGCGGCGCGCAGGGGCCGATTTCCACAGATCCGCGGCGCGCCGGATGTCAAAGCCGCGTTTCCGGGCTGTGGCGCACACAAAAGTGCGACGGAAGGCGCTGAAGGCGAGCGCTCCCGGGGCGTGGAGGCGCTGTGGGCGGCGCGGCCGGAGCTGTTGCCGGTTATAGGGTTTGCATGTGGGCGTTTGGGATCAATGCTAACGCGATCAACCAGACGTATACGATTACGGTGCAGGCCGCAGTGCAGACGGAGAATGTCGTGGCTTGGGGAACTGGCGGCCAGGGGGGAGTTCAGCATCAGATTCAGGACGCCATCGAGGACTACGATGAGGCGATCGAAGCGGCGGAACTGGCGTTTGTGAACTGTCTGCTGGAGGAACTGCGAAACATTCTGGAGGCGCTGGGCATTCTGTGACAGATCCTACGTCGGAACTCGATCTAAGGATGGCGGGGCGATCTCGGATGCACGCGATGCGATTACCTCAGAACAAGCCGATTGTTGTTGGTCTGGCGTTGATTGGCGCATCTGTCCTCGGCACGTTCGGCGCGTTTGCGGCTGGACCCTATTTGGGTAGTTTGTTGTTTCCTCACCTTTCCGGTGTGGAACAGATTGTCGGGACTTTTCCGTTGTTGAGCAATACGGCGTATTTCATGGGTGTATTATGCGGAATCGGCAGTGTGCTGATTTGGCGAGGCGTCGCCGATCGTCGTCTTGTCTCACGGACGCCGCTGCGCTGCCCCAACTGCCGGTATATCCTGAGCGAGAAGCGCAAACCGGTGTCGCCACGAACCATGCACACCTGCCCAGAATGCGGCCTGACCTTCACCGAGGCGGAGTATTCGGAGTTCCTTCGCCTGCTGGCGTCGCGGTAGGCGCCGCCGCCGCAATCGGCGGGATATGCGTAGCGATCTTCGGCGTTGATCTTTCGGCTGCGGCGGTCGTCCGAGATCAGAGCAACTTGACGGCAGCCGAGGTGGCGGCCATTGCATCCGCTCCCATCAACGCGGAGATCCAAGTGAAAATCGATGCATATGAGGCAGCGAAGCAAGATGCTGACGCAGCGTTTGTCGAGTGTCTGCTCGTCGAGCTGCGGCACATTCTGGAGGCGCTGGGCATTCGGTGACGGAATCGTCGCCCGATTTCTCTGAACTGTGGGCCGCTGTGCGAGCAGGTATGCTGTCGGCAAGATGCGACCGTCTACGCTTCTCGCCGCATTTTATCGGGAGCGGCCTCGTGGCGTTGTCAGCGTTGGGCTTTGTGTTTGCAGGTTTGGCTGCGACTCCGCTGGCCGACGCGTTGTGGCCTCATCGCTTGCCGCTGGAGCGAAAGATCAGTGTGTTTCCGATTTTAAGCGGCGCAGCCTTCTTCTTCGGGTTGCTTTGCGGAATGGGGTGTTTGATATTCGCGAGGGCCATCGCGGACCGTCGGCGCATTGGCGCCGTGTCGCTGCGCTGCCCCAACTGCCGGTATGTCTTGGCGGAGCGACGCAGCCCCACATCTCGGCGGACCGTCCACACCTGCCCCGAATGCGGCCTGACCTTCACCGAGGCGGAGTATTCGGAGTTCCTTCGTCTGTTGGCGTCGCGGTGAACGCCGCGTATTCCATATTCCAAGATGTCGGTCATACCGCTTCAGCCCGAGAACGTGGTGGTGTTTCGCGATGACGCCTTTTTCTCAGTCCTGGCGATTTCTTGCGGCCGCTCTCACGCTGGCGATGGGCGCAAGCAGCGATGCCCAGCAGGCTGCGCCGGGCGCCGGAGGCGCGGCAGCCGGGGCCGACCCATTCGCGTTTTTCAAATCTCTCCCGGATGACGAGAAGGTGCGGCGGCTGACACTGGCCGCGGAGAGTGGCCCCGTCGTTCGGGAGTTCTGGACACCGCAGGTGTTCGACGTGCTGGCGAGCGACAAGGCGCTGAATGGCTACATGAACCATAAGGAGCCCGTGCCGGGCGATTGGCTCGATGCCTACGAGCGCCTGCTCTCCCGCGACGGCTACGAGACCGCCAAGTTCCGCGCCGCCGTACTGCTGTTCCGCCACCATCGCGCATCGGGGCGCGACTATCTGCTGGACGTTCTCCGGCGCGAGAAGGACGTGCGCGCAGCGCTGGTGTGCTCTGGCGCAGGAACCGGGGACGGAGGAGCCGGTGGTCGTCGCCTTCGTAGATGGCCTTTCCCGGGCCGAGGTCGGGAGCGACCTCATTGGCGCGATGGGGCGATGGCGGAGCCCGGAAATCGAACGCCAACTGCTCGCGCCGGCGGCGCAGGCGTATTTTCAGAGGAACACCGATCTCCTCTACCGCCTTCTGGGCGGCGTAGCGCCCGAGAAGGGCATCCGCGACGAGCGGCACGGGGAACTGATCGCGCGGTGGACGGCCGCGCTCGGCGACCGCAAGGTTCATCCGGGCGACCCGATGATCCGGGCCTCCGACATCCTGCGGGTGGAGCCGGACAATGAGGTTGCACGCGGGTTCCTGCTGAACGAACTCGACCAGCCCGTGCCAAGCTGGGCCGCGCTGGACGCAATCGCCGATAGCCGCGATCCCCGTTTCATCGCTCCGCTCACGCAGACGGTCCGCCGCCTGAAGGCCGACCCGGATGTGGCCTACGAGTCGGCCGTGCGTGCGGTTGAAGCCATCGTGCGTCTCGGGGGCGATGTGCCTCCGGACGTCGTTGCCCTGTTCTATGAGGGAGGCCGTCAGGGCTCGCCACGGCTGAATCGCGCGCTGCTCCAGACCCTGAATGTCGAGACGCTCCAGCGCCTCACCGAGAGCGTCGGCGCCGAAGAGATGGCGCGGCTCCTGGCGATCCAGGCGCTCCGGCCCGTCCCCGACGACATGCCGCTGTACGTGCCGCGGTCGTCCCACGGCTGGGTCTGGCAATGGCCGTGATGAGCACGAACGGTGGCGGAGGCGGGGACGTGGACAAAACCGCAAAGGCCGCGTCCATCCCTGGACGCGGCCTTTACGTGGAATCGACACGTTCGTGTCGCCCGGCCCGATGCCGGTGAGGGCGTCATGGCGCGGGCAATGGTCCGTCGGGGCTTCAGGCGGCCTTGCGATACGAGGCCCAGCGCTTGGTCGAGCCGGAGCCGACCAGGCGGAGGCCCTTCTTCGCCGTCGTGCGCTTGGCCTTGCGCTTCGTGCTGGCCTTGCGGGCCTTGGAGCGCGTGTTCTTCTTGGCCTTGGTGGTCTTGCGCTTGGTCGAGGCGCGCTTGGTCGCCTTGCGCTTCGCGGGCTTGCGCGTCGCCTTGCGGGCGGACTTGCGCGCCGTGGCGCCCTTGGTCTTGCGGGTCGTGCGCTTCTTCGTCGCCGTCTTGCGCTTGGCGGTTCGTCGCGTGGCCTTCCGCTTGGTCGTGCGGGCACGGCGGCTGGGCTTGCGAGAGGTCTTGCTCGGCATGGTCGGATGCTCCTGGACGGGATTCGTTGGCCGGGGCGTTGCATCGCCCGCTGCGGCCTTCTGCGTCGTTGGCCCCGTCCCGTCCGGGGCCTGGGCGTGGATAACGCCCTGTTGACGTTGCGAATCGGCGACGCCACACCCCGGGATGAGCGGTTGTCGCAAAAAACTCGAAAATCTCTTCATGACGCGCGACGCCCGCGCCCGGAGCGCCGACGTCTATACTCGCCCCCGCGCCGTGCGGCGTCCGCCGATCAAGGCCCGCCGACCCCGCGGAAACCCGCTCCCCGACGGAGTTTCTGTGCCTCACACCGCCCCATCCGACTGGTCGCCCGAGAGTTGGAAAGCGCGCCTCGCCGCCCATCAGGTGGTTTATGAGGATCGCGCCGCCGTCGACGCCGCGGTCCTGAAACTCCGTTCGCTCCCGCCCCTGGTCACCTCGTGGGAGATCGAGCGGCTCAAGCGCCTGCTCGCCGAGGCGCAGGAGGGCAAGCGGTTCCTGCTGCAGGGCGGGGACTGCGCCGAGTCGCTGGCGGACTGCAACCCCGAGTCGATCGCCAACAAACTCAAGATCCTGCTGCAGATGTCGCTCGCGCTCGTGCACGGCTCCAAGAAGCCCGTGATCCGCGTGGGCCGTTTCGCCGGGCAGTACGCCAAGCCGCGCTCGAGCCCCATGGAGACGCGCATGGGCGACGACGGGCGAGAAGTGACGCTGCCGTCGTACTTCGGCGACCTGATCAATCGGGCGGACTTCACGCCCGACGCCCGCCGGACGGATCCGCACTTGATGGTTCGGGGCTACCAGCACGCCGCGATGACCCTGAACTTCGTGCGCGCGCTGATCGACGGCGGCTTCGCCGACCTGCACCACCCGGAGTACTGGGACCTTTCGTTCATGCACGAGGCGGCGCTGCCGGCGGACCTTCGGGCCGAGTACCAGCGCCTGAGCGCCGGACTGGCCGACGCGCTGAAGTTCATGGAGGCCCTGGGCGAGACGAGCGTCGCGGAACTGACCCGCGTGGAGTTCTTCACCAGCCACGAGGCGCTGAACCTCCTGTATGAGTCCGCCCAGACCCGGCGCGTCCCGCGGCGCACCGAGCACTACAACCTCACCACCCACATGCCCTGGCTCGGCGACCGCACCCGCGCGCTGGACGGCGCCCACATCGAGTACGCCCGCGGCGTCGCCAACCCCATCGGCGTGAAACTCGGCGCCCGCGCCCGCGCGGAGGACGCCGTCGCCCTCGCCCGCGCGCTCAACCCCGCCAAGGAGCCCGGCAAACTCACGCTGATCACCCGACTCGGCGCCCCGAACGTCCGCGCCGCCCTGCCCGGACTCATCCGCGCCGTCCGCGACGCCGACGCGGGGCCCGTCCTGTGGGTGTGCGACCCGATGCACGGCAACACCGAGACGACCGCCCGCGGCGTCAAGACGCGCCGCTTCGAGGCCATCCTCGAAGAACTCGACCACACCTTCGACATCCACGCCGCAGAAGGGTCGCGTCTGGGCGGAGTCCACTTCGAACTCACCGGCGAGGACGTCACCGAGTGCCTCGGCGGCGCCGGCGGGCTCAGCGAGGACGACCTCGCCCGCAACTACGCCAGCCCCTGCGATCCGCGCCTCAACTACCAGCAGGCCATGGAAATGGCGTTCCTGCTGGCCCGACGGATGGCCAACGGCGGCTAACGCCCGGGGGGCCCGTCCCATCGCGTCCCAGAAAATCGATCCTCAGGGGTTCTCCCTGCAAAGAGGGCGCGAAGTTCGGGGAGGGCTAGAAGATCGTGTCGTGGCATCGTCAAGTCCGACTATTCCCGGTCCGATGGGTGAAGCACGACCGGGAACCGGCGCCGACGCGTCGGGGCCCGGGCGCGTCAGCCGCGAGGGGCCTCGCCGCCCCAATCGGAGCAGCCAGCCATGCTCGGACTCACGCACAACGCCCGCGACTCGCACGACCACGACGCGCCTGAGACGTACGTTTTCGATCGGCGACGCGCCGGCCGGGCGCCCGCCTCGGGCGCGATGCAGGCGGTTCTGGCCAACGGGCGGCAGATGCCCTGGGTGCTGCGCCTGGGCCTGGTGAACGCGAGCCACGGCGGGCTGTGCGTCACGACCGATGCGCCGATCGAGCCCGGCTCGCGCCTGAGTCTGCGGGTCGATCCCGTG
Organism: Phycisphaerales bacterium; assembly: GCA_016742055.1. Classification (GTDB taxonomy): domain Bacteria; phylum Planctomycetota; class Phycisphaerae; order Phycisphaerales; family UBA1924; genus JACVCK01. Next base: position 7,330 of record JACVCK010000101.1, read on the forward strand.
CACGGCAACTGGACCACGGGCACCGTGGTCCGCTGCGAACCGCTTGAAGATGGATACCGCGTGGGCATCGCCTACGAGCAGCGGCGCGCCGCCTGATCCCAAGTCAGGCCAATTGGTCCATCGCCTCGCCGATCGACCGCACCCCGACCACATCCATGCCCTTCGGCGCCCGCAGGCCCTTCATGGCCGGCGCGATCGCCGCCGTGTAGCCGAGCCGCGCCGCTTCGCGCAGGCGCTGGTCGAGGTTCGACACCGGACGCACTTCGCCGCCCAGGCCGACCTCGCCCACCGCCGCCGCGGTGCGAGGCAGCGAGCGCCGCAGGTGCGAACCCGCGATCGCCAGCGCCAGGGCCAGGTCCGCCGCGGGCTCCACGACGCGCACGCCGCCCACCGCCGAGGCGAACACGTCCCGGTCCGCCAGGCGCAGGCCCGCGTGCTGCTCCAGCACGGCGATGAGCATGGCCAGGCGGTTGGGATCGACGCCGCTGGCCTTGCGTTTCGCGGCGCCGAGGAAGCCCGTGGCCGTGAGCGCCTGCATCTCGACCAGCAGGCATCGTGTGCCGGACATCGCCGGCACGACCACCGAGCCCGGGCGGGCGGGCCCCGCCTCCGCGGCGACGCCCGCGGCGTCGGGCAGTTCGCGCAGGCCCCGGTCGGTCATCTCAAAGAGCCCGATCTCGAGCGTCGTGCCGAAGCGGTTCTTCACGGCGCGGATCACGCGGTGGGCGTGGTGCCGGTCGCCCTCGAAGTAAAGCACGCAGTCCACCAGATGCTCGAGCAGCCGAGGCCCGGCGAGCGCGCCGTCCTTGGTCACGTGCCCGACCAGGAGGATCGCCACGCCGCTGGCCTTCGCCAGGTACACCAGTTCCGTGCAGCAGCGCCGGAGTTGCGCGACCGAGCCGGGCGAGGCGTCGAGGTCGGCCTTGTAGATCATCTGGATGGAGTCGATCACCAGCACGCGCGGCAGCGTTCGGCGCGCCTGCTCGACGATGCGCGCCAGGTTCGTGTCGGCCAGCACGAACAGGTCGGGCGCGGGCTCGCCGCCGGCCAGGCGCGAAAATCGCAGGCGCGTCTGCTCGGCCGATTCTTCGCTGGTGACGTAGAGCGTGCGCACGCCCTTCCGCGCCAGCGCCGCGGCGCCCTGGAGCATCAGCGTGCTCTTGCCGATGCCCGGGTCCCCGCCCACCAGCGCCGCGGACCCCGCGACGATGCCGCCGCCGAGCACGCGGTCGAGTTCGCCGATGCCGGTGGGCAGGCGCGACGGCGCCGGGTCGGCGGAGGGCCGGTCGATGGGCTCGGCCTGCGGCGGCGCGCCGGCGATGGCCTCGATCAGTTCCTGCGAAGCGCCGCTGGGCTCGTCGCCGCCCATCGTCGCCGCGGCGGCGGTCCAGGCTTGCGCCAGCCCGCGCTGCGGGTCCTTGGCGGCGGCGGCGTCGAGGCGCGACTCCTCGAGCGTGTCCCAGGAGCCGCAGTCCGGGCACTTGCCCATCCAGCGGGGCTGAAAGGCGCCGCAGGTCCGGCAGACAAACGTGGTGCGGGTCTTCGCCACGCGATGAGGATACCGGGGCCCGGCGCCGGAGCGCGAACCTGGCAAGAAAAGCATTGACCCGGCGGACCGCATCTTTGATACTGCCTCTCAGGGGGCGAAAGGAAGATCGGCATGATGAAGCGGACCTGGAGCGCGACGGTGTTGGTCGCGGCGAGCGCGGCGGCGAGCGGACAGACCTTCAATGTGGAGTTCGGCGCCGACGCGTCCGCCCCCCCGGCCGACTACGGCGCCGCGGGTCTGCCGGGCGCGTGGAACACGTTCACCACGATGCCGCTCGGACTGCGCTTTCCGCTGGTCGATATCCACGGGCAGAGCGTGGTCGGGATGATCTACAACATCGGCGGTACGGGCACGATGAGCGCGGACAACCCGGCGACCTCCGGCGGCGACGGCGCGCTCCTCGACGACGCGATGACCAGTCTCAACAACCCCCTCGACACCTGCATCTTCTTCGAGAGCCTGGTCAACGGGGACTACGA
>JACVCK010000102.1 GCA_016742055.1 Phycisphaerales bacterium
GTTCCTGTTCGCGTGGCAGATGCGGGTCTGAACGGGTACCGTCTGGGCCGGTCGTCCTCAATGGAATGGAGTTTCGAATGGTTGTCGGTCGCTCCCTGATCGTCACGCTTTCCATCTGCGGCGCCGCGTACGGGCAATCGGTGGCGCCGGCGCCGGGCACGGCGTTCGACCCGGAGACTCGGCTGGGCGTGGACGAGTACCGTCGTGAGGGCCCGGTGGGGTTTCAGGTGTACGCGCAGGGCTCGCACGACTTTGACGCGGACCTGGACAACTCGGGGGAGTCGGCGGTGTCGCGTTTCGGCGCGGGCGTGGGCGTGGAGTGGGAGGCGGCGACGAACCTGATCTTCCGTTTCGCGTTCGATGCGGAGTGGTCGGACTATGACTTCAGCGGTCCGGTGGCGCTGATCGGCGCGGACGCTTCGCCGTGGGAGGACGTGCAGTCGTACCGGTTTGCGCCGTCGGTGCAGATCGGGCTTGAGGCGCGCTGGGCGCTGCTGGTGGGCGGCGACGTCCGCGTGGCGTACGAGCCGGGCGCGGACGTGGGCGACGCGCTGATGGGCGGGGGGTACGTGGGGGCGCGATATCAATGGACGGACGCGTTCGCGCTGACGTTCGGGGTGTCGGCGCAGTCACAACTCGAGGACGACACGATCGTGCTGCCGCTGATCGCGGTGGAGTGGGACATGACGGACCGGCTGCGCCTGGAGAGCCGCGGCGTCGGGCTGGGGCTGACGTACAAACTGTCGGACCAGTTCGATGTGACGCTGCGCGGCTCGTACGACCCGCGTTCGTACCGACTGTCGGAGGATCGGGCGCTGAACCCCGAGGGCGTGGTGAACGACGACCGTGTGGTGGTGGGCGCGGAGTTGACGTGGCGACCTGCGGCGTTCGTGGTCGTGTCGCTGTTCGCGGGGGCGAACCTGTGGCAGGAGTACGAGATCCTGAACTCCTCGGGCGGGAAGATCACGGACAACGAGTCGGACCCGTCTCCGGCGATCGCGGCCCGGGCGACGTTCCGGTTCTAAGGGCCGATCCTTACGGAGTCTTGACAGACAACGCCGGGCGTCGGCCCGTACACTCGCCGCCATGACGAGCGGGCCTGCGTCGCATCCCGAGCCGATCGACCACGTTTCGCGGCGCGGCTTTCTGGCCGTGGGCGCGGGCGCGCTGCTGGCTTCGCAGGGGGCGGCGTTCCGGTCGGCGCGGGCGGCGGACCTGGCGGGGGCGGGCGGGCGCGCGAAGAACGTGATCGTGCTGGTGTCCGACGGGATGAGCGTGGGGACGCTGACGCTCACCGATCAGTTCCTGCTGGACCGGTTCGACCGGCGCTCGCACTGGACGGGGTGGCTGGCGTCGGGCGGGGCGCGCCGGTCGCTGGTGGCGACGGAGTCGGCGAACTCGCTCGTGACGGATTCGGCGGCGGCGGCGAGTTGCTGGTCGATCGGGCAGCGCGTGGACAACGGCGCGTTGAACGTGACGCCGGCGGGCGCGGGCCCGGAGCCGCTGTGGGCGCGCGTCAGGCGCGCGGGACGGGCGGCGGGGGTGGTGACGACGACGCGGGTGACGCACGCGACGCCCGCGGCGTTCATCGTGAATCATCCTTCCCGGAGCGACGAGAGCGAGATCGGCGCGCAGATGCTCGAGCGCGGGCTGGACCTGGCGCTGGGCGGCGGGGCGATGACGGTGTCGGCGAAGGCGCTGGCGTCGCGCCCCGACGTGCGGGCGCTGTCGTCGCGCGACGAACTGCTGGCGCTGCGCCCCGGCGCGCACGCGGGGCCGGTGTTCGGCCTGTTCGCGGACCAGCACCTGTCGTTCGAGGTGGACCGGATGCACGACGGGGCGATCGGGCGACGGGAGCCGACGCTGGCGGAGATGTCGCGCTGGGCGATCGAGCATCTGTCGCGGCGCGCCGAGGGCTTCGCGCTGCTGATCGAGGGCGGCCGGGTCGATCACGCGGCGCACAACAACGACGCGTCGATCCTCTTTGAGCAGTGGGCGTTCGACGAGGCGCTGCGCGTGGCGCTGGACTTCGCGGCCGGGCGCGACGACACGCTGATCGTCGCGACGACGGACCACGGGAACGCGAACCCGGGGTTCTCGGGCTCGGGCCGTTACGGGCGGAGCGCCTTTGCGCGCACGCAGGGCCTGCGCCGGTCGTTCGAGTGGCTGACGGACCGGCATCGGTCGCTGCCGGCGGGCGAACGGACACCGGAGTCGTTCGCGGCGCTGGTGACGGAGGCGACGGGGCTGGTGATCGAGAACGATGAGCGGGCGATCCTGGCGCGGTGGCTGGCGGGCGAGCGCGTGGACCCGTTCGCCGAGCGCTCTCGCTCGTACTGCCCGTTGGGCTCGCTGCTGGCGAACCGGCACGGCGTGGCGTTCCTGACGCCGCACCATACGAGCGACCATGTGGAACTTGCGGCGTCGGGCCCGGGCTCGGAGCGGATCCCATCGTTCTCGCACCTGACGGACCTGCACGGGGTGATGATTCGGGCGATGGGGTTGGAGCCGGCGCTCACGCACGCCCGGTGATGGCACGGATCAGGCCGCGGCGGGGGCGTCGGCGTAGCGTGGGGCTGGGCCGGCGTCGGGGGCGTCGGGTGCGAGGACCTCCACGCCGACGCGGGCCCGCCAGCGATCGCGTTCTTCGGCGGCGAAGATGGGGGCGCTGTTGGCGATGACGACGGCGTCGAAGGCGAGGGTGGCGGCGTCTTCGGCCGTGAGGACGGGGGCGCCTCGGTAGTTGCGGAGGTTGGCGGCGTGGAAGCGGTCGTCGGCGACGGCCACGACTTCCAGACCCGCCTCGTGCGCTGCGCGCCAGTAGACCAGCACGTTCTTGCCCAGGGGCGCGAAGAGGATGCGCCGGGCGCCGTCGGCGCGGAGTTGGGCTATCGCGTGCGCGATGCGGGTGACGCCGAAGAGGTGGTCGAACTGCGCGGTGGTGAGCGGATCGCCGGGGCGGAGCCACTGGGCGGCGCGCCCGTCGTGGAGGCCTCGGGACGCCATCGCCGGGCAGGCGCGTCGGCGCCCGAGCGCGAGGTAGCGCTGGGCGTAGTCCTCGGCGAGGGCGCGGCGCCAGCGCTGGGGCGCCCATCGGCGGATGAGGGCGATGTTGTTGCGGGCGTCGAGGTAGATCGTGCGGGGGCCGGAGCGGGCGAGGGGGCTTTTTCGGTGGAGGGCGGGCAGGTCGTGGAACACGGCGCAGCGCGAGTTGGCGGCGGTGAGGCGGAAGAGGATGTCGTACTCCTCGGCCTGCATGAAGAGTCGGAGCGAGTAGCCGCCGGCGGCGAGCAGCGCGTCGCGGCGGAAGGCGACGGCGGCGCCGACGGGCGCGCGGGGCAGCGCGGCGCACTCCCAGCGGCCGTCGGGCATGCAGACGCCCCAACCGGCGCAGGCGAGGGAGGGGTCGGCGTCGAAGCGCCGCGCCATCTGGTCCCAGGTCCAAGGGGCCGGGGCGCAGTCGTCGTCGAGGGCGGCGATGAGGGGGAAGCGGGCGCGTTCGAGGGCGAGTTGCTTCGCGGCGGGCCCGAGGTTGCGGCGGACGCGCAGGATTTGCGCGCCGGGCCATGCTCGTGCGGCGGCCTGGGCGGAGCCGTCGCTGGAGCCGTTGTCCACGATGAGGACTTCGGCGACGGGTCCCCCGGAGCCCCCGGAACCCCCGGAACCCCCGGAATCCCCGGAACCCCCGGAACCCCCGGAACCCGCGGGTGCGGGGAGGCGGCGCAGGGTTTCCGCGAGCGCTTCGGCGCGGTTTCGGGTGGCGATGATGACGCTCCAGCGTTGCACGGCCTTCAGGCATCGTCCCGAATGGGTCGATAACTCCAGCGTGAGTCACGCCCGAAAAGTCGTTCCTCTCGCCCAGGCCGCAACCCTTGCCCGTCAGGCCCAGTCCGACGGGCGGACGGTCGTGCTGTGCCACGGCTGCTTCGACATTGTGCACCCGGGGCACCTTCGGCACCTGGTGTGGGCGCGTGAGCAGGGGGACATGCTGATCGTGTCGGTGTCGGGGGATGCGGCGGTGTCGAACAAGGGCGTGGGCCGCCCGCTGGTTCCGGAGCGTCTGCGCGCGGAGAACCTGGCGGCGCTGGAGTGCGTGGACCTGGTGGTGGTGAGCCCGGGCCCCACCGCTGTGGAGACTCTGACGGCGGTGCGTCCGGACCGGTACGTGAAGGGCGCGGAGTACCGCGACTCGCACGATCCGCGCCTGGGCGCGGAGCGGGACGTGGTGCGTTCGTACGGGGGGACGGTGCTGTTCTCGGCGGGGGACGTGGTGTATTCGTCCACGCAGTTGATCGCTGACCGCGCGGGGGACTGGAACCTGCACGCGGAGCGGCTGGCGGGGTTCGCGCAGCGGCATCATCTGTCGGCGGGGGCGCTGCGGAAGTTGCTGCGGCAGGCGGGGCGGCTGAAGTGCCTGGTGGTGGGCGACACGATCGTGGACGACTACTTCCATTGCGACGCGACGCACGTGGCGGGCGAGTCGCCGATGCTCAACGCGACGCTGGTGCAGCGCGAGCGCTTCTGGGGCGGCGCGGCGATCGTGGCGCAGCACCTTCGCGGGCTGGGCGCGAGCGTGACGCTGGCGACGCCGATCGGGCGGGGCAAGGCGTCGCGCGGGCTGGCGCTGGCGTGCGAGGACAACCACACGGACCTGATCCCCCTGGTGCACGATCATGCGCTGCCGCGGAAGCGGCGGTACCTGGCCAAGGGCGTGAAGATGCTGAAGTTGGACGATGCGCCGCCGCCGGCGTTCCCGGCGCACCGGGTGGACGAGTTCCTGCGCGCGATCGACGGCGCCGCGGCGTCGTGGGACCTGGTCGTGCTGCTGGATTTCGGCTACGGCGCGTTGTCGCAGAGCGCGCTGCCTCGGCTGCTGTCGACGCTGCGTCCGCGTGCGCACGTGCTGCTGGGGGATGTGAGCGGGCCTCGTGCGGACCTGACGGCGCTGCGGGGGTGCGATCTTCTGTGTCCGACGGAGGGGGAGTTGCGTGCGGCGATGCATGCGCCGTCGGTGGGCCTGGCGACGCTGGCGGGCTCGCTGGCGGGTCAGGCGGGGGCCAAGGGGGTGATCGTGAAGTTGGGCGAGGACGGGCTGGTGGCGTTCGACGCGACGCGCCGGGACGGAGCGGACCGGCTGCTGTCGGACTTCCTGCCGTCGATGGCGCAGCGCGCGGTGGACCCGCTGGGCTGCGGCGACGCGCTGCTGTCGGTGGCGGGCGCGGCGCTGGCGGTGGGCGGGTCGCTGTTCGACGCGTCGTTCCTGGGCTCGGTCGCGGCGGCGATGGAGGCGGAGACGGCGGGGAATCGTCCGATCGTGCTGGAGCGGCTGAGCCAGCGGCTGGACGCTGAGTTCGAGGCGATGGAGCGCGTCCGGCCTCGGGTTTCGACGGCGGTCCGGGGCGCCGCGGTCGCGTGAGGTTTGGGGCCCGTATCCTCCCTTCATGGCACGCTTGTCGTACATCACGGCGGGAGAATCGCACGGCCCGGCGTTGATCGCGCTGGTGCAGGGGATGCCTGCGGGCGTTCCGGTGGATGTGGGGTTCATCAACGCGGAGTTGCGTCGTCGTCAGGGCGGGTATGGGCGTGGCGGCCGTCAGCGGATCGAGCACGACGAGGTGGAGATTCTCTCGGGCGTTCGGCGCGGGCGGACGATCGGCTCGCCGGTGGCGCTGCGGATCGCGAACCGGGACTCGCGTCTGGATGATCTTCAGAAGACGCCGCCGGTGCATCGGCCTCGCCCGGGGCACGCGGACCTGGCGGGGTCGGTGAAGTGGCTGACGACCGACTGCCGCGAGACGCTGGAGCGGGCGAGCGCGCGGGAGACGGCGGCGCGGACGGCGGCGGGGGCCCTTTCGCGGCTCTTATTGCGGGAGATCGGGGTGGAGGCGTTCGCCTTTGTGCGCCGGATCCACGCGGTGGAGACGGCGGTCCTTCCGACGGCGGAGAACTGGCGCGACCTGATGACGCTGCGGGACGCGAGCGATGTGTACTGCCCGGATCACGGGGCGGGGGCGCGGATGGAGGAAGCGATCCGCGGGGCGAAGGTGGACAAGGACACGGTGGGCGGGCTGATCGAGGCGCACGTGTTCGGGGCGCCGATGGGGCTGGGTTCGTGCATGCACTGGGAGGACAAACTCGACGCGCGCCTGGCGTTCGCGGCGATGAGCATCCAGGCGATCAAGGCGGTGGAGATCGGTCTGGGCAAGGACGTGGCGTCGCGGCGCGGGTCGGAGGTTCACGATCCGATCGGCTTCGACCGCGCGGGGGCGGGCGGGCCGTCGCTGGGGTTCACGCGTCCGACGAACAACGCGGGCGGGACGGAGGGGGGCATGAGCAACGGGCAGCCGATCGTGGTGCGGGCGGCGATGAAGCCGATCTCGACGCTGCTGCGGGGGCTGCCGAGCGTGGACCTGAACACGCGCGAGGCGCAGACGAGCGCGTACGAGCGGAGCGATGTGTGCGCGGTGTCCGCGGCGTCGGTGGTCCTGGAGAACGTCGTGGCGTTCGAGATGGCGGCGGCGGCGCTGGAGAAGTTCGGCGGCGATTCGCTGCTGGAGTTCACGCGGAACCACGCGGCGTTTCTGGACGCGGCGCGGGAACTTCCGCTGGACCCTCCGATGGGGACGGTGGCCGGCGCTTGAGGCGCGGGCGCCCGCGGGTCACTGGCGGCGGGGGTTGGGCAGGCGGATCGGGGGGCTGAACTCCATCTGCGTCTGGTTGCCGATGTTGAAGCGGACCAGTTCGACGCCGGCGCTCGGGCGGAACAGGAGCGTGAGGCGCTCGTTCTCGCGGCTGTTGCTGAGCGTGGGCAGTTCGCGCAGGGCGCGGATGGGCTGGCCGGGGGTGAAGCGGATGGTGACGTTGCGGCCGTCGTCGTAGATGTAGCCGATGGCGTCGTAGACCTGCCCGAGGTTGTCCACGAGTTGGGGCGGGGCGACGGACAGGGCGGCGTCGGCGGCCTTGCCCAGGAGGGAGAGGGGGCTGCGCCGGGAGACGTCCACGTGGACGACCTTGGTGTCGAGCGTCTCCATGAAGCGCTCGAGGCGGAGGTTCTGGTCGAGGCCTCGCTCGTTCAACTGTTCGCGGGTGAAGGTGTGCTGGCCTTCGACGATGAAGTTGGTGCGTTCGATGTTCTCGACGCGGAGTCCGCCTCGGTTGGTGGTGTTGATCATCCATCCGGGGCTGATGCGGTCGGAGACGCGGACGGGCTCGGTGATGGGCTGGTTCTGCTGGGACTGGGACTGGCTCGCGGTGGCTTCGGAGAGTTTGGGGTCGGCGATGTTGAGGGCGGTGAACATGGAGCGGCTGGTGATGGCCTCGTCGCGTGCGGCGACGGTGGCGAACTCGGTTCCGCCGCCGTTTTCGGAGATCTCGACGCGGAGGTTGCGGAAGAGCAGGTCGGTGGTCTTCCAGGCGCGGGGCACGAGGAACTCGAAGGCCATGGGGGCTTCTGAGGCGCCGCCGACGGAGGAGATCTGCACGTCGGGGGCGTCGAAGCGCCAGCGTCCGAGGTCGAGCCGGGTGGCGTTTTCCTGGGAGATCACGGCGATGGGCTGCAGGATCTGGGCGTCGCCCTCGGGGGTGGTGCAGATGAGTTGCACCTGTCCGCGGCCGACGACGAACTTGCCGCTCTTTTCCTTGGCGCCGGGGTTGAGCCGGAGGACGAAGCCCTCGATGCGCGCGTCGCCGGAGATGGGTTCGCCCGAGAGGGTGCGGACTTCCTGGCGGACGGGGTCGCCTTCGGCGGTTCGTGAGAAGCCGTCGGTGGTGAGGTCGGAGGGTGAGCCGGCGGCGGTGTAGCGTCCGACGATGGAGAAGTCGGCGGGGCTGGCGGAGGTTCGGCCTTTACCGCCGTAGGTGAATCGGACCATGTTGGCGCGGAGGTGGGCGTCGGGCGCGCGGAGGGCGAGGGGCGTCGCGGTGGAAAGCGAGCCGCTGCTCATGTGTTCGTAGAGCGCGACGGTGATGGCGTCGGCGGGGATCCAGAGGTTGGAGGCCTTGACGATGTTGCCGGCGGGGTCGAACTCCACGGGTTTGTGGCCGAGGAAGGCGGGGGGGAGTCGGAAGAAGGAGATGGCGGTGACGAGGATGCCGGCGGTGAGGAGGCCGGACCCGGCGCCGCAGACCAGGCCGCCGAGGAAGTTGGTGGCGTCGTCGAAGTCGAGGCCTCTGGGGACGAGTTTGTCGCAGGCGACGCGGAGGATGAGGAGCGTGACGAGGAAGGGGAGGATGAGTCCGAGTCCGAAGGCCATTTCCTGGATGGGCGGGTTGAGTCCGATGAGCAGGCCGTAGGTCAGGGGCTCCCAGAGCGCGAAGGCGACGGCGCCGGCGACGATGACGCAGGCGAGGTGCATGAGCGCGGAGAAGAATCCCTGGGATGACCAGAGGTAGGCGATGAGTCCGATCATCGCGATGACGAGGATGTTCATGATCATGGTCGGAACCTCGGGGTCTTGGGTCGTTGAGTTGGGCGCTCAGGAGGCGGCGGCGGCGGTCTTGGGGGCGCCTGGGGCCTGCGGCGGGGCGGTGATGCGGATGACCTCTTCGACGCTGGTGACGCCTTCGACGGCCTTCTTGAGGGCGCTTTCCTGGATGCCGGGGAGGCGCTTTTTCTTGAGCGCGGCCTTGAGGGAGGCGTAGTCGCCCTTGGCGATGAGGTCGCGTTCTTCCTGTCCGAGCGCGTGGACTTCGAAGACGCCTTCCTGCTGGAGGTAGCCGCCCCCGCCGCACATGGGGCAGGTTTCGGGCTTGTTCTTGATGAGCACCTGTCCGCCCTTGCGGAAGAGTTGTGAGACCTTGTCGGCGGGGAGGCCCATTTTCTTGAGCATGTCGGGGGAGGGCTGGTAGGCGGCGCGGCAGTTGGGGCAGAGGCGCCGGAGGAGTTTCTGCGCGACGACGCCGTGGAGGCCCTTGGCGGCGACGGCGGGGTCGTTGACGGCTTTGACGTAGGTCTGGATGGCGGCGATGGCGCTGTCGGCGCGGAGGCCGAGGTAGACGCGGGTTCGGCTGGAGTCGACGCGGGCGACCTCGACGCCGGTGTTGGCGTCGGGCATTTCGGCGACGGCGAGGACGTCCGGGTCCCCTCGGTGCGGCAGGAGCCCTCCTCCCTCACGGGGCCGGTCGCGGTCGCCGGGGACGGGTGGGTCGCCGTGGCCGCGGGCCCGGCCGAGGAGTCGGACCTGCCGCGCGGGGTCGCCGTCGTCGACACCGCCACCGGCCGGCCCCGGGCGTTCCTCCCGATGGACGCGATCACCTCACCGGAGGAGCTGCGTGACGACGAGGGTGGCATCACCTCGCCCTCCTACGGCCCGCCGT
>JACVCK010000103.1 GCA_016742055.1 Phycisphaerales bacterium
GGTCGCCACCGTGTCGGAGGCGTTGAGACTCGTGAAGGGCTGCCGCAGCACGGCGCGCAGGCTCGCGGTCTGGCTGTTGTTCACCAGCACCTTCGGCGTGCTCGCCGAGCGGCCGGCGTCGATGCTCTCCAGCGCCCGCACGACCACTTCGAAGTCCCCGGGGTTGATCGCCACCCCTGTAAAGCCCACGCCCGTCGGCAGCGCCGTCCCCGTCCCCAGCCCGAAGAGCGACGACAGGTTGAACGTCGTCCCGCCCCGCTCAAACTGCGTCCGCAGCTCCACCCCGAAGTCGATCGCCTGCGACTCGCTCAGACTGACCAGACTCACCTCGATCATCACCTGCGGCTGGCGCTTGTCCAGCGCCGCGATCAGCGCGCCCAGCTGCGCCAGCGAAGTCGGATCGCCGACGGCGAGGATCGTGTTCGTGGACTCGTCCACCGTGACCCCCGGAACGCCCGGAACCCCGGGAAGGCCGGACGCGGGACCGGACCGCGCGCCCCCGGCCTGCGGCGATGTTCCGGCGGCCGCGGCGCCGGAGGGAGGGGATGTCTCCAGGGGGCTCGTCGGAGCCGCGACGCCGCTGCGATTGCCCGTCGTGGTGAGCGCCGCGTGCGCCCCCTCCGCCGAGACGCTCGAGAGCGCCCCGGGGTCGCTCCCCAGGAGCTGCTGCAGCGTCGCCATGAGTTCGCTCGCGCTGCGGTTCTTGACCACGAACGACTGCAGCGTGCGGCGCGACGAGGGCGGCGCGGCCACGATCCGTTCGATCAGTTCGCCGATCCGCGCGTGGTCCCGCGCCCGCGCCGTCACCAGCACCGCGCCGCTGAGACGGTCGGCGGCCACGCGCGTCGGCGTGCTCTGGGGCTTGGCGGCCTCGGCGGCGCGGGTCTCCAGCAGGCCCTTGATGGTCTCCGCGAGGTCCTTGGGATCGATCCCGGGGGCCGAGTAGGAGCGCGTCTCCAACGCTTCACGCACGTCGAGCTCGGCGATCAGCGCGCGCAGCTCCTGCTCGCGCGAGCCCGCCGCGATCACCATCAGCCGGCGATCGTCCGGCAGCGCGATGAACTGTGCGCCGGTGAGCGCGGCCGCCCCCGCGGTCCCGCTCGGGATCACGGCCGTCGATCGTTGGCCCGAGGCGGCGAGGCGCGCCGCCAGCGCCTGCTGCGCCAGAGCCGCCGTCTCGGCGGCGGAGGCCTGGGCCAGGTCCACCGTGAACCGCACCGCCGGATCGGCCGGGCCGTCGAGCCGCTCGATCAGCGCGAGCGCCAGGTCCACGCGCTGCCGCAGGTCCGAGATCAGCAGCAGCCCTCCCGAACCGATGGGCTTGACCTGGCCGACCTGCGGCGTCATCGCGGGCGCCAGCGCCGCGGCGATCTCCGCCGGGTCCGCGGAGCGAAGCTGCACGATGGTCGAGGTGAACGAGGCGCCGGGCTCCCCCGATGGCCCGTCGCTCCGCTGCGCCGTGCGCAGTTCCGCGGGCTGCGCCGCCGCCTGCTGCATGGGCAGGACGCGGAAGAGCCCCGGCTGCTCGGTGCGCACGATCGCCAGCTGCTGGCTCTCCAGCGCCGCGGAGAGGATGCGCCACAGGTCCTCGTTCGACACCGGGCCCCGCAGACGCAGCGTCACGCGCTTGTTCACATCCCCCGCCACGTACTGCACCGACACCCCCAGGCGCTGGCTCACCAGCTCGATGAGGCGCGAGAGCTCAAGGTCGCCCGAGAGTTCGATGGACTCCCCCGGTATCTCCGCGTCCTGTGCGGACACGGCGCACGGGCGCCCCGCGCCGACGCAGAGCGCGACGAGCAGCCAGCGCAGGCCCGTGTGCGCGATCCGCGCCGAAGTTGGCGTCATGCAAGGCCTCCCGGTCGCTGGCTTGAAGCGTTCAAGAACCCGTACCCACGGCCGTGCACGGAACGAAGCGGCCTTCGCGAAGCATCGTCCCGCGCAGCGTCGTCGCTGTCAATGTCTTTGCGCGCCGAGTCGCGCGGAGCAAGGCCGGCCGCGTAGTCGTTCACTCTCGCGCACACGCGCGCTGCGGCGTGCCGAACCAATAGCACGCGCGGGCGCTCCCGCGCGTTCTTTGTTCGAGAGTCGGTTCGCCCATCTTCACTGCCCGGTTCGGGTCATGGGCGAAAGTTTTTTCACGAAATTGGCGGGAAGACTCTTGACGGATCGTCGGGAGCGATGGCATGCTGCCGCGTGTTCCATTCGGACGCCCGCACCAGCGGGCGCCCGGGGCGAAAGGACGACCCGAGGGGGTGTGTTTCCGAGGGCCGTCAACAATCCGGACTTTGTTGAGCCGCTCGCATCGTTGAGTGATGTTGCGCTCTGGCCGCTTCTTCGCATGGGCCGCAGCGCGTGCGCGATCGCTGTGTCCACAGCGAGGAGCATCCCCATGACCCGTGCCGTCCGATCCAGGTTGGGACGATTGACCGCCGCCACGCTCTGCCTCGCGTGCGTGGTGTGGGTCGCGGTCGTCTCCGTGAGCGGGCCCGCCGTCGCCCGGCAGGTCGTCCCCCCGGGGAACGCCCAGGCGATGCAGACCCTCGCGACGCTGCTGACGCCCGCGGCGTGGGCCGTCGGCGGGGTCACGCCCGAGCAGGCGCAGGGCGTCCTCGAGTGGGTCGCCGCCGAGCACGCGGGGGCCGTCGCGACGATGCGGCAGAAGGCGGCCGACGCGGACGCGTACGCCGAGCAGCTGGCCGCGGCCACCGACATGCTCCAGCGCGGCGGGGCCACGCAGGAGCGGCTCGCGGCGCAGGAGTCGGCGCGGGGCGGGGTCGACGCCTCCGCCGCGGCCGTGCGGGCGGCGCGGGAGACGCTCGTGGAGGCGCTGCTCGATGGGATCGAGGACATCGCCGGCGCCGAGAACGCGGCGATGGCGCGGCGGTGGACGGCCAACGCCATGCGGAAGGTTCCCGACGCGTTCAAGGCGCTGGACCTGGACGAGGAGGGCTGGCGAGCGCTGACGTCCGCGCACCGGCGCGCACAGCGGGGCGAAGAACTCAGCGGGCCCCAGGCCGCGGCGCTGAGCGCGGCGGGGGCGCAGTCGGCCGTGGCCGGGGGCAGGCTCGACAACGGCGTGGCGGCGATGAGCGCCTGGCTCGTCGGCGTGGCGATAGGGCAGCCGTGAGGCGCGGCGGCGTGACGCCATCCAGCGGGACGAAGACGGAGCGGACCACACTCGTGCGATTCCGGACGGCGAAGCCGATCTGATTGGAGGCATCCGGTGGCGACATCTTTGCATCGTGCGGCGGGCATCCTGGGTCTGACGGCGGCGGCGCTGTCCGCTCGGGCGCAGGACTTCAAACCCTGCGAGTACTGGTGGCCGCTCTCGATCGTCTGCGACACGGGACCGGGCTTTGGCGGCGACGTGGACGACCTGCTCGACGAGGGCGGATCGGAGACGGGCCCGGGCTCGGACGGCTGCGGCCCCGGGGGCGGCCCTGTGTATTACTCCAGCGCTCCCGTCCACCTCTCCAGCGGCATGAAAGTGGAGTCGGTCGTCGACCTCCGCGTGCGGCTGTCCGGGCGCGACTACGTCCTGACCCGGTCGTACGCCAGCGACACGCGGTCGGACGGCCGGTTCGGCAGCGTTCCCCCGCTCCCCACGGACATCGCCCCCTCATCGCCCAAATGGTGGTTCTCGCCGTACACGTCGCTCGAGCATCAGACGGACAGCGGCGACGGGATCATCAAGCTCGTGAGCCGCGCCTGGGCGATCAACACCTACAGAACGAACTCTCCGGGGACGCTCGACACCACGTGGCATTCGGGCGGGCCCTCGACGGAGTTCTTTAATCGCACGTACGTCACCCACTCTGATCGCGAGGGCGAGTTCGGCGCGCGGGTGACCTTAGGTCTCTACCAGCCCGGAGTGAGCGAGCGCCACTTCTACCGGCCCGTCCATGAAGTGAGCGGCAACCCCGAGGACGTCATCGTCGTCGACCCACCCGATGAGAACCCCGGCTACCTCTGGGGCCGGCTCGCCCAGGAGCGGGACGTCTACGGCAATCGCTGGGATTATGACTGGGACTATCACGTGCTGGACTGCGGGGAGGATGATTCTGAGTTCGGGACCGTGCGCGTCCGCGGCATTAGGTGCATCAACGCCATCGGAAGGCTGGAGGCGGAGATCCGCTTCGATTACTACTGGGCCGAGGACTTCGACCCTCTGGAGTACAACGAAGCACTGGAGCTCACCGAGGTGCAGGAGGCCCGGATCCGTTGGGGCCACCCGCTGTTCGGCAAGCTCAAGACCGTCCGGGTGCTGCGGCCGCTTGAAGCGTGCGCCGACATCCGGAGCTTCGAACCCGACCCCGGCGACGACGGCAACGAAGAACCGTACTTGGAAGTCCAGCGCGTCGAGTACACCTACTTCGACGAGATCGCGGGCTACGAGCCGGAGTGGCTGGAGAATACCCCGGAGTGCGACGAGCACAACCCGACATGGGAACCTCACGGCCCCACAGAGGTCGGCCAGTCCGGAGACCTCGTGCAGGTCGTCAAGTATGAGCGCGTGGACGGCGGCGTCGCGGTGCACCCCTCCACGCCGGACCGCCCTTCGTACGAGGCCCGGGCCCTCGTGACGCAGTACCGCTACTACGTGGAGGGGATGCAAGGGTCGAAGGACCTGACCCTCTGCCACGAGGCGTCGTTCCATTCCGCGGCCCCCGGATCCTCACCCGACGCGTTCGTAGAGGACGAGGGCCTCGGCGGCGACCCCGACGGCTACAACCGCCAGCTGAAGATGGTCATCCTGCCCGAGCAGATCGAGACGTTCGCCATCGCCCGCAACTTCGAAGAGTTGGATCCGAAGACGCTGGTCGAGCGCGCCGACGAACTCCTGCTCCGGGGTTACGAAGACACGTTCACCTATGACGGCGTCGAAGGCCTCACTCTCGTGGACCTGGCCAGCAAGATCATCGTGTACGAGGCAGACCCCGGCGAGGGCCCCGGCCTGCGGCGCGTCGAGCGGCAGTACCTGGGAGCCGCTGGCTGCGGCTGCGGCGGGGGCGCCGGAGAGCAGCTGAGCGTGCTGGAGCAGTACGAGTACTTCGGGGTCGATCCGACTGACCGCATGCTGCCCGCGACCGGTTGGAGCCCCACCTCGTACTATCAGACGACCGCGGTGACTGAGTGGCTCCGCGACGAGAGCGGCTATCCGAAGAAGCACAAGGTCCGCCGGTCGGACTTCAAGAAGTTCGTAGCCCACACGCCCTACGTCATCAACGAGGCCGTCGAGGAATACGATGAAGTCGTGGTGGAAGAGGAAGTCGAGCACGTGCTCGGGCGCCAGTGGGTCACGCACTATGTCTACAACAGCGCCGGCAATCGCGAGCTGATCCGCAAGGCGCATCCGTCCGCGACGGATGTCTACACGCCGGCGACGGCGGGCAGCGAGCCCGCGTACGAACCCAAGGCGGACGAGGGCTACATCGAGTGCTACGTGCACAACGCCCAGCTGCGGCTGACGGAGCGGCGCATCGGCCAGGGGCTTTACACCGACTCGATCGGCGACCCGGACTTCGGGGTGGGCAAGTCCGCCTCCGCCTTCACCCTCGTCGACAAGATCACCTACGGCTCTCCGACCCACCTCGTGTCGTCGATCGAACGCTACCGCACCGACGGCGGCAGCCCCGGCGACAACGATAAGGAGCGGACGCAGTTCACATACGGCTTCCACGGCGGAAGTGGTCACGACGTCGCATGGATCGAGACGTGGGTTGAAGCGGAGCTGTCGAGCGAGAACGGACCAGATAATTCTTCCGAGAATCCCGATCACCCCTGGTACAAGTCCGCTCGGATCTTCGATGCTCTCGGCAACGAGGAGTTCTCATTCGCCGCGGATGGCGCGGCCACGTACCGGGGATTCGACCCGGTGCACGCCGGCGTTACGCTGGTCGTCGAGAACGTGGACACCAACCTGATCACCTTCAGCGGCGGCCTCACGATCAACACAAACGGACGCAACTCCGATGGCGGCGCGCTGGTGACCACCCTCGCCTACGACCCCCTCGGTCGGCTGGTCGAGGCGACGAGCCCCAGCGGCGTGACCACGTACACCCGCCGCGAGATGCGGACCGCGATCGCCGACTCCGGCGTGGCGCACTACGCCGAGATCGACCTCCCGCCGCGCGGCGGCTCGTATCCTTCCTTTACCTACGGGTTCGGACCGGCGACCGTCCGCTGGCTTACAGCAGGCGGCCAGCCGCTGCTCGATGAATCCAGCGTCGTCTCGGGGTACGAACTCGACGGCGTTCTGCCGGACGGCTACCCGGTCAAGGCCTATGACGTCGGCCTTGGGACGACGCTCTCTCGGGAGCTCCATGTCTACGCGATCTCCGGCTCGCTGGCCGCGCTGCACAGGTGGCACGACGTCGACGGCGACGGGTTCTATGTGGACCGGTTCGAATACGACGGGAAGGGGCGCCTGGTCAAGGCGATCAACGACAACGGCACGGTCACTCTCCGGGGCTACGACGCGCTCGACCGGCTCATCACGACGGCGACGGGCGTCTTCGCTAACCCCGGCGACGAGGTCGTCACGGCGGAGTACTTCTACGACGACCCCATCCCGCTCGACGGAACCCTCGCCCAGGGCGTGGGCGACGGCCTGCTCACCGGCGTCCTGGAGCGCGTGGACGGCTCGACCGTCCGGCTGACGCGCATGGCCTACGACGCGCGCCACCGCCGCGTCCGGACCCTGCACCCCGAGGCGCCGCACGAGATCGTCGCCTACGACAACCTCGACCGTCCCGTCGCCCGCGCGCTCACGTCGAACCCCGCCGAGGACGACGCCTACGACGCCAACGCCGATCGCGGCTTCTTCGAATCCACGACCTACAGCCAGCGCGGCCTGCTCGTCCGCACCGAGCGGCTCATGGACCCGTCCGGGACGGACTCCAACGTCCCCGACACCGACGCCCTCGCCACCAACTCCTGGCACGACGAGGACGGCCGCGCCATCGCGCACTGGGCGCCCAACAGCCCCACCGTCAAGACCACCTACGACGGCCTCGGCCGCCCGAAGGTCGTCTACGTCACCGACCGCCGCGGCGACGCGGCTCCGGGCGCCAGCGGATCGCACGACGACGCGAAATCCGTCTCCGACGACTACGTCGTCGAGCAGACCACCTACACCTACCGCGCCGCGGGTTCGTCGCAGCCCGTCAACGGCGGCCTGCTCGAACTCACGACCACCCACCGCCGCGCCCACGACGCCGGCTCGGCGGCGGGCGCCCTCTCCGGATCGGCGGCCGTGGCGAGTTACACCGGCACGATCTACGACGCCGCGGACCGGCCGATCGAGCGCGTGGACTTCGGGACCAACGACGCGACCAACGGGCTCTTCGTGAGCGGCTCCGCGCCCTCGACGCCGCTCGGAACCCTCCCCAACGCCGGCGAACTCGTCTGGCAGACCGCCTACAACGAGCGCGGCCTTATCGATACGGACACCGACCCCGAGGGCGTCGTCACCAAACGCGTCTACGACGACCTGGATCGCCAGATCGCCGTCATCGAGAACTGGACATCCGGCACGGTCGTCGTGCCTGCGACGAGCAGCCCCGAAGACGAATGGGGCTGGGAGCTGCAGCTCTCCGGTTCGCACTCCTCGCCCGATCCCTCGAAGGACCGCGCCACCATCACCGCCTACGACGGCTCCGACAACATCACCTTCCATGTCGCCGCGTTCGACGACGGGACGGGCGACGAGGCGTACCAGGCGACCCAGTATGTCTACGGCGTTCGCACCGGCTCCGCCTCCGCGCCGCTGGTCGGCGGCTCGGCGCTGGACTCCAACGATCTGCTCGCGCGGGTGATCTACCCGGACAGCGCCGGCGATTCGGACACCGTCCGCTACGCCTACAACCGCCGGGGCGAACTCATCGCCATGACGGACCAGAACGGGACCGTGCACGAGTACGAGCGCGACGGGCGCGGGCGCGTCACGTCCGACCTCGTGACGGCGTTCGGCGCCGGCATCGACACGGCCGCCGAAGAGATTGTGACCGAGTACGACGGCATGGGCCGGCGGGAGTCGGTGAAGGCCCGGAACGGGTCGAGCGCGATCCTGAACGCCGTGGCGTTCTCCTACAACGGGCTCTGGCAGGTCAGCGGGGTCCTCCAGAACCCCACGGGCGGCGTGGGCTCGGGCCACTCGGCGCCGATCGGCTACGTCTTCGACCTCTCCAACTCCTCAGCCGGGAACTATTCGCGCCCCGAGTCCGTCGGCTACCCCGCGGCCTCCGGGCACGCGGACCGCACGGTGATCGCGTACGGCTACGGCTCGGGCGGCTCCGTCAACGACCGCATCTCCCGTGCAACCTCGATCACTTGGGAGCGTGGCTCGGCGCCGGGCGGGCTGGACCCCCAGCCGCCGGCCGACCCTGAATCGCACCTGGTTGCGTACGACTGGATCGGGCTGGGCATGCTCGCGCGCAAGGACCTGGACTTCGTGTCGATCGACCTGCGCCGGCACATCGATCCGAGCCAGTCCCACACGCCGGTCGCCGGGAAGTACCCCGGCTACGACCGCTTCGGCCGCGTCCGCAAGCAGGCGTGGCTGCGGGACTCCTGGGCGGACTACCAGGCGATGCCGGCCCTCATCGACCTCTGGTACTCCTACGAGCACACGGACCTGAAGTGGCGCTGGGATGTTCGCGGTCTGAGCGGGTCCACGCTGTCGCCGCGGGCCGACCGCGACGAGCGCTACGCGCACGACGGGCTCCACCGACTGACGCAGGCGGACCGGGGGCAGGTCTCAGGTCATGCCGGCACGCCGTCGTTTTCGCCGGGCGGGACCCGCGGCCAGCAGTGGTCGCTCGACGCGCTGGGCAACTGGGAGGGCATGGTCCGCGACCTCACGGGCAACGGCGTCTTCACCGACGGCGGCGACCTGGAGGAAATCCGCACCCACAACGCGGCCAACGAGATCGTCACGCGGAACATCGAGTATCCCAATCCGCCGAATGCGGCGGCGTTCACCCACGACGCCGCGGGGAACCTGCGCACCAAGCAGGTCTACCCCGGCAGCGGGAACTACCACGACGTCTGGACCTACACCTACGACGCGTGGAACCGGCTGGTGAAGGTGGAGGTCGATCCACAGGGCCCCGGCCAGGGGGGCTCCATCCAGACCCGCGCCACGTACACCTACAACGGCCTACACTGGCGTGTGACGCGCCACGCCGACTCCGATTTCAACGGGGCTCTGGACCAGGGCAACCTGTTCTATTA
>JACVCK010000104.1 GCA_016742055.1 Phycisphaerales bacterium
ATCTACGACGGGACGCTCAACCGGGCGGTGTCGGTGGATTCCCGGGCGATGATCGAGACGCTCCGCGTCCTCTACGGGGCGGACCGCCTGGTGGAGGAGTTGACGGCGCGCTGAGCGGCCGACGGCCGACTTCTCAGACCATTCCCCGGCGCCCCGCCTCTGAGGCGGGGCGCCGGTCGTTTTGGCTGCGTTCAACCGACGGCGTTCGGGAGGACTTGACCGACTCGGTGAGGATGGGGCTTTTCAGCCGCACCCGAACCGGGTAGACTTTTGTTCGCAGCCTGGGCGTCGGCCCCGCTGGATGAGGAGACCTGGCACGGCGACATCACCCCGACAGTTCGCGGAGCGCACCGCGCGGCGCGCGGGCTTTACGCTTGTGGAGTTGCTCGTCGCGGGCGGCGTGATCGTGGCGCTGCTGGCGGTCCTGCTGCCGACCATCGGCGCGGCGATGGAGCGTGCGCGGGCGTTCCGCTGCCAGACTTCGCTGCGGAGCGTGGCGTTCGACTTCGCGGTGTTCGCCAACGAGGAGTTGCACGGCGACCGGGGCGACGACCGCCTCCGATACGGGCGGACGCGCTTCTCGCTCGAGACGTTCGTCGAGAGCCAGTACGGCGTGGACGAGTTCTGGGCGTTCGGCGACACGGACACGCACGAGCGGCCCGACGAGACGGGCGTGGACCCGATGCGGTGCTCGGAGATCGCCGGCCCGGTGACGCTGCGCCGCGACGTGCCGTGCCGCGAGGGGGCGGTGGGCCCGACGGAGAACCTGTCGTTCGGCTTCAACATGCGTCTGCTGCGGGTGGAGTACCTGGACCCGCGAGGACGCCCGCGTTCGAAGGAAGTGCAGTTGACCAGCTCCGTGCTGGCGCAGGGGCGCACGCCGCTGCTGTGGGACATCGACGGGCGTGCGGCCGCGTCGAAGGATGCGCAGGGCCTGTTCTCGGCGCCGGCGCTGGACAGCCCCGGGGTGTACGCGGGCGACCAGCACTGGTTCCCCGGGCTCCGCCACGGCGGGCGTCTGAACGTCGCGTTCATCGACGGCAGTGTTTCGGCCTCTTCGCGCCCGCTCGACGAATCGGGCTGGGCGTGGGGCTGGCAACCCGAACCGTAAGCGCCCCGACATGACCATTCAGGCCAAGTTCACGGCGCTGCTGGCGTTGCTGGGGCTGACGGTGGCGCTCGGCCTGGGCGCGGCGCTGTTCTTCGGGTTCACGCTCGAGCGGGAGATCCTCGCGCCGATGCGCGAGAACGCCGCGGTCCTCACGTCGCTCAGCGCCCTCAAGCGGGACATGGGCGAACTGGGCGCGCGGCTACCCGGTCCGGACGGGGGCGACGAGCCGGCCAGCCCTGCGGCGCGCGACGCGGCGGAGCGGGCGTACCTGGAGCAGGCGGCGCGGGTCGACGAGGGGGTGGCGTCGCTGTTCGGTCGGCGGGCGCTGGAACTGAAGGTGGGCATCAGCACGGCGCGGAACCTCCGCGGGCGCATCGACGAGGCCCGGGCGCTGGCGGGGGCGTGGTTCGACACCGGCGACGCCAAAGCGGGCCGGGCCGCGATCGCGGCGCACGCCGATCTGCACGAACTCTGCGAGCGGATCGAGGCGCGGGTGGTGGAGAACACGAGCCAATCCTTCGACCACGCGGACGCGATGCGCCGGCTGCACACCGTGATCCTCGCGTCGGCGCTGATCGGCGCCGGCCTGTTCCTGGCGCTCACGGGGTTGCTGGTGCGCCGGTGGGTGGTCAGGCCGGTGGGTGAACTCCGGCGGGCGGCGGCGGAGATCGCCCGGGGGCGGTTCGGGCAGAAGGTTCCCGCTGCGGCGAACGACGAGTTGGGGCTGCTGGCGCGGGAGGTGGAGCAGATGTCGGCCTCGATCGCCCGCATGCAGCAGGAGGCGGTCGATCGCGAGCGACTGGCGGCGGTTGGCGAGATGGTGCGCCGGATCGCGCACAACATCCGCAACCCGCTGTCGGGCATCCGGGGGGTGGCGGAACTGACGCGCCGGCGCGCGGAGCCGGGCTCGCCCACGCATGCGGATCAGACCGAGATCATGCAGACGGTGGACCGGTTCAACCAGTGGCTGAACGAGTTGCTGCGTGCGACTTCGCCGCTGACCGTGGAGCCGCGCGAAGAGGCGCCGGGGCCATGGCTGCAGGGCCTGGTGGACGCCCACCAGCCGCTGGCGCGGATGCGCGAGGTGACGCTGTCGTGCGATGTGGGCGGGGCGCCCGAGCGGGCCCGGTTCGACCCGCGCCTGCTGGAGCACGCCCTGGTGGCGATCCTGACCAACGGGCTTCAGGCGTCCCCGGCGGGCTCGCGGGTGACGGTCGCGGTTTCGCAGGGGGCGGAGCGGGGGCAGTGGGACGTGGTGGTGCGGGATGAGGGCCCGGGAATACCCCCCGAGATCCGGGAGAAGATCTTCCTGCCCTACTTCACCACCAAGCGGGACGGCAATGGCATAGGCCTTGCTTCGGCCCGGTTGATCGTGAAGCAGCACGGCGGCCGCATTCTCGTGGATTCGGCCCCGGAACGCGGCACGACGTTCCTGGTCCGCCTGCCGCTTGGCGGCATTGAATCAACGCAGTCGGCGGATTTCAGCCAGTCGGCTGAGATCAGCCGGAATGGAGTTTCCCCTGGCCACGATCCTGATCATCGAGGATGAGCGGACGCTTCGGACGTCGATTCGTCGGAGTCTGGAACAGGACGGGCACACGGTGTCGGAGGCCGCGTGCCTGAAGGACGCCCGGGAGGCGGTCCGGCAGCGGGACTTCGACGCCGTGATCACCGACGTGAACCTGGTGGGCGAGTCGGGCATCGAGTTCCTCGCGCAGATGCGGGAGGACGGGTTCGACGGCGCTGTGATCGTCATGACGGCCTACGGGACGATCGACTCGGCGGTGGACGCGATGAAGCGCGGGGCGGATGAGTTCCTCCAGAAGCCGCTGAGTCTGGATGAGTTGAACCTCGTGGTGCGCAAGACGCTGGAGAACCGCCGGCTGCTGTCGCGGGTGCGCCTGTACGAGCGGCTGGAGCGCGTGCGGACCGACGGC
This sequence comes from Phycisphaerales bacterium, assembly GCA_016742055.1. Taxonomy (GTDB): domain Bacteria; phylum Planctomycetota; class Phycisphaerae; order Phycisphaerales; family UBA1924; genus JACVCK01. Next base: position 3,049 of record JACVCK010000104.1, read on the forward strand.
GGCGAGGCGCTCGGCGCCAGCCCCGCGTGGGCCGAGGCGCTGTCGCTGGCGTCGCGGTTCGCGCGCCTGCCCACGCCCCGCGCGGGCCAGCCCGGGGAACTGCCGACGATTCTTCTGCTGGGTGAGACGGGGGCGGGCAAGGGCGTGCTGGCGCAGCACATCCACAAGAGCGACCCCGCGGCCTCGGGCGGATCGGCGACGCCGTTCGTGCACGTGAACTGCGCCGCGCTGCCGGCGACGCTGATCGAGGGCGAACTGTTCGGGCACGAGAAGGGCGCGTTCACGGACGCGAAGGACGCGCGTCCCGGGCTCTTTGAGATGGCCGAGGGCGGGACGATTTTCCTCGATGAGATCGGCGAGATGCCGCTGGAGATGCAGGCGAAACTGCTGACGGTCGTGGAGCAGGGTCGTTTCCGGCGCCTGGGCGGGACGAAGGAGCGCGTGGCGCGGGCGCGGATCGTGGCGGCGACCAATCTGGACCTCGAGGAGCGCGTGGCGCAGGGCGCCTTCCGGCGGGACCTTCTGTACCGGCTCAACGCGCTGACGATCCGCATCCCGTCGCTGCGGGAGCGGGGATCGGACGTGATCCTGATCGCGGAGGCGGCGCTGCGTCGGCTGGGCGATCAGCAGGGCCGGCCGGCGCCGACGCTGGGCGAGGACGCGAAGGCGGCGCTGCAGCGCCATGCATGGCCGGGGAACGTGCGCGAACTGCTGAACGTGGTGAAGCGGGCGTGCATTCTGTGCGAGGGCGATCGGATCGGCGCGGAGCATCTGGGCCTGGGCGTCGCTCGGGGCGCGGCGCACAACGGGCACGCCAACGGCGCCGCGTCTCCGGGCGGGCACGGGGCTGCCTCGGCGCCGGGGGATCGCTTCGTGTGCGACTTCGACGCGGGGCCGGTGGACATCGAGCGGATCGAGCGTTCGATCATCGAGCAGGCGCTGCGCCGGGCGCGCGGGAACGTGTCGCTGGCGGCGAAGTTGATCGGGCTGAACCGCGGCGCGCTGCGCTACCGCATCGAGCGATTCGGGCTGGAGCCGCATCCCCAGGGGGCCAACGCACCATGAAACGGGCGCTGACGTCGATCGTGTGCGCCGCGGGGCTGGGCGCGGCGGTTCGGGCCGGCGACGACGGCGGCCCGGCGTTGCACACGGACCCCGCGGGCGATGCGCTCGTCCGGCGGACAGACGTCGGGGCCGATGGACCGATGAACCCGTTGACAAACCTCCCGGACCTGCTGGAACTCCGGATCGGGCCGTGGGATCCTGACGCGCCGGCGACGGACCTCTTCGTCGGCGACTGGGAGGACGACGACGACGGCGACTTTGTGCGGATCGACGTGGTGTTCGCCGGGGTGGTGAACCCGCCGGGGAACATCCTGGGCGCGCAGCCGTTCAACCCGTTCCGCTTCGGCCCGAGCCCGCTGCACGGGTTCATTGAACTGGACGTGGACAACAACCGCGACACGGGCGGGGAGTGCGGGAGCACGGCGCTGTACCGGTACCTGGCGAACGTCGGGCGCTTCGGGCGGGCGCCCTACGGCTCGATCGCGGGGCGGATGGCCCGATGGGGCGAGGACCTCAACACCTTGTTCGGCAGCGCGCCGCAGATCGAGCGGTCGGGGGCGGACTTCGTGGTGTCGTTCTGCGGCTGCTTCAACGTGATGGTGATGAACACCTTCGGGGACGGCTCGCCGGCGACGTTCGACGCGGGGGACACGTGGCTCGTGCGCGGGCGGTTCTTCCAGCGCGCCGGGGGGTTCGAGGAGGCCAGCGGCGTGTTCGGGGGCTCGTTCCCCGGCCTGTACGACCCGCAGATCAACGCCCGCTTTGCGCACGACACGGGGTCCGATCGAACGACCGTCTCCTTGGTGTTCCCGCTGACGCCCGCGGGCGCCGGGATGCAGGTCGGGCAGGCGCCGGCGCCGATGGACCTGAACGTCGCCAACCAGTTCTGCGTGCAGGAGGCGATCGAGGACCTGATCGAGAGCGCGACCAAGCCGGGGCTTTCGCCTTGCGCGTACGAACTGATCGAGCGCTGGCGGCACGAGGAATCGGATGACCACCTCGAGCCGGCCGACTGGGGCGTGCGCGCGATCTTCGGCACGACGTACGCCACGCTGCAGCCCCCTTACTATTACATCTGGACCGACACGGGATTCGACGACCGGATTGGCGACTTCGACGGCAGCGGCGACGTGGGCGCGTTGGACGCGGACGCGATCGATCAGCAGATCGCGCTGCGCGACGGCGGCGCGGGCGACGCGGACGGCGTGGTGAACGGCGCGGTGCAGGTGCCGCAATTCGCCGGGGGCTTCAGCGTCTACGACGTCAACGGCGATGGGGTGGTGAACAAAGCCGATCGTGCGGCGCTGGGCGTGTCGCTTCCGGGCGACCTCAACGGCGACTGCGTGGTGGACTTCGCCGACCTGAACCTGGTGGCGTCGTATTTCAACACGAGCGATCCGGCGGGCGACGCGAACGGCGACGGCGTGGTGGACTTCGCCGATCTGAACGTGGTGATCTCCAACTTCAGCACGAACTGCCGCTGACGCGGCGGTGGATGTCAACCGGAGCGGCTGCGGCCAGCGCTTCGAAGGCGCGGCGACACGCGCTGCTACGCCGCAAGCGTCAATTCCGGACTGGCATGACCGTTGCTTCTCGATGAGGGACGCCCGGCGCTGCGCCGGGTGGAACAGTCGAATGCAACCTGCACTCAACACTTGAGGAGAACGATCATGAACGATCGCATGCTGTCCCTGCGCCCCGCTTCGGCGCTGCTGCTCGCCGGCCTGAGCGCGACGGCGCTGGGCGCGATGGGCCCGGCCACGACCTACATCACCGGGGATCGTCCGGAGGGCGTGGCGTTCGCCGACTTCGACGGCGACGGGGACTTGGACATGGCCGTGGTGAGCGACAACATCGACAAGGTGGAGGTGTTCTCGAACTCCGGGGGGGTTTTCAACCCGGCGGCGACGATCCCCTTGGGCGCCAACACGGGCGGCGGGTCGATTGTGGCGGCGGACTTCGATGGCGACGGCGATTGGGACCTGGCGGTGGCGCTGCAGAATCAGAACCTGGTGCGGATCGTGCGGAACGACGGTCCGATGTTCTTCACCCTGGGTGGGACGACGGCGGTGGGCGCGAATCCGCGCGGGCTGTCGAAGGGCGACATGGACAACGACGGCGACGCCGACCTGGTGGTCGCGAACCGCGACGGCGCGAGCGTTTCGATCCTGCGCAACGCCGGCAACGGCGTGTTCACCGTCACGACGGTTGGCGTCGGGGCGGACCCCCGCTCGGCCGCGTTCGGCAACTTCGACGGCGACGCGGACCTGGACGTGGTCGCGGCCAACAACGACGATCGGACGCTGTCGATCATCACGAATCAGGGCGCGACCTTCGCCGTGACGGCGACGGTCCCCACCAACCCCGGCGTCCGACCGGAGGGGATCGCCACCGGGGACTTCAACGGCGACGGCGCGATCGACATCGCCGCAGCGACGGACAACGCGGTGTCGATCTTCCTCAACAGCGCCGGCTCGTTCGGCGGATCGGCGCTGTTCGGTTCGGGCTCGGTGGACTTGGGGCCGATTGTCGCGGCGGATCTGGACGGCGATGGGGACCTTGACATCGCGACGGCTGGCTCGACGTCCGGCACTGTCTCGATCCTCACGAACAACGGCGCGGGCGCGTTCCCGGGCGCGGCGGCGGTCCTGCAAAGCGGGGCGTTCACGACCGGCCTCGCGGCGGGCGATGTGGACGGAGACGGAGACGTGGACCTCGCGGCGACCAATCGCAACGCGGACACGGTCGCGGTGTTTCTGAACGCCGGCGGCTCCGGCGGAGAGCCGTGCTCCGGCGACATTGACGGAGACGGCGACGTGGACTTCGCCGACCTGAACGTCGTCCTGAGCCAGTTCAACACGACCAACTGCGGGAACTGACGGCGCGGCGCGCGAGCACGCGCCGCGGGGTCAGAGACGACCGGAGAGAGTGAGGCCACGCACGCGGGGCCCCCGGCATCGCTGAGGGGCCCCCGTTCATTTCACGCCTCCGGCGTCCGAAATCAACGATCCGGTTTACCGGCGCAAGAACTTTGCTTGCGTTGGGATCCTGCCGCTTGTTCAGGGTGGTGGCGGGTCAATAGGATGTTGCGTTCGCCGGGCCAGGCATGCCGCAGAGCGTCCGCGGCGGCTCGGCGCACCTATCTGGAGCGATTCACCATGAACGTCAGGAATGTTCTCGTTTTCGCGTGCGGGGTTTCGGCGGTGTTCGGCGCTGCGGCGCTGGCGCAGCAGTCTGGCCGTGAGGCGCAGGGCGCGCCGGAGCAGCCGGCGATGCAACTTCCCGCGGGCTGGACCGAGGCGGACATGGAGGCGTGCATGCTGGCCGGGATTCCCGGCGAGATGCACGCGGAGTTGATGAAGAGCGTGGGCGTGTGGCACGGGAAGGGCTCGATGTGGATGGGCGCGGGGATGGACCCGATGTCGGTGGAATGCACGAACACGATCACCTCGACGATGGACGGCCGGTACATCGTCCTGGACATGCAGAGCGAGGTCCCGGGCATGGGCGCCTTCACGGGGCACGGGATCTACGGCTTCGACAACACCACGCAGAAGTTGGTGGGCTCGTGGATCGACAATTACAGCACGGGCATCATGCAGGGCGAGGGCACGCTGTCGGCGGACCGCAAGGTCATCACGATGTCGTTCCGCTACACCTGCCCGATCACGAAGAAGCCGGCGACGATGCGCGAGGTGGAGACGATCACGGGGCCCAACTCGCGCACGCTGGAGATGTTCGCGACCGACCCCAAGAGCGGCAAGGAGTACATGATGCTCCGCTACGAACTCACGCGCAAGTCGTGAGCCCGCCGCGAATCACATGAACCATCGGCGAGCGCGGGCCGACGCCCGCGCTCGCCCTTCCCGGGGGTTGACATATGCCGTCATGGGCATATGATCGAGCGGCGGCCCCGGGCCCGCGAGAGAGATCCCAAGACCCACGAAAGGACCACCACGATGCAGAGCGAGACGCAGACGGAAACCTGCCCCATGCAGGCCGAGCCCCAGAAGGAGCACCAGTGGCTGCAGCAGATGTGCGGCGAGTGGACGTCGGAGGCGACGTGCTCGGGCGGGCCCGGGCAGCCGGACATGGTGATGAAGGGCACGGAGTCGGTCAGGCCTCTGGGTCTGCTCTGGATCATCTGCAAGGGCAAGGGCGAGATGCCCGGCGGCGGCGAGGCGAACATGCGGCTCACGCTGGGCTATGACCCGGCGAAGAAGATGTTCGTCGGCAGTTGGATCGGCTCGATGATGACGCACATGTGGACCTACGAGGGCCAACTGGACGTCTCGGGCAAGGTCCTCACGCTCGACACCACCGGCCCCAACATGATGGAGCCGGGCAAGACCGAGCGCTACCGCGAGACCATCGAGATGAAGAGCGCCGACCACCGCACGTTCTCGTCCTCCATGATGGGCCCGGACGGCAAGTGGGCCACGTTCATGACGGCGCAGTACCGGCGCGTGAAGTGACCGGGCCGCCCCGTACAATCGGGGCATGCACGAAGACGGCTCACGCGGACGCGTCGTGATCGCGGGCGGCAGCGGCTTCCTCGGGGTGTCGCTCGCGCATCACCTCGCGGGCGCGGGCCGGGAAGTGGTCCTGCTCTCAAGAACCACGCCGATCGCGGGCCCGTGGCGGCGCGCCGTCTGGGACGCGCGAACGGTCGGCGAATGGGCGCGGGAACTGGACGGCGCCGCGGCGCTGGTGAACCTCGCGGGTCGGACCGTCGATTGCGTCAAGACGCCGGACCACCGCGACGAGATCCTGCGTTCGAGGGTGGAATCGACGCTGGCGCTGGGCGAGGCGGCTCGTGCCGCGGCCTCACGGCCTGCGGTGTGGGTGCAGATGAGCACGGCGCACATCTACGGCGACCCGCCGACGCTGGTGTGCGATGAGGGATCGGCGATCGGCGAGGGGCTGGCGCCGCTGGTCGGCGAGCGCTGGGAGCGGGCGCTGTCCGAGGCGGCGCCCGAGGGCGTGCGCACGGTGGTTCTGCGGACCAGTTTTGTGATCGGTCGGGACCGGGGCGCGGGCGGCGGGGCGCTCGGTCGGCTGCGGCGCGTCGTGGGTCGTGGGCCCGGCGGGCGAGTGGGGTCGGGCCGTCAGGGCG
>JACVCK010000105.1 GCA_016742055.1 Phycisphaerales bacterium
GCGCATGACGAACGCAAGAAGCGGGAAGAAGAGAAGCTGAAGCGCGACCTGGCCATTGCCGCTTCGTTGACCCTTCCAGTCTTCGTACTCGAAATGGGCTCCCACCTCATCCCGGCGATCCACGACTTTGTCATGGGCACCATCGGCATGATGGAGAGCTGGTATCTCCAATTCGTGCTCACATCCATCGTACTCTTCTGGCCGGGGCTGCGCTTCTACCGCATCGGCATCCCCGCGCTTCTGAAGGGCGCGCCGGACATGGCGCGCGCGCTGGCGCGGTTGTCGCTGGACCGCTTCGCCCCGCGCGATCTCGGCGCCATCCGGGACGGCCTGGCGCGGGCGGAGGGGATGGCGGCCGCGCTCGATGCCGTCGTGGCCGCGCCGCCGGTTCCGCCGTTGGTCGCTGCCGCGCGCGCCGCGCTGGTGCCTGCGGACGGTCCGCGCGCCGAACTGGCCCGCGCCCTGGCCGATCCTCTGCCGGCGCGGCTCGAGGATGGCGGCCTGGTGGCCGCAGGGTATGACGGCGAACTCGATGCGCTGCGCCGCCTGCGCGACGGCGCGCCGCCGGGCCTGGCGCTCGGGGCGCCGCAGGAGAACGACTCGGAGGCGCTGGCCGAACTGGCCGCGGCGTACGTGGGTTGGGTCGCCGCCAAGTCCAGCGAGAGCGGCCGTCAGCGCGGTCAACTCGACGCGCTGATCGACGGGCAGGACGACCCTGCGTTCATCACCGACGGCGAGGGCCGTCTGGAGCGTTGCAACGAGGCGGCGGCTCGGCTCCTGGGGGCTTCGGCGTCGTCGCTCCGCGGGCGCGCGGTGCGGGGGCTGTTCACCCGGAGCGACCTGGTCGCGGCGCACGAGGCGGCGGCGCGCGGACGGCGCGGGCGCCTGCGGGTGGGCCTGCCCTCGTCCTCGGGCGAGCGGGTGTTCGAGGTGGTGGTGACGCCGCTGGAGCCGGGCCGGGGCGGCGCGGGCTCGCCCACGGCGACGGTGATGCGCGACGTGACGGAATTGGCCGAGACGCTGCGGATCAAGACGGACTTCGTGGCGAACGCCTCGCACGAACTGCGCACGCCGCTGGCGGCGATCCGCGCGGGCGTCGAGACGCTCTCCGAGGGCGCCAAGCACGACCCGAAGATGCTCGACCGCGTGCTGGAGATGATCGCGCAGCACGTGGCGCGGCTGGAGGAACTGACGCGCGACCTACTGGACCTGGCGCGCCTGGAGCAGCAGGGCCTGGCGCTGCGCGTGGAGCCGCTGATCGTTGAGAAACTGGTGGCGGGCCTGCGCGCGGAGATGGAGCCGGCGGCGCGTCAGCGTTCGCTGAAGATCGACTTCGACATCGACCCGACGTTCGACGGCGCCGCGGCCGATCCGCGCCTCCTCTTCGTGGCGCTGCGGAACCTTCTGGACAACGCGACGAAGTTCTGCCACGAGGGGACGACGGTGCGTGTGCGGGGCCGGTGGGCGTCGGGCGGCGGCGGCGACGATCCACGTGCCGGGACGCTGCGGTTCGAGGTGCAGGACGAGGGCATCGGGATCCCGCTGAACCAGCAGCAACGCGTCTTCGAGCGGTTCTATCAGGTGGACCCAGGGCGTTCGGGGTTCGGCGCGCAGCGCCGGGGCACGGGCCTGGGGCTGGCGATCACGCGCCACGCGGTGCGCGCCATGGGCGGGCGGATCGGGCTTGAGTCGCTCTGGCAGAAGGGCACGACGGTGTGGATCGAGGCGCCGACGCCGCCGGAGCCGCCGGACGCGGACGGCGGGGACGAAGGGGCGCCGTAGGGGAGGGTGCGGAGGGGGAACTTCTGAGAACCGGGCGAGACGGGGCGCGACCGGGACGGCACGGCTCAGTCGAACCGATGATCTGGCCGAAGGATGTTCGGGTCCGCGCCATCGGGCGTCTATGATGGATGGAGCGGGCCGGTTCGCACCCCGAGCCGCCCATGGCCGTACCACCGCCGGAGGATCACCGGATGCAACAGTCTCAGAACCGCGATCACCGCGTCCGCACCACGCTCATGGTCCGCCTGGCGGGCGGGGCGCTGGCGCTGGGCGTCTCGACGGGCGCCCTCGCGCAGAACGCCCTGGGCGACGGCCGTGCGCTGGACGTGAACCCGCGCCAGGGCAGCGCCGGCGTGAACACGCCGGTCCGCGACGCCCGCCTGCAGAACCGCCTGCAGAACGCCATCGTCACCGGCAACGCGGCCGGGGGCGTGGGGTTCCGCGGGTCGCTGGGCTACTCGGCGGACGCCGACTTCCGTGGCGCCACGGGCTCGGACGACCTGTTCCGCTTCGAGCGGGACTCGTTCAACTCCGGCCTGGCGGCGCGGAACATCCGCTCCATCGACGCGCTCAAGGCGCAGATGCAGTTCTCGACGGGCTTCGGTCCTTCCGCGGCGTCGGCGAGCGCGCTCTCGACGCCGTTCGTCCTGAGCCGCCCCGGCTCGGGCACAAAGGCGAGCGACCTGCGCGAGCCGGAACTGGGCGGCACGACGCCGCTGTCGGTGGACCCGTTCACGTCGCGCCCGCGATCGCTGCGCTCCACGAGCGAGTTCCTGTCGGCCAGCGCGCTGGAGCCGGTGTACTTCGCGAGCGGGCAGGGGCCCAACGGCCAGCAGGTGATGGTGGGCGCGACGCCGCTGCGGGGCATCGTGACGACGCCGGTGCCCGGCCCGTCGATCCCCGCGCCGGGGGCCACGCCGCCGGCGGGCGCTTCGAACCGCGCGGCGAGCGGGCTGACCGGGGCCGAGGCGCCCGCGGCGCCGACGGCTCCGCGGGCGCGACTGGAGAGCAACCGCGCGACGTCGGACCGGCTGACGGAGACGGCCGCGTCGGAGGCGCGGATCAGCGACCGGGTGGACTCGAACCGCTCGACGTACGAGCACGTGATGGAGCGCCTGCTGCAGGCGTACAAGCCCGACCCGCTGGACGCGCCTCAGGCGCCGGCGGACCCGAACGCCCAGGCGCCCGCGCCCGATGCGGGTCTGGACGTCCTGAACCCCGGCGCCGAGGACTTCGTGACGCGTCTGAACCGGCTGCGTCAGGAACTCCTGGGGCGCGACGAGCCGCGGGGCGACGCCGCGTCGAACGAGCCGGCGGCGATGACCGGCGCGCAGGTGCGCGAGGAGGTCGCGTCGCTGCTGGGCAATGCGCGGCCAAGGATTTCGACGCTGGCGACGGGCAACGACGACACGTCGTACCACGAGCGGATGGCCGACGGGCAGGGTCTGCTCACCAAGGGGCTGTGGTTCGACGCGGAGGAGCGCTTCGTGAGCGCGCTGGGCATCCGGCCGGGCGATCCGATGGCTTCGGTCGGGCGCATCCACGCCGCGATGGGCGCGGGGCTGTTCCGCTCGGCGGCGGCGAACCTCGTGCAACTGTTCCAGGCGCATCCCGAGTTGGCGCCGGTGAAGTTCGACGCGGCGCTGCTGCCCGGCGAGCCGCGACTGGGGGCGGTGATGAGCACGCTCCGCGACGCGGCGCAGAACCGCGAGGACGCGTTCGCGCGGGACGCGGGCCTGCTGCTGGCGTACCTGGGCCATCAGACGGGGACCGTGGGCGACGTGGCGACGGGCTTCGCGGCGGTGGACCGGATCGACGCGTGGTTCGACGCGGGGGCCGACCCCCTTGTGGAGACGCTGCGCGTGCTGTGGATGGGCGGGGGCGACGCGCCGGCGGAGTGAATGTCCAACGAATCGGCCTCGATCACCGACTTCCTGACGGACGGCTCGCTGGCGGCGCTCTGCGAGGCGGTGAGCGCGCTCGCGGGCGTGACCGTTGAACTGCACGATCCGAGCGAACGCGTGGTGGTCAGCGCCTCCGGCGAGCGGCGCTGGTCGGTGCGCGACGTAGCGGGCGCGTCGGGGGGCGCGGCGCTGGCGGCGCCGCGACTGTTCAGCGCGCCGCTGCGGGTGGGCGACGGCCGGCTGGGCTCGCTGGTGGTGTTCGCCACCGAGGGCGAGCCCAGCGTGCAGGAGCGGGCGGCCATCGAGCGGATCGTCACCCTCGTGGCGTCCATCGTGAGCGAACTGTGCGAGAACCAGGCGCAGTTGCGTCAGCGCGTGGACGAACTCGAGGTCCTCGGGCGGCTGTCGTCCATGCTCGTGGCGGCCGGCGACGCGGACGGCCTGCTGCGGGTGGCGGTGCGCGAGGCGGTGGAGACGGTGGGCGCTGACGCGGGCACCATCCGCACGCTCGACCCCGCGGGGCGCGAACTGGTCATCCGCGCCTGGTGGGGGCTGAGCGACGACTACGTGGTCCGCGCCATGAGCGTGCCGGTGGAGGCGGCGCCGGACCGAGCGGCGCTGCAGGGCGAGGTGGTCTGCGTCGAGGACCTGCTCGGCCATAGCGACGACCCGCAGTACGACTCCCGCCGCGCCGAGGGGCTTCGCAGCATGATCAGCGCCGGACTGGTGTTCCAGGGCCGGCCCCTGGGCATCATGCGCCTGTTCTCGCGGCGCACGCGCCGCTTCACGCCCGCCGAGCAGGGGCTGCTTCGGGCGATCGGCCAGCAGAGCGCCGCGGCGCTGACCAACGCGCGACTCCTCGAAACCGAGAAGGAACACCGGCGCGTGCGCCAGCAGGTGCGCCTGGCGGCGGACGTCCAGCGCCGGCTGTTTCCGCGTTCGGCGCCGGCGGTTCCCGGCGTGGAGATCGCGGCCCGCGCGGTGCCGTCGTTCGAACTGAGCGGGGATTTCTACGACTTCATCGAGTTGTCGGGGCACACGGGGATCGTGGTGGGCGACGTCGTGGGCAAGGGCGTGGCGGCGGCGCTGCTGATGGCGTCGGTGCGCTCGGCGCTGCGGGCGTACGCCCAGGACCTGTACCACCTCGACGAGGTGATGAACCGCGTGAATCAAGCGGTCTGCCGCGACACGCTGGACAACGAGTTCGCGACGATCTTCTACGGCGTGCTGGACCCGGCGACGCTGCGCCTGACGTACTGCAACGCGGGGCACGAGCCGCCGCTCCTGCTGCGCCCGCGCCCGGGCGCCAGGCCCGAGGATTCGGACATCATCGAACTGCCGGATTCGGGCATGGTCGTGGGCATCGATCCGACGGAGCGGTACGAGCGCTCGCACTTTGACCTGCGTCCGGGCGACACGCTGCTGGTCTGCACGGACGGGCTGGCGGACGCGCGGGATTTCTCCGGCGCCAAGTACGGCAAGCGGCGGATCCGCGAGGCGCTGCTCGCGCTGCTGGCCGCCGAGCCGGACGCGGGCGCGGACCGCATCGCGGACCATCTGATCTGGGAGAACCGGCGCTTTGTGGGCATGAACCGGCGCGCCGACGACACCACGCTGGTGGCGCTGCGCGTCGCCGGCGCCTGAGCCCCGCCCCGCTCAGGGCAGCGGCTCGAGCCAGATGCTCGGCGGATCGGCGAAGCGCTGGACCGACCCGTCGAAGAGCGCGGCGTTGAAGGCGGGGACGCCGTCCTCGCGGTGGAACCGGCCCAGACGGTCGCGGACGTGCGCCTCCTGGCGAAAATCCACGACGCTCGCGCAGCGGTTCGGCGGCGCGGGGTTGCTGGCGAAGTCCGCGACGGCGCCGTCCACGAGAAGCGGCGCCGCTGCGGGATGGCGCACAAGATCGAAGCGGATCGCGGCCTGTCGCGCGGGGTCGGTCGAGTCGTAGTCGAGTTCATCGCCCATCGCGTCGCCCGCGTGCCCGGTGCCGTTCATGGCGTAGGTGCGGACCATGTCCATCGGGTACACGGCGTCGGCGACGGGGCAGACGAGGATGGAGACGTTCAGGTACAACTCGCCCGGCGTGTCGCCGTCCACGCCGGCGCGCCGCTGGACCTCGAGCGCCCAGTTCGGCGGGGCGCCGTAGGGCTGGCCGATCGCCGGGCCCAGGCCGTTGTGCTCCATCGCGTACGCGGAACACAGGACGAAGACCTCGCGGAGGTTGCCTTTGCACGCGGCGCCAGCGGCCGCGGCGCGGGCGGCGCGGAGCGTCGGGAGCGTGACGCCCAGGACGAGCGCCACGATGGCGACGACCACCAGCAACTCCACGAGCGAGAACCCGCCGACCGTCCTGTGACGCCTGGGCCGCATACGCCGATCGTACGGCCCCGCGCACGGGGGGTTGCACTGGGGAATCGCCAAGGGCGGGTGAATCGGGGAGCGCCGGCGGTCCGATCTCGGGATCGTGCTGGACTGGCGCTCCAACCTGCAGGATCGACTGGGGGACCACCGGGTGGCCGGGCGGGTGCATGTCGAAGGCCTCTCGTGCGACCGGGGCCGGATCATCGACCTGTCGGTCCGGGGCATGCGCCTGTTGCGCCGGCGCGCCTGGGCGCCGGGGCGCAAGGGGCATGTGACGCTCATGAGCGTCGGGGCACGGCTCACGCTGCCGGCGCGGTGCGTGTGGTCGAGGCGCGACGGGATGTTCGCCTGGACCGTCGGCCTGGCGTTCGACGGCGCCACCCCGGAGCAGTTGCGCACGGTCGGCGAACTGGCGCTGATCCACGCGGCGCGCCTGGACTCGCGCCGTCACGCGGCCTGAGCGGGGCCGCCTTCCTTACAGATTGCGGAGCGCGCCGATGAGCCCGTCGATGTGCTCGCGGGTGTGGGCGGCGGAGACCTGCACGCGGAGCCGCGCGTGCCCCTCGGGCACCACCGGGTAGCCGAAGCCGATCACGTAGACGCCCAGTTCGAGAAGGCGCTGGCTCATGGCGATGGCCTTGGCGGTGTCGTGGACGATGATGGGGCAGATCGCGGTGGGCGACTCGATGACGGTGAACCCCGCCTTGCGGATGCCCTCGCGCGCGTACGCGGCGTTGTCGCGCAGGCGCTGGACGCGCTCGGGCTCGCGCATCAGGATCTCGATGGCCTTGTCCGCGGAGCACGCGACGGTGGCGGGAAGGGCGTTGGAAAAGAGCGTGGGCCGGCCTCGCTGGACGATGAGGTCGATCGCGCGGGCGGGGCCGGAGATGTACCCGCCTGCGCCGCCGCCGAGGGCCTTGCCGAGGGTGCCGGTGAAGAAGTCGATGTCGGCGCCGGTGAGCCCCTGATGCTCGTGGGTTCCCCGTCCCGTGAGGCCCATGACGCCGGTTCCATGGCTGTCGTCCACGATGAGGAGCGCATCGAACTCGTCGCAGAGCCGCCGGAGCGCGGGCAGGTCGGCGATGTCGCCCTCCATGGAGAACACGCCGTCGGTGCAGACCCAGATGACGCCGGTGACGGCGGGGTTGGCACGGGCCTCTTCGAGCCGGCGGCGGAGGTCGGCGAGGTCGTTGTGCTTGTAGACCGCCTTGTGCAGGCCCTTCTTGATGACGGTGGCGAGGCGGACGCCGTCGATGATCGAGGCGTGGTTGAGTTCGTCCGAAATGATGATGTCGCCCGGCTCGCAGAGGGTCGGGAAGATGGCCTCGTTGGCGTTCCAGCAGGACACGAAGGTGTAAGAGGCCTCGTGCCCCAGGAACCGGGCGATGCGCCGCTCCAGATTCTCGTGTGGCGAGAATGTGCCGCAGATGAACCGCACCGACGCGGTTCCGGCGCCGAAGTCCTGAAGGCCTCGGATGCCGGCCTCGACGACCTCGGGATGGTCGGCGAGTCCGAGGTAGTTGTTGGAGCAGAAGCAGAGTCGCTCGCCGTAGCCGCGCAGGCGGACGACGGGGCCCATGGGGCCCTCGATCATCTGCAGGCGCTTGTACTGACCGGTCTTGTGGAGCCCGTCGAGGATGGAGTCGGCGCGGGCGAGGAAGGGATGCGTGGTGGCGGCGCTCATCGCGTGAGGTCTCCGGATCATCGGTGCGTTCGCGAGTGTAGTGGCGCGCCGAGAGGGCGCGCGAGCGTCGCGCGGTCGCGGCGTCGGCAAAAAGAAAATCCGCCGAACGAGGGCTCCGATCCCCGTTCGGCGGCGTGCCACGGCCGAGGCCGCGGAAGTGGTCAGTGTGGGATTTCCGGCTCCCCGGGTACCGGCCGGGCCGGCGGGGTCTGTGGCTAGGGTATGCGGTCGGCCGGGGGCGTCAACGACCGAAGGGGATGTTTGCACATTTCGCGTAAATCGCTGCAAAACAAGCGTTTACGCGCACGTGAACCCCGGCTCCGCAGGAAATGCGGGAGAAAAAAACTCGATCCGTCCAGAAACCGAACTTGTGGTTCACCAGACGAACCGGCGCAGGGCGGCCTGGTCGAGCCGGCGCTCCAGCCGCGCCAGTTCCGCGACGACCTCCGCCGGGGCTCCACCCTCGGGAAACCCTGAGGCGAGTCGGGAGATATCGGCGAGGGCCTTTCGGATGTCGTCTTCGTGCCCCGAGGCGGCCAGTTGGGCGGAGGCCTCCAGGGCGACGCGCCATCCGGGGGCATCGCCGGGGGTCTGATGGGGCGGGAGAGCATTCTGCGCGGCGGTTGACTGGCCCGACTGAACTGGCGGGTCGGTGGGCGCCTGGGACAGCGAGGCGGCCGCGGATGATTCCTGGTTATCGGACGACCATGGCCGGACCGCGGCCAGGGCGATTGCAATGGCCGCGACTCCGACCCCCACCACAATCAGCGCCGCGACCGGGGGCAGGGCGCCCCGCGCTCGGGCTCGGCGGGGTGGGGTGGAGGACAGGGCGGCCTCGAACGGGAGCGGCGCCGCCGGGTGCGGGGCGGGACCAAACGGCGGGGGCGCGGTTTCGGGTCGGGCGGTGGGGATGGCGATGGGCGACAGTGGCGCTTCCTGGGGCCCACTCAGGGCGCGCACGGGCGCCAAGCCCAGGCGCTGGCGGTCGGATGGCGCGAGGAACGACTCGCCGCAGGTCGCGCAGATCGCATCGCCGCCCGAGGCGGGGGCCTTGCAGGCGTGGCAAGCGCCGAAGAGTTGGGCGAGTCCGGGCGTTTCGTCGGCGCGGCGCCAGAACTGGTGGGTCGTGGGGCCTCGGACGATGGCGTCGGCGCGGACGCGTCCACGAGCGATGAGGGCGCGGATGGTCTCGATGGAGCAGCCGGGAGAGAAGGGGTTGGCCTCGTCGCGGATCTGCCAGGGGCCCATGGAGTTCTGGGTGGCCTGTCGGGAGAGGGGCTCAAACAGGCCGCGGCACTTGACGCAGCGGTCGCCTTCGGGCTGCGTGTGCCCGCAGTAGGGGCAGAGTCGGGCGTCGGCGGGCAGCGGGCTTGCGGGTTGGGCGGAGGCCATGGGTTGGGACGCGGCATTGTCGAGGGCGCGCGGAGGGCGGGT
>JACVCK010000106.1 GCA_016742055.1 Phycisphaerales bacterium
GGCCAGAACGCCGCGGCCAGCCGTTCGGCCGATTCCGGCCAGCGCTCGACCAGCGGGCGGGCCATCGCGGGGTCGGCGACGTGGACGATGAGCGGGTTGTGCGCGGGCCGGCCCTTGAGCGCGAAGACGCGCGCGACGGCCGAAGGGTTCAGGGCGTCCGCGCCCAGGCCGTAGACCGTCTCGGTCGGGAACGCGACGACGCCGCCCTCGCGGAGGCGCTGCGCGCCGGCCTGAATGTTCGTCGGCTGCTGCATGGGTGCGCCGTCGTCAGCGCCGGGGCGCGCCGAAGTCCTCGGGGTTCTCGGGGACGACGAACTGGATCCGGTTCCGCTCGAGCGCGTCGCCAGCGGCGCGGTGGAGGTCGGCGATGGAGTTGCTGTATTCGACGAGCGCCGAGACTTCCTCGAACTCGGCCAGCGCGAGCGCCTCCTGACGGCGCAGTTTGAGGTCGAGAAAGTCGGGCGTCAGGCCGCGGAGCGTGTCCTCTTCGACCTGCAGCGTCCGCAGGTTCTCGGCGGCGGCGAGGCGCGAGGCGCGGGTCTGCTCGATGAGTTGGTAGTTGGTCTTGACGTTGCGGAGCGCGGTCTTGACCTCGAGCACGCCCTGCTGCGTGGCGTTGCGGTAGTCCACGACGGCGCGCATGCGCTCGAGTCGCCGCGCGCGGAACTCGGCCTCGGCGAAGCGGTTGCCGATGGGCTGCTCGAACAGAAGGCCGGCGATGTAGTCCACGAACGAGGCGTCGGAGATGTCGCCGTAGGCGTCGCCCACGTCGTTGTCGAGGCCGTTGAACCGCGTGCGCAGCGCCAGGTCCAGCAGCGGCAGACGACCGTTCTCGGCCACCTGCTGGCGGATGGACGCGTCGTCGATGCGCAGGATCGCGCGCTGGATCTCCGGCCGGCGCTCGAGCGCGCACAAGACCGAGTCCAGGAACGAGTACTGGATCGGCGCCTCCACCGGTGCGTCGGACGGGGCCAGCAGCGTCTCGGATGCGACCGTCAGGTCCGGGTCGTTGATGAGGACCTTGAGCGCGTCCGACGCGGCGCGGACGCGGTTCTGCGCCCGGATGACCGCGGCCCGCCGGCTCTCCACCCGCGCCACAGCGTCTGAGTACTCGGCGGGCTTGACGTCGAAGTCCAGCCGGCCCTGCAGCACATCCCGCGTGCCCACGCCGCGCTCCAGGAGGCGCTGCTGGATCAGCAGCGTCTGGCGCTGA
Source organism: Phycisphaerales bacterium (assembly GCA_016742055.1). Lineage (GTDB taxonomy): Bacteria > Planctomycetota > Phycisphaerae > Phycisphaerales > UBA1924 > JACVCK01. The sequence goes on from JACVCK010000106.1 coordinate 1,214, forward strand.
AGGTGCAGGTTCCAGTACGCGCGCTCCGTCTCGGTCACGATGCGGATCAGTTCGCCGCGCAGCGACTCGATCGAGTCGCGCTCCGCGTTCCGCGCCAGCCGGATCTCCGCCAGGTTCACGTCGCTGCCGAAGCCCCGAAGCAGCGGCTGCGCCAGGCCCACATCGAGGTACGTCGTGTTCGCCGGGTCGGGGAAGGTCGTCAGGCCCGGCGTCTCGTTGTCCGAGTCCGTCAGCCCCTGCGACACGCTGAACGCGCCGCCCGAGGACAGACGCCGGCGGACCCCCGTGTCGAAACCCACCGACTGGCCCCGGTTCACCGCCGAGCCGACGGGGATGCCGTTGATCGCGGGGACCACGCGCGGCTGGTCCAGACTGCTCCAGTCCACGCCGCCAAAGAACACCCAGTCGAACGCCGCCTCCGCCGCGATCACGCGCGCGCCCGAGATCGCCGGCGCCAGGCGCGCCGCCTGCACGTCGAGGTTGTTCTCGATCGCCGCGCCGATGGCGGCCTCCAGCGAAAGCGTCACCTCGCCGGACTGCTGGCCCAGGAGGTCCGTGGATTCCGGCGGCGCCACGCCCCGGTACGACGCCGGCCCCGCCATCCGCTCCAGTTCCGCCATCCGCTCGGGCGGGAAGGAGACCTCCCCGGGCGTTCGGGTCAGGGTGCGGGGCGAGGCTTCGGCGCCGACGGGCTCGGCGGCCCGGGCCTCCCGCGCCACCGACTCCATCACCGAACGGCGCAGCGCCTGCGACTGCTCGGTGGACTCAAACGGCCCCGCGCAGCCCGCCGCGAAGAGGATCGCGGCGGGTCCGGAGAGGTTCAGGGCGGCACGGGCAAGGCGGCGGGCATGGCTCACGGGAGCAAAGGGTACGGGGCGCGGCGCGGACGGGTCAAAGGTTGTGGGGATGATGTCCGGGTCGGGCGCGAACCGGCGCCGCCCCCCGGCCGTCAATGCCCGTATGCTCGTGGAGTGCGCGATTGCTGCGTGCTCCGGACGCCCAGCGCCGATGAAGAGGTACCTATGAAGACCATCCCGCATCGTCGATCCGGCTCCGCCCGCGCCGTTCTTGCGCTCGCGGGCGCCTGCCGGGCCACCATGATCCTCGCCGCACCCGCCGCCATCGGGATTTTCCCCGCAGGCGCCGCCTACGCCGAGTTCGTGGCCAGCGAACCCTACTACGTCGTCGTCACCGGCGATGAGGTGAACATCCGCTGCGGCGCTGGGAGCGTGTGGTACCCGGTCGCCACCGTCCCCGCCGGCACGGTCCTCAAGGTGGACGGCGCCGACCAGGGCTGGCTCCGCGTGGCTTACCCCGAGGGCGCCGGAGCGATGGTCCGCGCGAGCGACGTCACCGTCTCCGGCGGCAGCGTCACGCTCACCCAGCCCAGCCGCCTCCTGGCCAACAACCCCAAGGGCGGCCTCAGCGAGAGTTGGCGCCCCCTGCTCGATCAGGAACTGGCCGCCGGCACGACGCTCCGCGTGCTCGAAGAGGTGCGCGACGGGTCCGGCGAGGTGTCCGGGTTCCGCGTCGCGGCGCCGTCGGACGCGCGCGGGTTCGTGAGCGAACGATCGGTCCGGCCCGCGACCGAAGCCGAGGCCGCGCCCCTGCGCGGGCCCATGCCCAAGCCCGTCGAAACGGCCGCCGCCCCCGAGACCTCCGGCGCGCCCGCGGCTCAGCCGCAGACCACGCCGCCGGCCGAGACGCCTCCCGCCGAAGCGACGCCCGCTGCGCCGGTGGAACTCACGCCGGTCGTGACGCCGGTGGAGACGCGGCCCGAGCCGGCGCCGGCGCAGCGCGCCGTCGGGACGCTGAACCAACTCAACGCGGCGTTCGAGGCCCTCAAGCGCGTTCCCACCGAGGACGCCGAGATCCAGCCCCTGATCTCCGAGTACACGCGGTTCATGTCGTCGCTGAGCGACTCGGCCGCCGACTCGGGCTTCCGGCGCTACGCCGAGAGCCGCGTCGAACTGCTCCGGGCGCGCCTTGAACTGCAGAGCCAACTCCTGGCGGTGAAGGAGGCGGAGGCGTTCGCGGCCCGGGGCTTCGACCAGATCACGCAGTCGGTGCGTCAGATGCAGGCCAACCCGCTCTACAAGGTGGTCGGCCGCCTGGGCGCGAGCACGGTGTACAACGGCCAGAATCTCCCGCAGATGTTCCGCGTGCAGAGCGTGGAGGGCGGCGTGGGGCGCACGCTGGCGTACGTGCTGCCGACCGACGGCGTGGACCTGGCGGGCAAGATCGGGTTCATCGTCGGCGTCGTGGGCGATTCGCGCACGGACGTGGTGCTGGGCCTGCCGATCATCGAGCCCAAGCGCGTGGACCTGCTCACGACCGTGCAGGGCACGGGGCCGTCCGAGGGGCAGTAAGGCGCGCGCCGCCGAACCGGAATGACAAAGAGCCCGGCCGCGAGGCCGGGCTCTTTTCGTTGGGCAGGTTTGGATCGGCGGTCAGGATCCGGTGAGTTCGTCGAGGAGTTTGTTGAGGTCCATGAAGGACACCACGCCGTCGTTGTCATAATCGAAGCGGGCGTCGAAGCCCTCCTGGCCGGTGCGCTTGTTGAAGGCGCCGAGCAGGCCGGTGAGTTCCGCCGCGGCCGGGGACTGGGCCGCCGCCTCGGGCGCCATGTTGTTCACCATGTTGTTGAGGTCGGTGAAGTCGATGACGCCGTCCTGGTTCAGGTCGTACTCGGGGTTGAAGCCCGAGTCGCCCAGCCGGGAGTTGAATGCCTGCAGAAGGCCGTCGAGGTCGCTCGCGCCGAACACGCGCTGGGGCGTGGCCGGCTCCGCCGGCTGGCTCAGCAGGGCGTTGAGGTCGGAGAAGCCGATCACGCCGTCGCCGTCGAGGTCGAACTTGTCGTTGTAGCGGGAGTCGCCCTTCGCGGCGCCGTAGGACGCGAGGAACTGCGCCATGCGCGAGTCGGCGGCGGGCGTGGTCGTCGGATCGGCGGCTGGGCGGGGGGAGTCCACGTTGTGCGCAGGGTAGGTCGGGCCTTGCGCGACGGCCTGCTGGAGTTGCGCCCGGGCCGCGGCGGGGGTGCGCCCCAGGTCCACGGGCTGCGCGGGCGTGAGAGCGGCCTTGCCGAGTTCGGCGGCGTCGAGGCGGGCGGCCTTCTTCTTGGCGATGACCGCGCGCTGGGCGTGCTGGGAGGGGTCGGCCTGCGCCTGCTTGACGGGGCCGGTGATGGCGGCGCTGACGGCGCCGGGGTCGATGCGCATGGCGTTCTCCTTTCGAACAGGGTCCGGGCGCGGCGCGTTCGGGGCGCCCGCCGGAAGAGGCATCGCAAAGCGCTTGCCAGAGAAGAGGGGTGGCGGAGCCCGTGGGCGGGGGGCGGGTCCTCAGGCCACGTGCACCACGACCCGGCGGTCGGACGGCTGGCGCCGGTGCTCCCAGAGGTAGACGCCCTGCCACGTGCCCAACGCCAGGCGCCCTCCCATGACCGGGACGGAGAGGGAGGTCTGCGTCAGCGCGGCGCGGATGTGCGACGGCATGTCGTCGGGGCCCTCGTCGGTGTGGGTGTAGAGCGGGTCGTCTTCGGGCGCGAGTCGGGCGAGCCAGCGCTCGAGGTCGCGCCGCGCGGAAGGATCGGCGTTCTCCTGGATGAGGAGACTCGCGGAGGTGTGCCGGATGAACACCGTGCAGAGCCCTTCGGCGACGCCGGAGGCATCGACCACGTCGCGGACCTGCGCGGTGAACTCGTGCAGCCCCTGCCGCGGCGCTCGGACGAGGATCTCGCGGACCATGCCCGATTGTACGGGGCGCGCGCAGCAGAGCGCCCGGCTCTGCGGGCCGGGCGCTCGTGGGAATCAGCGGTGATGGACGGTCAGCGGCTCAGGGGCAGGACTGGCCGTAGTTGCCCAGGAGGTTGTTGAGGTCCTCGAAGACGTAGGTGGTGCCATACTCGCCGAGGAGGGCGTTGAGGTCGGCGAACTCGACGATGCCGTTGAAGTCGAGGTCGCCGGTGAGGCCGGGCTCGTTGGAGACGATGCGGTAGATGGTGCCGTTGGAGTAGCCGCAGATGTAGAGTTGGCCGGTGCGGTCGCGTCCGAACGCGGAGAGGTTGGGCAACTGGGCGCCGTTGAGCAGGTCGGCGGTGTGCTCGACGACGTCGGTGGCGGTCCCGGCGGGGGTGAGTTCGAAGGACCAGACGCGCCGGTTGACGTAGTCGGCGAAGAAGTAGCGGCCGTGGTAGGAGCACATGCGCGAGCCGCGGGCCATGAAGCCGCCGGTGATGGAGAAGCCGACGGCGTGGGTGTAGGTGTGGATGGGTCCGGTGTGGGGCTCGTAGGCGAGGGGTGTGGCGCTGAAGAGGTTGTTGCCCTCGAAGCGCTTCCAGCCGTAGTTCTCGCCGCCGGCCATGGAGGAGACGTAGTTGACCTCTTCCACGGCGTTCTGTCCGACGTCGGCGATGAGCAGGCCGTTGGTGGCGTCGAAGCCGAAGTCGTCGAACGACCACTTCCAGGGGTTGCGGACGCCGAAGGCCCAGATCTGATGAAGGGCGTTGATGGGCAGGCCGTCCACGAAGGGGTTGCTGGCGGGGATGGCGTAGCCGGTGGCGTTGGCGTCGGGGACGTTGACGTCCAGCCGGAGCATCTTGCCGAGGTACTCGTTGGGGTTCTGAGCGCGGTTGCCGGGGTCGTTCGCGCTGCCGCCGTCGCCCATGCCGATGTGCAGCATGCCGTCGGGGCCGAACATGATGTTGCCGCCGTTGTGGTTCGAGAACGGCTGGGTGATGAAGGCGTTGGCGCCGAACACGAAGTCCTTGCGCGTGCCCATGTCCGCGACGAGCGGGTTGCCGGCCTGCGTCTGGAAGCGCGCGATGACGGTGTGCCCGGAGGGATTGGTGAAGTTGACGTAGAAGCGGCGGTTGGTGGCGTAGTTGGGGTCGAACGCCAGGCCCAGGAAGCCGCGCTCGCCGCCGGTCGAGAGTTGGCCGACAAGCGACATGAAGTTCGTCGCCTGCACGACGCCGTTGACCACGACGCGCGCCAAGCCGCCCTGCTGCACCACGATGAACGTGTTGGCGGCGGTGGGGTGCTGCACGAACACGACCGGCTGGCTGAGGCCGGTGGCGTACGGCACCATGTCGAGCGAGGCGAGGGCGCCGGCAAGGGCGGGGGTCGCGAGGGTCGCGGCGGCCAGGGCCGCGGCTGCGGTCAGTTTGCGCATCGGGAGGGCTCCTCAGGGGTTCGTGAATCGAATGGATCGGCCGACAGGGCGCCGCTCTCTGGTGAACGGGCCTTGTGGATGGTGATTCGTGGGTCGCTTCGCGGCCCGTAGCGGCTGGATGGGGGGTTTCTCAGACTCTCCTCGTCGTGGGCGCGGTTCGTCACGCCGCGATCTTGGGAATGTACGGCCGGGATAGGGGGGGGACAAGGAAAAAAGCCGATCGCGGGGTGAGAACGCGCGGGATGGGGCCGATAAGGGCCCCGAGAGGGGGGTATCCATGATCGGTGCGGGTTGCGTTCGGCGGGCTTAGCATCGGCACGACGCTCAGGCCCAAACGGGACCGGGGCGGAGAACGGGAGCGCATGCAGCCCAGCCAGTCCGCACGAACCAAGCCCTCCTGCACGCCCGGCGCCCGGGGGGACGTGTCGCTGCCGGTGGTGCAAGCCGATCCACCGGCGCGGGCGTCGATGCGCCGCTCGCGGAACGGCCGGCGCCGGGCGATCGTTCTGGCGCTGGTGCACGTGGCGATCGCGGCGCACCTGCTGCACTGGTGGATCGCGGGCCGGACGCTCTCGCCGGTGGAGCCGAGCGAGTCGATGTCCACGCTCGAGACGGGCGCGGTGAACGCGGGGTTCATCTTCTTCGCGCTGGCGATCGTGGCGACGCTGCTCTTCGGGCGGTTCTTCTGCGGGTGGGCGTGCCACGTGGTGGCGCTGCAGGACTTGTGCGGGTGGATGCTCAAGAAGGCGGGCGTGAGGCCGCGCCCGTTCCGCTCGCGCCTGCTGGTGTTCGTCCCGCTGGTGTTCGCGCTGTACATGTTCGTGTGGCCGACGCTCAAGCGTGAGGCGCTGATCCCGATGGCGGAGCGCTGGTGGCCGGCGGCGGCGGCGTGGCTGGGCCCGCGCGCGCCGTTCCCGGGCTTCCACAACGACCTGATCGTGCAGGACTTCTGGGCGACGTTCCCGACAGTTGCGGTGGCGATTCCGTTCCTCCTGGTGTGCGGGTTCGCCTGCGTGTACTTCCTGGGGGCCAAGGGCTTCTGCACGTACGGCTGCCCGTACGGGGGGTTCTTCGCGCCGGCGGACATGGCCTCGCCGGGTCGGATCCTGGTGGACCACGACAAGTGCGAGGGCTGCGGGCACTGCACGGCTGCGTGCACGTCGAACGTGCGCGTCCACGAGGAGATCCGCGACTTCGGCATGGTGGTGGACCCGGGGTGCATGAAGTGCCTGGACTGCGTGAGCGTGTGCCCGAACGACGCGCTGCGGTTCGGCTTCGGCGCGCCGCCGGCGCTCAAGAACACGAAGCGCGGGCGCGAGGGCGCCGCGGAGCGGAGGGCGGCGGCGAAGACGAAGGCGCACGACCTGACGTGGGGCGAGGAGTTGGCGCTGGCGGCGGTGTTCGCGGCGTCGTTCGTGGCGTGGCGCGGGGTGTACGCGGCGGTGCCGATGCTGATGGCGATCGGGGTGGCGGGGTGCGTGACGTACATCGCGTGGACGGCGTGGCGGGCGCTGACGAGGCGGAACGCGCGCCTGCACAACTTCCAACTGCGTCTGAACGGGCGTGTGAGGCCGGCGGGCTGGGCGTTCGCGCTGCTGGCGGCGCTGACGGCGGCGCTGACCGTGCAGAGCGGGTTCGTGCGCTGGGCGGAGAAGCGGGCGGACCGGCTCGACGCGCAGGTGGTGGTCCCGCCGGAGGTGGCGCTGGGCGGGCGCGCTTCGGAGGTCCCCGAGGATCAGAGGGCGCTGGCGCGGGAGGCGGTCGCGTGGTACACGCGGGCGTCGTCGTTCTCGATGGGGGGCGTGGGGCTGGCGAACCGGCCGGAGAACCTGTTCCGCATCGCGTGGCTGCGCGCGGTGACGGGCGAGTACGCGGAGGCGGAGGCGGCGATGCGCCGGGCGCTGCGCGGCGGCGAGCCCAGCGCCGAGGCGGTGGTGCAGTTGTCGAACTTGATGACGGCGCAGGGCGACCTGGCGGGCGCGGAACGCGAGGTCCGGGCGTGGATCGAGCGCGAGGGCCCGACCGAGGGCACGGTGAGCGAGGTGGCGAAACTGATGTCGCGCCAGCGGCGCGGGCCGGAGGCCGAGGCGTTTGTGCTCGACAACCTGCGCGCGCACCCGGAGTTGCACGGCCTGAGCGCGGGGATGATCCGCGTGATGCTCGGCGCACGCCAGGGCGCGAAGGCCGAGGCGCTGGCGCGGGAACTGGGGCAGAAGGCCGGGCATGTCGACGTGAGCAAGGACGCCAGCGTCAACCAACTGGCGGCCGCGGCGCTGATGGCCTTCGGCAAGGTGGATATCCTCGTCAACAATGCCGGCGTCTCGCACCTGCCGGCGGCGCTGGACGAAATCTCCGAGGCCGATTTCGACCGCGTGTTCAACGTCAATATCAAGTCGGTCTACCTGACGGCCCGCCACCTGGTGCCACACTTCAAGGCGCGGAAGACCGGTGCGATCCTCAATGTCGCCTCGACGGCGGCGGTGAGTCCGCGGCCGCGGCTCAGCTGGTACAATGCCAGTAAGGGCTGGATGGTGACAGCAACGAAGTCGATGGCGGTGGAACTGGCGCCATTCGGTGTTCGCGTGAACGCCATCAACCCGGTGGCCGGCGAAACGCCACTGCTCACGACGTTCATGGGCGAGGATACCCCGGAGATACGGGCGAAGTTCCTGTCGACCATTCCGCTGGGCCGGTTTTCGACGCCTGAAGAC
>JACVCK010000107.1 GCA_016742055.1 Phycisphaerales bacterium
GGCGTGCGCGGCGCGCGGGCGAGGCGCGCCGCAGCGAGCGCGTCGGCCTCGGAGGCGCGCTGCAGCGGCCCTCGCAGGATCATTTCGAGCCGCCGGGCCGCTTCGAGATCGTCCGGCGCCGCGGAGAGGCGCTCGCGCAGCAGGGACTCGGCCTCCTGAGCGCGTCCCGACTGGGCGAGCGTCCGCGCGAGTTCGGAGACGAGGGGCCCGTCGTCCGGCTCGGCCGCCAGCCGCTCGCGGAGCCAGGGCTCGGCCAGGTCGGCGCGCCCGGCGTTGAGCCACACGCCCACCAGCAGCGACAGCGCCTCGCGATCCTCTGGGTCTTCGCCGATGAGGTCCTGCAGTTCGCGGGCGGCGCGGTCGGACTGTCCGACCATCGCCATCTCGCGCGCCGCCAGGCGCCGGATCGTCCGGCTCGCCGGCGCCGATTCGCGCAGCGCGCGGAGCGTCTGCGTCAGTTTCGCTTCGTTGGCCAGCGGGCCGTTCGCCGCGTAGAGGTGGATGAGCCCTGCGTACGCGTCCTCGCGCGAAGGGTCGATCTCGGCCAGGCGCGTGTACCAGGCGGCGGCGCTCTGGAACTCCGACACCGCGACGCTCAGTTCCGCGGCGCGGAGGACGTGCTGCGGATCGGCCTGGGCCAGCGGCGTGGCCGGCGGCAGGAGCGGCTGGAGCATGCCCAGCGCGTCGCGGTAGCGCTGCATGGCCTGCAGCGCGAGGGCCTTGGCGTAGCGCGTCTCGGGGGAGGCGCCCTCGTCGATGCGGAGCAGTTCGGCGTCGGCTTCGTCGAGGCGGCCCAGTTGGACAAGCGTCTCGATCCGCGCCACCCGCGCGGGGGTGAAGCCCGGGCGCTCGGTCAGCAGCGCCGTCAGCGACTCTTCAGCGCTCACGGGGTCCCTTGTCGCCTGCAGCCGGGCGCGGAGCAGGCGCCCGGCGCCGGAGCCGGCCTCGGACGACGGAACGGTGCGCCACGCGGCGCCGAGGGCGGAGAGGTTCGGCTGCGCCGCGAATAGCCCTCGCGTGAAGCGAGGCTCGTTCATCGGCGATGCCTCGATGAGCCGGATCGTCTCGCGCAGGGCGCCGGTCGGGTTGTCGCGTCCGACGCGGTCGAACAGGTCGGACATCGCCGCGGCGTCGGCCGGGGCGAGCGCCAAGCGGGCGCGCAGGGTCGCCAGCGCCTGATCGTCGGGCGAGGCCGCGGCGCGGGTCCGCGCGGTCAGGCCCGCGTTGAGGCGCGCCACATCGGGCGTGAACGCCGCAGCCGCTTCGTCGATGGCCCGGCGCAGCGGGCGCCGCACGCTCTGGACCGAGGCGACGTGGCGCGTGAGCGCGACGTGGCGCTCCTCGAACCGGCCGACGCGACGGGCGTCCTCCACGATCGCGAGCGCGGCGGCGGCGGGGCTGCCCGCGCCCATCGCGGCGTACACGCGCCGCAGCAGGATGGCCGAGCCGTCGTCGAACGTGGGGAAGGCGGACGCTTCGCGGTACGCGTTGAGCGCCGTCCTCTGATCGCCCAGGCGGAGGGCCGCGTCGCCGATGTCGCGCCAGAAGTTCGGCCGCTCGCGGTACAGCGCCGCCAGGTCGCGCCCGTGGCGCGACGCGCTGGGGAACGGCTCGGGGATCCGGGCCGCGACCGTCAGCGACTCGTTGCCGGCCGTGAGCCAGCCGAGCCGATGGAGCGCTTCGCCCAGATCGGCGGCGACGAGGAAGGGCAGTCCGGCGTCGCGCTGGGCCAGCGGCAGGCGCCAGGCCCTCGCCAGGAGGCGCGTCGCGCGGTCGTCGTCGCCCAGTTGCGCCGCTTCGCGTCCGAGGAACTCCAGCGCGCGCAGGTTCATGGGATCGCGCTCGAGCGCGGCGGCGAACTCCGCGCTCGCGGCGATGCGGTTTCCCCTCAGCAGCGTCGCCTCCGCGAGCGCCACGCGGGCCTCGGGCGACCAGGGGTCCAGTTCGACGGCGGCGCGCAGGTCGCGCTCGGCGACGGTCAGGTCGCCGCTGAGCAGCGCCGCGCGCCCCGAGGCATACAGGCGCAGCGCATCGACGGGGGCGGCGTCCTGGGGTCCGGCGTCGGCGTCGGGCGCGGCGCCGAAGGCGGCGACGGCTTCGGCGAGGGTTCGTCGCGCGTTGGCGTCGGCGGGGTCGACGGGCGCGAAGTCGTCGGTCGCCAGGCCCGGCGGCGGGGGCGCGCGGCGCGCCGCGTCCACGGGACGGCGCCGTTCGCGATCGGCCAAAAGGGCCAGTTCGTCCATCGCCGGCGCCATCGAGGGTCCGTCGCTCTGCGCCGGCGGAGGGTGCGAGGCGCAGCCGCCGAGCGCGACGGCGAGCGTGGCGACGCCGAGCGCCAGGCCCGCGCCCATCGCCAGCAGCGCGCCGGCGCGCGTCGTGCGGGAAACTGCGCTCTGGCTCGCTCGCTGCGCCATCGGCCTTAGTCCTTCTTCGCCTTGGCGCCGGCCTTCTTGGCGCTCTTGGCCTTGGGCTTGGCGGGGCGCCGCGCCGGGGCGTGTTCGCAGAGGTTGAGGAGGAGCATGTGGGTCTCGACGGCGTCCGTGGCTTTCACGTGCCGTTCGAGGGCCGCCGCCGCAGCGTCGAGGGCCACGCCCTCTTCGAAGACTTCCTCGTCGATCAGGGCTCCGAGCATGCGTTCATCCAAGGGCGTGGCGTGCCCGCCCAGGCCCAGCAGGGCCATGCGTCCCGACACGAACGGGGGGATGCCGTCGAGGGACTCGATGTACTGGCGCGCCGCGCGTTTGGGCATCTCCTTGAGGTGGTCGAACCCGATCGCGTGCTCACGGAGGAAGAGGCTGTGCAGCGCTTCCTTGAGCCGCTTGGCGCGCTCCTCGGCGCGGGGGTATCGGGGGCCGATGACGGCGACGATCTCTTCGACCAGACTGACGCGCAACTCGTTCACGTCGATGAAGGCGCCCTGCACCTTCTTCATCGCCCGCTCCGCGTCCGCGACCGACGCCTCCCACAGGAGGAACGACCAGAGGAACTGGTCCTTGAGGTCCAGCGGCAGCGGCTCGGGCGCGCCCAACTTGTCGCGCAGGCGCTTGACGAGGCTGTCGAACGACTTGGCGGCGAGAACGGCGGTCAACGGCTGGGCTCCGAGGCCCCCGGCCGGTCGGCGGCCGGGGGCGGTTCGTCGGGAGTGGTGGGGGAGGCCTCGCGCTCCTGCGCGATGCGGGCGATCGCGGCGAGCGTTTCGGCCTCTTTCTTGAGGTTGGCGTCGAGTTCGAACACGAGGCGCGGCATGCGTCGGATGACGATCCTGCCGCCCACCTCGCGCCGGATGTGCTCCGCGGCGTGATTGAGGCCGTGGAGGGTCAGGTCCTGCTTCTCGACGGGCAGGACGGAGACGCGCACGGTGGCGGTGGTTTCGTCGCCGGACAGGCGCACGCCGGTGACGGTGATGAGTCCGGAGATGCGCGGGTCGGCGATCTTTCGGGCGAGGGCCTCCTGCACGGCGCGTTCGAGGGCGGCGCGGACCTGTTCGGTGCGTCGGCTCACGGGCGCGCCTCCGGCGCGTCGCGCCGTTCGTCGTCGGTCCACAGGGGCTCGCCCTCGTCGGTCTGGAAGGCGGTGGGCAGTTGGTCGCCGTGCAGCACTTCGCGCGTGGCCTCGCCGAGCCGGGCGCCCTCGAGCGTCGAGAGTTTGTGCAGGATGCGGTCGAAGACCGAGTGGATGTACACCGAAGAGTTCGACACCAGAGCGAGCCCCATCACCGCGATCCTGTGGTGGTCCAGCGCCTCGACCTCCGCGACGCTGACCAGGTGTTCCCGGTGCAACCTGTCCTTCACCGACTTCACCACCCGACGCTTATCCTTGAGCGAACGGCTCTCGGGGACGATCAACTCGAACTGGAGGACGCCGATCAGCATTCCTGGCGCCCGGCGGCGGCCTGCAGGGGACGCCCCTTACAGGCTGCGGCGCACCTCCACCTTGCGGTAGCACTCGAGCACGTCGCCCTCCTTGATGTCGTCGTACCCGACGATCTTCATGCCGCACTCCTGTCCCGCGCGGACCTCCTTGGCGTCGTCCTTGAACCGCTTGAGTTGCTCGAGCACTCGGTCGTTCTCGATGACGATGCCGTTCCGCGTGACGCGGATGAGCGCGTTGCGTTCGATCGTGCCGTTGGTGACGTAGCAGCCGGCCACCGAGCCGACGCGCGTGACGCGGAAGACCTTCCGCACCTCGGCGTGGCCCAGGACCTCCTGGCGCACTTCCGGCGCCAGCAGGCCCTCGGCGGCCTTCTTCATGTCGTCCACGATCTCGTAGATGACCTGGTAGGAGCGGATCTCGACGCCCTTCTGCTCGGCCAGCGAACGCGCTTTGCCCGAGGGGATGACGTTGAAGCCCACCACGACGGCGCGCGACGCCTCCGACAGCAGGATGTCCGACTCGTTGATCCCGCCCACCGCCGAGTGCAGCACGCGGACCTTGACCTCCGGCGTGGACACGTCCTCGATCGCCTTCCGCAGCACGTCCACCGAGCCCTGCACGTCCGCCTTCACGACGATCCTCAGTTCCTTGACCTCGCCTTCCTTCAACTGCGCCAGGATCGAGTCCAGCGTGACCTTCGGCTGCGCCAGTTCCTTCTCGCGGTCGCGCCGGCGGCGCTGCTCCGCGGCCTCCTGGGCCTGCTTGAGCGACTCCACCGAGTAGAACTTGTCTCCCGCGTCGGGGAGTTCGTCCAGGCCCGAGATCCGGACCGGCATCGCCGGCGTCGCCTCGCGCAGCCGGGCCCCGCGATCGTCCATGATGTCGCGCACGCGCCCGAACGCGCGCCCCGCGACGATGAAGTCGCCGACCTTGAGCAGGCCGTTCTGGATCAGGACATTCGCCGTCGGCCCGCGGCCTTCCTCGAGTTTCGACTCGATCACCGTGCCGCTGGCCGCGCCGCCGAAGTCGGAGCGCAGGTTCAGGAGTTGGGCCTGGTAATCGACGGTTTCGAGCAGTTCCGTGACGCCCGTGCCCTTGACGGCGCTGACGTGGACGACCTCGGTGTCGCCGCCCCAGGCGGTGGGGTTCAGGCCGTGCTCGGCGAGTTGGCCCATGATCCGCTGGATGTTCGACTCGGTCGCCTCGGCCTTGTCGATCTTGTTCAGCGCCACGACGATGGGCACCTTCGCCGCCTTGGCGTGGTTGATCGACTCGATGGTCTGCGGCATGACGCCGTCGTCGGCCGCCACCACCAGGACGACGATGTCGGTGATGCTGGCGCCGCGCGCCCGCATGGCCGTGAAGGCCTCGTGGCCCGGCGTGTCGAAGAACACGAGTTGCTTGGGCTCGCCGGCGACCGTCAGGTCCACGCGGAAGGCGCTCGTGGCCTGCGTGATGCCGCCCGCTTCGCCCTCGGCCACGTTCGCGTTGCGGATTCGGTCCAGGAGCGAGGTCTTGCCGTGGTCTACGTGCCCGAGGATGGTGACCACGGGGCTGCGGGGACGCTCGTCCACCATCTCCCGCGCGACGAACTGCTGCGAGACCACTTCCTCGGCCGAGCGCTTCTCCTCGAACTGCAGATCGATGTCGTACTCGATCATGATCTCCTGGGCCTTGTCCGGCTCGATGCCCGAGTTCACCGTCGCCATGACGCCCTGCAAGAACAGTTTCTTGACGATGTCCGACGCCTTGACGCCGGTCGCCGCGCTCAATTCCTTGATCGTGAACGGCGCCGCGATCCGCACCGCGCCGCCGGTCTCCGCGGCGGTCTGCGCGCGCTCGCCGTGCTCGCCCTTTCGGCTCTCGCGTCGGCGGTGGCGCAGGAACCCGCCCGCGCGCGACAGGCGCTCTTCGCGCTCGGCGAGGTCCTGCTCGCGCCAGTTGAAGTTGCTCGAATCCGACTCCGCGGGACGGGCCTTGGCCTTGGCCGCGGGGCCGGGGGCCGCCTCGCCGGCGCGCCGCTTGTTGCGGCGCGGGCTGCGGGAGGCGTCTTCCTCGCCGGGGCGCGCGCCGGTCGTCCCGGCTCCGCCGCGAACGCCGGCGCCGCTGCGCGGGCCGCGCGCCATGCCTCCGCCGGCCGATGGGGGGCCCGAGCGCGGACGGGGCGCCTCGATCACCTCCGCCGCCTCGATCCGGACAACTTTCGGACCGCTCAACTTCGCGGGGGTCTGCACTTCGAGGCGCGGCCCGGCGGGCGCCACCGCCTTGGGTCGCTGCGGGACATTCATCACCGGTTTCTCACCCGGCGCCGTTGGGGGCGCGGGCCGGGGGTGAGGCGTCCGACCGGCAGGCGCGCCGGCGCCGCCCTCGGGGCGACGCGTTTCTGCGGGGGATGACGCGGCCGCGGCCGGGCGCTGCGCGGGAGGCGCGACGGCGGGAGCGGGCGCGGGGGCGTCGACCGTCGGCGCAGTCTTGGGTGCGGGCGGCGTGACCGGCGCCGGGGGCGCGGGCGGGCGGACCGAGAAGATCGATGCGGGGGGGCCCTCGCGCGCGGGGGCTTCGGCCGGCGCGGGCTTGGCGCTCGGCGCCGCGGGCGCCGGCGTGGCGACTGGGGGGGGGCTCGCCGGGACAGGGACGGCCGGCGCGGGCTCGGCGACGGTGGTGGCGGTTTCGGCGCCGTCGCCACCGGCGTCCTGGTCGTGGTCGGCCTTGCCGCCCTTGCGGCGTGCGCGAACCTTGACCTTGTCGAGGTCCACCTTCTCGGTGGTCTCCACGGCGGTCGCCACGCTGTGGTCGGCGGAGAACCACTCGCGGATGGTCGCCTCCAGTCCCGCGGAGATGCTCGACATGTGGTTGTTCACGCCGGGGATGCCCTCGGCGATGCACTTCTCGACGATCGCCTTCGACGAGACTTCAAGTTCCTTCGCGATCTCGAAAATCCGCTTGGCCAATGGCTTCTCCGCTGCAATCCCGGTCCGAACCCGATCCGCCGGGAACAGCCCGGCGATCATCTGTCCCCGCGCTGGGCGGGGCTCCGATCAACCGCCCGATGCGCCCCGGCGCATTTCTTCGTTCACCGCGTTCTCGACGATCTCGCGTCCTTCGGCCTCGTCGGTGTCGCTCGGCGCGGGCGCGTCGGCCGCTTCGTCGGGGTCGTACCCCGCGTCGGCCTGGCCGGGCGCGCCGTCTTCCGCGTCGTCCTTCCAGTCGGCGACGGGCTCGGCCCCGCTGAGGATCGCCTCCGCCCGGGCGTCGGCCCCGCCGCTGAGCGAGTCGAACCGCTTGGGGTCGGTGGGCATCTCGAGCGAGCCGGCGCCCAGGATCGCCGCGGCCCGGAGGTCCGCGTCGGCGTCCGCGGGCAGGTCGCCCGCCATGAGCCGGCGAGCGGCCTCTTCCTCGGCGCGCTTGCGCTGCTCGGCCTCGGCCTTCTCGCGCTCCTGCTGCTCGGCGACGATCTTGGCCTTGGCCGAGGCCGCGGCGACCATCTGCTCGGCTAGGGGCTCCTCGATCATGGCCTCGTTGACCAGGGTGTCCACGCCGACCTCTTCGACATCAAACACGCTGACCACGCCGAGCGCCGCCAGTTTGTCGAGCATCTCCTCGGTGACGCCCTCGATCTGGGAGAGCGTGTCGGCCATGATCTCGAGGCCCTTGTTGAACTCATCCGGCGTGAGGATGTCGATGTCCCAGCCGGTCAGCCGGGCCGCCAAGCGGACGTTCTGGCCCCGCTTGCCGATGGCGAGGGAGAGTTGGTCCTCCTGCACGACAACGGTGCCGCGGCCCAACTCGAAGCACAGCGAGATTTCCGACACGATCGCGGGCTTGAGCGCGTTCTGGATGAGGATCTGGCTGGACTCGTTCCAGCGCACGATGTCGATCTTCTCGCCGTTGAGTTCGTCAACGATGTTCTTGATGCGCGAGCCGCGCACGCCGACGCACGCGCCCACGGCGTCCACCTTGGAGTCGATCGAGGACACCGCGATCTTCGTGCGGTGCCCGGCCTCGCGGGCCATCGCCTTGATCTCGATGATGCGCTCCGCGACCTCGGGGACCTCGACCTCGAACAGTTTCTTGATGAAGTCCGGGTGGCTCCGCGACAGCACGATCTTCACCTGGTTGCCCACGTCGCGGACGTCCAGGATCAGGCACCGCACACGGTCGCCGGGGGCGAACACCTCGCCGGGGATCTGCTCGGAGCGGGGCATGAACGCCTCCGCGCGGTCGATCATCACCACCAGCGCCCCGCCCTCGTAGCGGTGCACCTGGCCGATCACGATCTCGCCCACGCGCCCCGAGAATTCCTCGTACAGACTGTTCCGCTCGTCCTCGCGGAAGCGCTGGATCATGACCTGCTTGAACGTCTGGGCGGCGATGCGTCCGAAGTCCGCCGGGCGCATCTGCAGCGGCTCGCCGTGGCGGAACATCTCCATCTCGCCCGAGAGCCGGTCCACCTTGCAGGTGAACTCCTCCGCGTCCAGGCTGTTGAAGTGCTTTCGCGCCGCCGAAACCATCGCAATCTCGAGGTCCGTGATCAGCGCCTCGCGATCGATGTTCCGGTCCCGCGCGATCGAGTCGAGCACGCGAAGCATTTCCTGGGTGTTCATGGGCGGAGGTCTCCGAAGGTTCGTGTTGCCGGGATGTCGGTCCTGAGTTGTCTGACCCGGCGGCGCCGGGGGTCGATCCGTCTGCAGCGAGGCCGCGGAAGCCGGCGCCCGCTTCGGAGCCGGGGCCGCTTCAAACACAAAGACCACCCGCGTCCGCGACGCGCGTGGTCCTGCCAGCGTGCGCCGGCCCGGGTCCGACGACGCCCGCCCCCTTCCGGGAGGGACGCCCGACCGAGCCGACCCCGTCCGAATCGGAACGGGCCTTAACGCATGGCGCCGCTCCGATCTTCAGGGCCGACACGACGCCTCGTCGCGCCGTCACCACGCATGATGCAAGACCATGAGCATCGCTTGCTCGTCCTTGCTGCTTGAAGCGACCGC
Source organism: Phycisphaerales bacterium (assembly GCA_016742055.1). Lineage (GTDB taxonomy): Bacteria > Planctomycetota > Phycisphaerae > Phycisphaerales > UBA1924 > JACVCK01. Next base: position 8,859 of record JACVCK010000107.1, read on the forward strand.
CGATCCGCGGCGGCCAACGATTTCCGAAGCATTAGAATATCCGGTCCTTCCCCCTCCGGTCAATGAACGCCCCCTCCCCCCGGGCCCCCCGGCCGGTCCCCGAAGGGCCGCTCCGGCTCGCCCGAAGGGGCCCCATCCGGCTCCACGGCGC
>JACVCK010000108.1 GCA_016742055.1 Phycisphaerales bacterium
CCTGTAGGGCGTGGCTTGCGGTCGCTAGAATGACGCGCGGCCCGTCTCGCTTCAAGCCAGGAGTTCCTCGTGTCATTCTCCCGCTGCATCCGCTCTGTCGGAGTCCACTTCTTCGCGTTCGGCTTGCTGCTCGTGTTTCCGGCCGGCTGCCAGCGGACGCTGATCGCCACGCCGTACGCGATGTATGGGGATACGGGGCGGGAGACGTTCGAGCGGACGCCCGAGGCGCTGCGGACGCCGGAGATCCCGGTGATCTTCGTGACGGACCGTCTGGAGGCGAAGTCGGACGAGCCGGACCCTCGGGGGGTGTGGTACGGCTACGGGCGGGACCTTTGGATGTCGTACGGCGTGGCGCGGGTGGGCCTGGGGAAGAACGTGGAGTGGGCGACGCTGGTGGATGATTCGACGCGCGCGGCGCGGTCGAGGTCGTACACGCCCAAGGTCGTGCAGGTGGAGCCCAAGGGCCGGTTCGGCAACGCGCTGCTGTTCTACGAGGCGGCGGAGGGTCGGCTTCGTGTGCGGGCCGACGCGATCGAGACGCACGAGCGGGAACTGGAGGGCTTCAACGCGCTCCTGAGCGAGTGGCTGGGGCGGACGCACCGCAAGGAGGTCGTGGTGTTCGTCCACGGCTTCAACAACCGGTTCGAGCACGGGATCCTGCGGCTTGCGGAGGCCTGGCACATGGCCGGACGCATCGGCGTGCCGATCGTGTACACGTGGCCGGCGGGCTCGGGGGGGATCAAGGGCTACGCGTACGACCGGGAGTCGGGCGAGTTCACGGTGGTGCACCTGAAACTGCTGCTGGCGGCGCTGGCGGTGCATCCTGCGGTGGAGAAGGTGCATCTGGTGGCGCACAGCCGCGGGACGGACGTGGCGGTGACGGCGCTGCGGGAGTTGCACGCGGAGATCCGGGGCGCGACGCGGAACAGCATGCTGGGCTCGAGGTTCGGCAAGCCGGACGCGGACCCGATGACGACGTACGAGGCGCTGCGGCTGTCGACGCTTGTGCTGGCGGCGCCGGACATGGATCTGGACGTGTTCGCGCAGCGGTTCTTCGGGGAGAACCTGTTCCGGGCCGCGGAGCGGATCGTGATCTACTTCTCGGACAAGGACGAGGCGATCGGCCTTGCGGACTGGCTGTTCAAGAGCCGTCGGCGGATCGGCGCGATGCGGATCGAGGACTTCAAGCCCGAGTCGCTGGAGTTGTTCGGCGCGACGCCGTCGATCGAGTTGATCGAGTGCGGGGTGACGGGGGTGAACTCCCATTCGTACCTGGTGGAGCACCCGGCGGCGCTGTCGGACCTGATCGTCCTGCTGCGGACGGGCGCGCCGGCGGGGAGCGCCGAGCGGCCTTTGACGAGGCCGGTGAAGGGAATCTGGGGCATGGACAACTCGTACCTCAAGCCGGCGGAGCCGGGGGCCGAGTAGTCCGGCGCCGGGTACCCTTCCGGCCCGGATCGGCGCCGCGGGGAGCGCCGGACGGCATGGAGCCCGGTCGATGCACAAGGTCCTGATTCTCGGCGGCGGCAAGGTCGGCAAGTCGGTGGCGGAGTTGCTTCTGGCGTGCGGGCGCGGCGGGTACGGCGTGACGGTGGTGGACCGCGAGCCGGACCACCTGCGCGAGGCGGAGGCGAACCTGTCGCGTCTGCGTTCGGCGGCGGGGCACGCGGTGGAGTTCGAGACGCGCTCGGTGAACGCGTCGGACCGCGGCGCCGTGCGCGACGCGCTGCGCGGGCACGACGCGGTGGTGTGCATGCTGCCCTTTGATCTGGTGGCGGGCGTCGCGGAGATCGCGGCGGACCTGGGCGTGCACTACTTCGACGTGACGGAGGATGTGAAGGCGACGGAGGGTGTCCGCGCGGTGGCGGCGCGCGGGGGCCTGAGGTCGGCGCTGGTCCCGCAGTGCGGGCTGGCGCCGGGGTACATCGCGATCGCGGCGCACCACGTCGCTCGCCAGTTCGACGCGATCCATGACCTGACGCTGCGGGTGGGCGCGCTCCCCCAGTACCCCACGAACGCGCTCAAGTACAACATCACGTGGTCGGCGGCGGGGGTGGTGAATGAGTACTGCGAGCCGTGCCGCGTGATGCTCGAGGGCGCGTTGTGCGCCGTGCCCGCGCTGGAGGGTTTGGAGCGGTTCTCGTTCCAGGGCGTGGAGTACGAGGCGTTCTACACGTCCGGCGGCGTGGGGAGCCTGGTGGAGACTCTGGTGTCCGAGGGGCGCACGACGGCGCACACGCGGGTCGCGTACAAGACGATCCGCTACCCCGGGCATCGCGACCTGATGCGGTTCCTGCTGCAGGACCTGCGCCTGGGCGAGGCGGACGCCGGAGCGCGGTTCAATCGGCGCGTGGCGGTGGAGTTGCTGGAGCACGCCGTGCCGCGGACGCTGCAGGACGTGGTGGTGGTGTTTGTGAGCGGCGTGGGGGAGCGGGGCGGGCGGCGCGAGCAGATCAACTTCATGCGCTCGATCCCGGCGACGACGCTGCTGGGGCGTGTGTGGCCGGCGATCGAACTGACCACGGCGGCGGGCGTGTGCGCGATGGTGGACCTGCACCGTCTGGGCCGGCTGCCCGCGGCGGGGCTGGTGCGCCAGGAGGACTGCACGCTCGAGATGTTCAACGCGACGGTGTTCGGGCTGGCGTACGAGGCGCCGGACCGGCTCGAAGCGGCGGCGATGGCGCGCGGCTGAGGCGGTCAGTTCGCGGGGGGCGGGGGATCCGCGGGATTCGGAGGAGCCGGGGCGGCCGGCTGCAGCGTGCGCCGGAGCCATTCGATCACGCGGTCTTCGGTGAATTCGTAGAAGGGGTTGTGGCGCAGGCGGACGAGCGAGGCGTCGGCGATGGCCAGGACGCCGCTCTCGCCGCGGAGCGAGAGCGAGCCCAGGGGCAGGCCGACGCCCTCGGTGGCGGCGGCGGTTCCGAGGATGGGATCGTCGGCGGGGATGGGGGGCGAGGCGTGGGACATGGAGAAGATCTCGTCGGGCCACGCGAGGCCGAGGGGCTCGCGGGTGAGTTCTCCGGCGCGTCGGGTGCGGAGTTCGACTTCGAGGGAGTTTTCGTCGACGTTGGTGACGAATGAGAGGGTGAAGGGCAGGTCGGGGCGTGAGAGGCGCGGGCGGACGCCCTGTTCGAAGTCGAAACTGATGAGTTCTTCGAGCCAAGCCTTGCGGTTGACGTCGAAGAGCAGGAGTTCGCTCTTGCCGGGGGGGAGGCGGTCGAAGAGGCGTTCGATGAGTCGGGGGACCTGGACGGTGGCGTCCACGACGCTCTGGACGGTGTAGACGGGTGGGAAGCGGTCCATGCGCGCTTCGCGCTGGAGGCGCGCCAGGCCTCGCTCGACGCGCTGGGTCATGCGCCAGGCCTGGAGACTGCCGTTGGTGGGCCAGGAGGAGTAGCGGAAGGGCTCGATCTCGGGCTGGATGCGCGACCAGGCGATCTTTTCCTGCCCGGAGATGCGTGCGGCGACGGGGTAGAGCGCGGTGATCTCGGCGAGCGCGGTGATGCCGATCATGGGCGCGAAGAGCGTGATGGCGGCGGGCTGTGGAAGGGCGGGGTCGTCCATTGCGGAGATGGCGTAATCGACGGCGAGCGCGCCGCCGTTGGAGAAGCCGACGAGGACGAGGGGGGAGGACGAGGGGACTTTGTCGCGCAGGCCGCGCATGGCGATGCGCACGGCGGCTGCCCAGTCCTGCCATCGTGCTTCGGCGAGCGCGGCGGGGCAGGTGCCGTGCCCGGGGATGCGCAGGCCGATGACGGTGTAGCCCTCCTTGTGAAGGCGTTCGCCGATGGCGCGGAGGGAGTAGGGCGAGTCGCTGAGGCCGTGGAGCAGGAGGGCGCCGCCGATGGGGGCGTCGTGCTCGAACACGAAGGTCCTGTTCCAGTTGCGTGGGAGGATGGCGTCGGGGTTGCTGACGGAGTCGGGGCGGTAGCGGGAGAGTCCGGAGGGCTGCTCGTCGGTCCAGTCCTCGCGGATGAATGCGGCGAGTTCGGCGAAGGCGCGGTCTTCTCTGGCGAGGAGGTCGGCGAAGGTGAAGCGTCGGCTCTCGTCGCGGGCGCGGAACTCGGAGGGGGGCGCGTCCAGGTGCCAGCCGCGCAGGTCGGGCAGGTTCCGGGACACGCTGGACCAGCCGTAGAAGAAGGCGACGACGACGAGCACGGCGGTGAAGATGGAGTTGACGACGAGGAAGGAGATGAGCCGGACGATGCGTGATCGTCGGCGGGCTTCCGACTCCGAGCGTTTCGACACGGGGGCTCTCCTCCGCGCTGCGGCGGACGAGGTTCTGGGGGGCGGGCGGACCCGCGGCCCGCGTCGCCCGTGACCACCGAATGGAGCGGACCGGGATCGAACCGGCAACCCCTAGCTTGCAAAGCTAGTGCTCTCCCAATTGAGCTACCGCCCCGCGGGCGGACATGGTAGCCGGGGTGCGGCGGGAACGGCTTCATGGGATGCTGGGCGCCGATGCGGGTTCGGTCCGTTGCAATCCGAGACTTCCGGGCGCTCCGCGCGGCCGATCTGGCCGTGGATGGCAACGCGATGCTCATCGGGGAGAGCGGCGCGGGTTGCTCGACGCTGATGCTGGCGGTCGATCGGGTGCTCGGCGCGGCGCCGCGGGATGGATTGGTGGAGATCGCGGAGCAGGACTTTCACTGCGGCCGGAGCGGGGCGCGTGCGCGTGCGTTGTCGATCGATCTGGCGCTGGAGCGGACGCCGGGCGTGGGGTGGCCGTCGGCGCTGGCGGGCGTTGTGGATGCGGACGAGTCTGCGCTGCATGTGCGGGTGCGTGGCGAGTTGGGCGCCGGCGGGGCGCGGGCGGAGGCGCTGCTTGTTCGGGGCGGGCGCGAGGAGGCGCTGGGTGAAGCGGCGCTGGGGGCGCTGCGCCGGTCGGCGCCGTCGTTCTTCCTGGATCCGGAGAGTTTCCGCGCCGCGCTGCGCGAGCCGGGCGCCGCGCCGGGGCCGGCGCCGGCGGACGATGCGGCGTCGCGTCTGGTGTCGGAGGTTCGTCGGATCGCGGCGCTTGGGTCTGCGGCGTCGGCGTCGGACGTTGCGGGGGCGCTGGGGGCGTTGCGAGCGTTCGTGGTGGATTGGGCGGAGCGGGCGTCGCCGGGCGAGACGGCGCCGACGGGGGAGGCGCTGGGCGCGCGGGTGGGGCCGATCCCCATGCCGGCGCTGGAGACGATCGACCTGGTGCGCGATCCGGAGGATCCCCGGGCCGCGGCGCTGCTGATGGCGATCGGCGTGCTGTGCGAGGTGGCTCGTTCGAGGCCGAGCGAGCCGGACGCGTCGCCGATTCTTCTGCTGGACAACATCGGCGCCGGTCTGCATCCGCGTTGGCTGGCGGCGCTGGCGGCGATCGTGGGCGGGCTGCCCGGTCAGCGGATCGTGCACTCGCACTCGGCGGAACTGATTTCGTGGGTCGGGCTTGAGACGCTGCGCCGCGTGGAGACGGTGGGCGGTGTGGCGACGGTGCGTTCGGTGAACGTGGGGTCGCTGAGCGGGGCGCAGTCGCGCCGGATCGCGCACCACATCCGGCGCACGCGTGCGGGGGCGCTGTTGAGTCGGTGCTGGCTGCTGGTGGAGGGCGAGAGCGAGGCGTGGCTGCTGCCGGAGTTCGCGCACCTGCTGGGGGTGGACCTTCGCGTGGAGGGGGTGCAGTGCGTGGAGTTTGCGCAGGCGGGGCTGGACGCGATGGTGCGCCTGGCGGACATGCTGGGCATCGGCTGGGTCCTGCTGGTGGACGGCGACGAGGCCGGGGCGTCGTACGCGGGGGTGGCGGAGTCGATGCTGGGGCGGCGGCCGGCGGATGCGCACATCGTGCGGCTGCCGGCGCGGGACATCGAGCGCTGCCTGTACGGCTGGGGCTTCGCGCGGGTGTACGAGAAGGCGGCGGGCCGGGGCGCATCGGCGCGGCTGCGCCGGGCGGGCGATCCTCAAGGGGTGATCCGCGCGGCGATCAAGGCCAAGTCCAAGCCGGACATGGCGATCGCGGTCCTGGAAGAAGCGCACCGGCGCGGGCCGGACGCCACGCCGCCGGAGGTGCGCCGCGTCATCGAGATCGCCGTCGCGAAGGCGCGCGGGCGGGGCGGGCCTTGGAGCGTGGGCGACGGCGGCGGGGCGCGGGGGGCTCGGGGACGTTCGCGTAAATGAACGCCGCGGCCTCTTCGGGCGAGTCGGTGCGCAGACCCAGTTGGATCTCGCCCCTGGACGCGGCGCCGGACCCGACGATGGTTTCGTCGAGGTGCTTGAGGAGGCCGCCCCAGAAACTCATGCCCATCGTGACGAGGGGGAATTGTCGGACCTTGCCGGTCTGCACGAGGGTGGCGACCTCGAACGCTTCGTCGAGCGTGCCGAGCCCGCCGGGCATGACGACGAACGCGGAGGAGTACTTGACGAGCATGACCTTGCGGACGAAGAAGTATTCAAACTCGATGAAGCGGTCGACGTAGGGGTTCGGGTCCTGCTCGTGCGGGAGTCGGATGTTGCAGCCGATGCTGACGCCGCCGGCCTCGCGGGCGCCTCGGTTGGCGGCCTCCATGACGCCGGGGCCTCCGCCGGTGATGACGGTGAATCCGGCCTCGGCAAGCCGTTGTCCGGTGCGTCTGGCGAGTTCGTAGTGCTCGTGTCCGTCGCCGAATCGTGCGGAGCCGAAGACGGTGACGGCGGGCCCGAGGCCGCGGAGTTGGTCGAACCCGCGGAGGAACTCGCGCATGATGCGTGCGGTGCGTGCGTCGTCGGCGAGGGCGTCGTCGGTTCGGGCGAGGAACGCGGCTTCTTCGTCGCGATGGAGGGCTCTCTGGGCGCGTCGGGTCGCCGGTTTTTTGCGGGTGGCCATGAGGCGTGCATCGTACCGGCGGGCGCACGAAAAAGGGTCGGAGCCGTCGGCTCCGACCCTTGGACGCACATTGGCGCGAGTCGCTGAAGTTCAGGAATCAGAGGGCGCGGCGGCGTCGGGCGCCGACGGCGAGGAGGCCGGCGATGGCCAGGCCGGCGCCGGTGGGGAGGGGGATGATCGTCGTCTGGAGCGCGAAGTCCGCGTTCAGCATGTCGATCTGGAAGCGGAGCGTCTCGCTGTTGGTGGCGACGTTGGTTTCAAACGTGCCGGTCAGCGCCCAGTTCAGTTGAGAAAGGTCGACGTCCGAGAGGATGTCCTGGTACGCGAATCCTGCGCCGCCGTCGCCGTTGATCGACGAACGAGCGCCAACCGTCGGAGTGACCGTATCCGCCAAGAACACGCCCTGCGTCGCGATGTCGAGGGCGAGGTTGGAGAAGACCATTTCCTGACCCGTGCCGGAAGCGCGGGCGTGGAGGCGGATGAAGTTGAAACTGCGCAGGGCGTTCTCACCGCCGAGCGTCTCAGCCGAGACGCCGTTGATCTGGGCGTCGCCCATCCGCCACGTGATCGTGCCGGTGGTTGCGTCCGCCGCGCTGGTCATCGTCAACTCGTAGCCGACCGATGCGGTGAACGCGAGCGTGAAGTTCCACGCCGCAGTCAGCGTGCCCATGGAGTTGCTGACGTTCCGGCTGAGGAAGCTCGGGAACGAGCCCGAAGTGGACGTCGTGGGCGAGAGGGACATGTCCCAGTTCGTGTTGCTGGCCTTCATCTTGGCGGAAGCCGCGGTCGAGTTGACCGTGATGCCGCTGACCAGATCGCCAGAGGTGGGGTTAATGACGATGTTGGCCGCGAGGCCGGATGAGGCGGCGATGAGCGTGGCGGCGACGCTCGCGAGGACAGGGGCAGCACGCATGGAACACATCTCCGAAGTTTGAAAGACAACCCGATCGAGAACCCGCTTGGGCGACATTGGCCCGAGCGAACGATGAAGAGTCTACCCGAATCGTGGTTCCAAGCAACCCAGCAGAACCCAAACACAAACCTTTCTACTGCGCCGCGTGAAGCCCGGCCATTCTCCTAACGGCGGACCGACTGCGGCCCGGGTACCTTGCGACAGACCTGAACGGACTGCCGTCCACGCCCCGCCAAGGAACCACCGCCGATGCAGCCGCCTCCTCCCGCCGTCGCCGATGTCGGCCTCGTGGGCCTCGCCGTGATGGGCCAGAACCTGGCTCTCAACATGGCGGACCACGGTTTCCGCACCGCCGTCTACAACCGCACGACGTCCGTCACGGACCAGATGCTCGCGGACAACCCCGCGACGCCCGGGGGGCTGGTGGGCGCGCCGACGGTGGAGGGTTTCGTGCGGTCGATCAAGCGTCCGCGGCGGATCGTGATCCTCGTGAAGGCGGGGGGGCCGACGGACGCGGTGATCGATTCGCTCACGCCGTTCCTCGAAGCGGGGGACCTGGTGGTGGACGGCGGCAACGCCTACTGGGAAGACACGATCCGGCGGGAGGCGGCGCTGAAGTCGAAGGGGATCCTGTTCGTGGGCTCGGGCGTGTCGGGCGGCGAACTGGGCGCGCGGTTCGGCCCTTCGCTGATGGCCGGCGGCGACGCGGCCGCCTGGAAACTCCTCGAGCCCGTCTGGACCGCCATCGCCGCGAAGGTCGACAGCGCCACCGGCAAACCCATCGAAGGCGCCTCCGCCGGCAAGCCCGTCCGCGCCGCCAACGCCGACTCCTGCGCCGCGCAGGTCGGCCCCGGGTCCGCCGGCCACTACGTGAAGATGGTCCACAACGGCATCGAATACGGCGACATGCAGATGATCTGCGAGGCCTACGACCTGCTCCGCCGCGGCCTCAAGATGCCCCCGCGCGAGATCGCCGCCGTCTTCGCCGAATGGAACAAGGGCGACCTCGACTCCTTCCTCGTCGAAATCACCGCCGACATCCTCGCCCAGAACGATCCCTCCACCGGCAAGCCCTTCGTCGACATCGTCCTCGACACCGCCGGACAGAAGGGCACCGGCAAGTGGACCAGCGTCTCCGCGCTCGACCTGGGCGTCCCAGCCGCGACCATCGCCGAGGCCGTCTTCGCGCGGTGCATGAGCGCGGAGAAGCCG
>JACVCK010000109.1 GCA_016742055.1 Phycisphaerales bacterium
GCCTGGTGGGCGAGTTTGCGGGACAGGCCCAAGTGGCCGTCGAGGAGGCCGCGCGCGGCGGCGGCGATGGGCTCGGTCATGTCGTCGCCCTCAACGAGGATGGCGTAGAAGCCGGTGACGGAGCCGCCGCCCTCCACGGCGCCGGCGCGTTCGAGCAGCAGCGGCAGCATGGCGAACACGCTGGGCGTATAGCCCTTGGTGGCGGGCGGCTCGCCGACGCTCAGGCCCACCTGGCGCTGGGCCTGCGCGAAGCGGGTGATCGAGTCCATGAGCAGCATCACGTCGGCGCCCTGATCGCGGAAGTGCTCGGCGATGCTCGCGGCGGCGAGGGCGGCGCGGATGCGGACCAGCGGCGAATCATCGCTGGTGGCGACGACGACCACGGAGCGTTCGAGGCCTTTTTCCCCGAGCGAGCGCTCGATGAACTCGCGGACCTCGCGCCCGCGTTCGCCGATGAGGGCGACGACGCTGACGTCGGCGGCGGTGTGGCGCGCGACGGAGCCCATGAGCGTGCTCTTGCCCACGCCCGGGCCGGCGAAGATGCCCATGCGCTGCCCGCGCCCCACGGTGGTCATGAGGTCGATCGCGCGCACGCCCGTGGGCAGCGCGCGGGTGATGGGGCTTCGGCGCAGGGGCGAGATCGGGGGCGGCAGCAGCGGCGCGCCGACCAGGTCGGTCGGGGGCGCCTTGCCGTCGAGCGGGCGGCCCAGGGCGTCGATCACGCGACCCAGCAGGCGGCGTCCTACGGGCACGACGGCGCCGCTGCGCTCTCCGATCACCGCGTCGCCCGAGCGGATGCCGGAGGTGTGCCCGAGCATCATGACCACGGCGCGGTCGCCGTCCACGCCGACGACCTCGCCGAGTTTGTCGCCGGCGGCGCTGCGGACGGTGACGAAACTGCCGATGGGCAGGGGCAGTTCGTCCACCAGGAGCGTCAGGCCTCGGAGCGCGCCGACGGAGCCGGAGACGCGGAGCGGCTCGAAGCGCTCCACGGCGTCGATCTGGGCGCTGAGGACGGTCAAGGCGCGGGCTCCGAGCCGGGCGCCTCGGTCTGATCTGTGGGCGCGGGGCCGTCGGCGGGCGGGGCGCCGCAGGGCAGGAGGGTTTCGACCAGTCGCTGGAGTTGGAGTTCGATGTCGGCCTCAACGCGTCCGCGCGCGGTGCGGACGGCGCACGAGCCGCGGGTGAGGCCAGGGTCGGCGACGACGGCGGCGTGCGCGGTGGCGCCGAGCCGTTCGAGGATGGCGGGGACGTCCGCGGCGGCGGCCTCGAGGTCTTCGGGGTGGACGGCGATGGTCATGCGGGAGGCGCCGACGACGCGCGCGACGCACGCCTCGATCTGGGCCCCCACCACGCCTGGGTCGCAGGCGAGAGAGCGCTTGACGATCTTGCGTGCGGCGGCGAGCGCGAGCGCGAGGACGTCGGTCCGCGACTGAACGAGCATCTCGTCGCGCGCGCCCTCGAAGGCGCCCAGGCCGTCGGACCACTGACGAAGGAGCGCGTCGATGCGCGCGGCGGCGGCGGCGCGGGCCTCGGCCTGGCCCTTGGCGGCGCCTTCGGCGACGCCCTTGACCAATCCCTCGGCGTGGCCCTTGGCGAAGCCCTCCTTTGCGGCGGTGTCCGTCAGGCGCCCGCGCTCGGTGTGGGCCTCGGCCACGACGCGCTCGGCCTCGCGCCGGGCCAGGTCGAGCATGCGCTCGGCCTGCAGGCCGATCTCGGCCAGGTCCAGCACGATCGCTTCGCGGGCCAGGGTGTCGGCGTCGGCTCTGCGGATGACCGCCATAGGGGTGGCTCCGTCCTTTCGGGTCGCTTAGACGACCAGGCCCTCTTCGCCGCGGCCCTGGATGACGATCTCGCCGGCGTCCTCGAGGCGGCGGACGACGTCGACGATGCGCTGCTGCGCGGCTTCGACGTCGCTGACGCGGACGGGGCCCATGAACTCCATGTCCTCCTTGATGAGTTGGCTGGCGCGTTCGGACATGTTGCTGAAGATTTTCTGCTTGAGGTCTTCGGACGCGGTCTTGAGGGCGAGGGCGAGTTCGTCGTTGTCGACCTCCTTGAGGACGGTCTGGATGCCCTTCTCGTCCACCATGAGGATGTCCTCGAAGACGAACATGAGGCGCCGGATCTGCTCGACGAGTTCGGGGTCCTCGGACTCCAGGCCCTCCATGATCTGCTTCTCGGTGGCGCGGTCGATGAGGTTGAGGATTTCGGCGACCGACTGGACGCCGCCGGCGCGCTCCATCGACTGCATGATCATGTTGGAGAGGCGGGATTCGAGGCCCTTCTCGACCTCGCGGATGACCTCGGGGTTGGTCTGCTCCATGTCGGCGATGCGCTTGATGACCTCGACCTGCTTCTGCATGGGCAGGCCGCTGACGATCTCGGACGCCTTGTGGTGCGGCAGGTGGCACATGATGAGCGCGATGGTCTGGGGGTGCTCCTCCTGGATGAAGGTGAGGAGGTTCTCGCTCTCGGCGCGCTGCAGGAAGGAGAAGGGGGCCTTTCGGACCTGGGTGTGGATCTGCCCGAGGATCTTCTCGGCGAGTTTGGGGTCGAGCGACTGCTTGAGCAGCACCTTGGCGTAGTCGAGGCCGCCCTCGTTCATGTGCTGGGTGGCCATCGAGATGTTGTAGAACTCCTCGACGACGGCGTCGCGCACCTCGGGCGGCACGCGACCAAGACTGGCCAGTTCGCGCGTGACCTGCTCGACCGACTCGGTCGGGAGTTTCTTGAGCACCTCGCCCGCGGTGTTGGCGTCGAGGCCCAGCAGCAGGATCGCCGCCTTGGTGAGGCCGTCGAGTTTGTCGGGGTCGGTCGGCAGTTTTTCGCCGGGCTTCCGTGGCATGCGCGCTCGCTCCGATCTCCGCTCAGTCGTCCGACTGGATCCACCGGTTCAGCAGGACCGCCGTGTCGTCGGGGTTGGCCTTGACAAGGTCCTCGACCTGCTCGAGGAGTTTGCGGCTCTTGATGTGGTCGTCGGACAGTTCGATGCCCGCCAGGGCGCTGTCGGCCTCGTCCGCCTCGCCGACCACGTCGCTCCCGCGCTGCAGCGTGGGCGGGACGCCCACGAGTTCCTCCGGCGTGGGCAGGGGCTCGGAACGCGAGGCCTTGCGCACCATCAGAAGCATCATCGCCAGCGCGACCACGGCCAGCGCGCCCAGCGCGACCGTCTTGACGGCGCCCGTGATCGGCGCCGCAAGCGTCGCCACCCCGCCCAGCGAGCCCGCCTGCGCCGCGCCCTCAAGACCCCCGCCGATCAGACGCTGGAGGTCGGGGATCATGGACACGACGACCTCGCCCGCGGCGCCGGCGCCCTCGGGCGCGCCGGCGGAGGAGTCCACCTGCGGCTGCACATCGGCGCGGATCCGGTCCATCTCGCGCTGCGCGAGGGGCTGCAGGTCGGCGTCGGCGGGCTCGGCCGTGGCGCCGGCGTTCTCAGCGCGCCAGAGCGCCGCGAAGTACGACCGGGGGATGTTGATCGTGGCGTTGATCTTCAGCGGCATGCCGCGCGGGTCCACGACGCGCTCGGTGCTGCGCCCGAACTGCGTCTCCATCTCGGCGTCGGCGCGCTTCTCGCTGAAGGTCTGCTGCGTGACGCCGAGACGGTTGATGTCCAGGCCGATGTTGCTGCGCACCCCCGGCTCGGCGCCGGCGATCGGGGCGGACTCGGTCCGCTCTTCGGTCGTTTCACGCTTGGGCGCCGTGACCGTGCCCTTGCCGGCCTCGAGCACGCGCTGGGTTTCGGACACCGTGCGCCGCACGTCCACCTGCGCGTTCACGGCGATCACCACGCCCGGGATGTAGCCCAGGAGCGAGAGCAGGCGGTCGCGCGTTCGGTCCTCGACCTTCGCGGCGTGCTCCAGGTACGTGCTGGCGCCGGAGAGTTCCTCGTTGCGGGCCCGCCGCTGCTGGTTGTTGGAGCCGTCGATGACGCGCACGCTGTCGATCTCCAGGCCCGCGCGGGCGCTGGCGATCAGGTTCGCCACGGCGTCCACCGTGTCCTGACTGATCGGCCCGCCGCTGGCCGTGAAGACCGTCGCCGACGCCGTGGGCTTGCGAGCCGCCATGCCCAGGCCCGAGGGCGCCGGGACGTCGATGATGACCGACGCCTTGCGGATCCCCCGGAACTGGCCGATCACCTTGCTCAGTTCGTTCTGCAGCGCGATCAGTTCGAACTGCTTCTTGTCCGCAGCGGACCAGGTCCAGGATGTCTTGGCGGCGAGATTGCTGAACAGGAGCGAAGTGTCGTCGGGCAGTCGGCCCTCCTGGCCCAACTGCGCGAACAGCACGCTCTGCATGCCCACGGGCACGAGGACCTTGCCCCCCGGGCCCATGCGGTGCTGGATGCCGCGCTCCTTGAGGAACGCCGCGGCCTGGGCCTGCGCCTCAGGGGAGTCCATCGGCAGCAGTTCCACCATCGCGGGCTTGGCGGTCCAGAGGGTGACAAGGAAGAGCGTCATCCCCATGACGACCACGAGACTGCCGATCAGCAGTTTCTGCGTGACGGTCAGGGACGACAGCGACGACCTGATGCGGGCGAACAAGCGCCCCAGCCGGTCCATAGGGTTCGGCCTCCTTGCCGATGCGATCCGACGTGCGCTCCGCGCACGCGCCACCAGACGAAAGCCCGTGGCCGCTCGTCATAGTTCGGGCCGCGCCGACTTTTCCCTTGAATCGGCCCGGCGGGCTTCTCGCCCTCCGCGGACGACCCCCCACCTGTCGGGGCGGGGTTCAGACGCGGATCTGCTTGAGTTCGTCGTAGGCCTCGACCACGCGGTTGCGAACCTGCAGAAGCATGCGGAAGGCGGTGTCGGCCTTCTGGGTCGCCATCAGGACGCCCTCGACGTCGTCGCGACGGCCGGTCTGGAGGTCTTCGATCGCGGCGGTGGCGTCCTGCTGGAGTTTGTTGACCTGATTGAGGTTTTCGAGGAGGAGGTCCTTAAAAGAGGGCGCGGAAGGGTCCACGGGCTGGCCGCCCCCGGGGGTCGCGGGTCGCGCGCCGTGCAGGGGATTGATGCCGCCGGCTCCTCCGATCAGTCCCAAGGGGTCGCTCATGACCTGATCCTCAAAGCGCCGCGCAAGGGCGACGCGCAAAGATTACCCGAGAATGCGCAACGCCTGCCCAAGCATCGTCTTGGTGGCTTCTGCGGCGGCAATATTGGCTTCGTAGGCCCTGGCCGCCTCCAGGGCGTTGACCTGCTCGATCATGGGATCGATGTTGGGGTACAGGACATACCCGGCCTGAGGGTCGCCCGCGGGGCGGGCGAGGGGGCTGGTGGGGTCGTAGACAGGGCGGAACGGGGCCGGATCCAGTTCGATCTCGGCGACGTGGACGCCGCCGGCGCGGGCGTCGCGCGTGGAGGCGGTGGGGTCGCCCGAGGCCAGGTGCGCGATGCGCCGGCGGAAGGGGTTGGGCTGGCCCGAGGCGTCCACGACGGCGTCGGCGTTGGCGATGTTCGCGGCGATGACTTCGAGGCGCGTCCGCTGGGCCGTCATGCCGCTGACCGAGATGTCGAGTGATCCGTACATGGGTTCTTAGGGTGGGGCGTGGCGTGCGGTGGCCGTCAGACTCGGCCCGCAATCGCCGTGCCGAGGATGGCGTATCGGGAGCGGAGCAGTTCGGTGGCGACGCGATGCTGGCCGACGTTCTCGACCATGTCCTGCATGAGGCGTTCGACGTCGCGGTTGTTGCGGTCGTGGAACATCAGGCCGCGCCGGGGCTCGACGGGCTCCAGGCGGAACCCCCCGTGGTCATCGGCGCGGATGGCGCGGGTCTGGGTCCACTCGAGGTCGCCCCGATGCCCGCCCCAGCGATCACGCCGCCGGTCCACGGCGGACGACAGCAGTCGCTGAAAGTCCGCAGGCGCGACGTCCTTCTGCACGAAGTCGGGGGTGTCGGCGTTCGCGATGTTGTGAGCGAGGATCTTCTGTCTGGCCCCCGCGAACCGCACCGTGGCCTCAAGGGCCGGGAGGGCGTCGGCGTTGGCGAGTTCGCGGATGAACATGCGGGTCTTTCCGCAATCCCGGCGCCAGACCGGGGTCGCTCCGCGTATAGGGGGTCTGCCGGGCCACTCGGGCGTCCGGCGGTCGGCCGGGCCTGCTCCGGGGTAAACTCCGGGCCCCCGGCATCGATCTCCCGGCGCCCTTTCCATAAGGAACACCACCGCCCATGGCGCTGCCCCACGTCCTTGAGTGCGAGAAGCCGCTCCACGAACTGGAGCGGAAGATTCAGGCCCTCGAGGCCCTGCTCGGGCCCGAGGACGACCGAACCACCCTCGACGCGGCGAAGGCGGAATACGCCGAGCGCCTCGGGGACATCTACCGCAACCTGAGCCCCTGGGACATCGTGCGCGTGGCGCGCCACCCCAAGCGCCCGCAGTCGCGGGACTACATCGACCTGATCTGCAAGGACTTCTGCGAACTGCACGGGGACCGGCGCTTCGGCGACGACCCGGCGATCATCACCGGCTTTGCGCGGATCGGCTCGTTCCGGGTGCTCATCGTGGGGCACCACAAGGGGCGCGACACCAACGAGAAAATCCAGTGCCACTTCGGCTGCGCCCACCCCGAGGGCTACCGGAAGGCGCTCGCCAAGATGCGCTTGGCGGAAAAGTTTGGCCTGCCCATCGTCACGCTGGTGGACACGCCCGGCGCCTATCCAGGCCTGGGCGCCGAGCAACGCGGCCAGGCCGAGGCCATCGCGGTCAACATGCTCGAGATGTCGCGACTGCAGACGCCGATCGTGAGCGTCGTGATTGGCGAGGGCGGATCGGGCGGGGCGCTGGGCATCGCCGTCGCGGACCGCGTGGCGATGCTCGAGTACGCGTACTACTCGGTCATCAGCCCCGAGGGCTGCGCCGCGATTCTCTGGAAGACGGCCAACGCCGAGACCAACTCCGCCGCAGCCAAGGCGCTCAAACTCACCGCCGCCGACAACCTCTCGCTGGGCATCGTGGACGATGTCATCACGGAGCCGGCGGGCGGCGCGCACCGCGACCCCAAGGCGGCGGCGCAGAACCTGCAGACGTGGATCACCGACCGCCTGCGTGAACTCAAGCGCTTCAAGCCGGCGAACCTGCCGGCGCGCCGGTACGAGCGCTTCCGGAAACTCGGCGTGTACGCGGAGGCGGCGGAGCCCACGCCGGCGTCGCGGGCCGTGCCGAGCGAGAAGCCGGAGGCGGGCGAACCGTCGCGCGGACGGCTCCGCCCCACCACCGCCGGTTGAGCGTGCGGCGCCGTTGCGCGGTCGCGACGCACTAGGTGTCGGGGCGCCGGTTCGAGGTGGCCCAATGCTTTGACCCGGGGCGTTGTCATCGCTATCTTCCTCCCTTCGTTCGTCGGACCCCCTCGTGCGGACCCCCGCCCGCGGTTCCGGACCCTCGGCCCGATCGCGCTCGGAGACATTCCACGGTGGCGAAAGCAGCGCCGAAGAAGCCGGTCAAGCCAAAGTCGGGCCCCACCAAGCCCGCCTCCAAGCCGACGCGCGCCCCCGAACCCAAGCCCAAGCCCAAGGCCAAGCAGGCCGAAAAGGCGCCGGCGCCCAAGCCGTCCGCGAAGCCCGCGGCCCTCGCGAAGAAACCCGCTCCCGAGCCCGCCAAGAAGCCGACTCCCAAGCCCGCGCCGCCCGCCAAGCAACTCGCAAAGCCGACCGGCAAGCCGACGGGCACGAAGGGCGCCCCCGCAAAGGCAGCGCCTGCTCCTGCAAAGGTTGCGCCCGCGCCGACCAAGGGCGCGGCGGCGCCCGCCAAGGGCGCGCCCGCTCCGTCCAAGAGCGCGAAGACCCCGGTCAAGGGCGGCAAAGCGGCGCCGGGTGCGCCCGCGTCGAAGGCGCCGCCGTCCAAGCCAGGCACGAAGACGCCACCCCCGGCGCCCAAGGGCAAGGCCGCGGCTCCCGCGAAGCCCGGCGCCAAGCCCAGCGCGCCGGAGAAATCAGCGAAGGCCCCCGCCCCAACCAAGCCGGTCCCCGCTCCCAAGGGCGGCGCCGGCGCGAAGACGCCGCCCGCCAAGGCGCCCGCGCCCGCCAAGGCCGGCGGGACGAAGCCCGCGGGCGGTGCGAAGACCCCGTCCACCGGCGGGAAGAAATCCAAGGAGCCGCCCAAGCCCACGCGAGCCGCGCCGCCGCTGCTGGCCGACGCGCAGGCGGCGGCCAAGCGCCTGGCCGCGGCGGCGGGCCTGGCGCCCGTGCAGCACAAGGCGCAGGCGGCGGAGACGTCGCAGAGCGAGAAGAAGCGGCTGACCAAGTCCCCGCTGGGCAAGGCCGAGATGAAGGAGTACCGCGACCTTCTGATCCGCAAGCGCGCGGAGATCGCGGGCGACGTGTCGAGCATGGAGACCGAGGCGCTCACCGGCGGGGGAAGCGGCTCGCTCTCCCACCTGCCGCAGCACATGGCCGATCAGGGCTCGGACGTCTACGACCAGACGCTCTCGCTCGACCTCGCGGCCTCGCAGCGCAAACTGCTGGTGGAGATCGACGCCGCGCTTGAGCGCATCGACAACGGGACCTACGGCGTGTGCGAGGTGACGGGCCAGCCCATCGGCAAGGCCCGCCTCGACGCCAAGCCGTGGGCCAAGTTGTCCATCGAGGCGGCGCGTCAACTCGAGCACCATTCCTACCATCGCTCGTGAGCGACACCCCGGCGCCCTCGTCATCGGGTTCGGCGGCGCACAGCGCCTGGCGGTCGCCGCGTGCGTGGGCGACGCTGGCGGTGGCGACGGCGGTCGGCCTGGCGTTCGACCTGCTGAGCAAGCGCGTCGCGTTCGACCGCGTGGCGGGCGCGCCGGTTCGCATCGACCGGGCCGACGTGCTGGCGCTGCCTCCCGAGCGGATCAACGCGCTCATCCCCGACCATCCTCCAGTGCACGTGATCCCGCACGTGCTGGACTTCCGGCT
>JACVCK010000110.1 GCA_016742055.1 Phycisphaerales bacterium
GTAGTAGAGCCCGCCGAGTTCGTTGAGGGCGAGCCGGAACTCGGGCGCTTCGGGGGACATGCCTCCGGAGAGCATCGAGATGAGCATGGTCTCGCCCTCGGCGTCGTTGCCGGGGTCCTGGTCGGCCAGGAGGCACTGCACGAGCGGGACGATGGAGCGGAAGCGTTCGCCCGAGGAGGGGTCTTCTCGGATGAGGCCGCGGTAGAGGTCGGCCGCGACGACGAAGTCGCCCCGCGCCTGGTGTGATTGAGCGAGGCGGAAGCGGGCGCCGAACCGGCGGGCGTCGTTGGGCCGGCCCGAGGCGTACTCGCTGAACGCGGCGATGGCCATGTCGAGGTCGCCCGCGCGGTCGAAGCACTCTCCGGCGGCCCAGAGGGAGCGCCCGTAGGCGTCCTCGTCCTGGCCGATCATGGAGCGGGCGTGCTCGCGGAAGCGTGAGGCGGCCTGTCCGAACGCGCGTCGGATCTGCGCGCGTGTGACCGGGTCCACGTGCTCCCAGACCACTTCGCCGGAAGGGTTGAGGATGCCGGCGTAGAGGCGCTCGCCGATGGCGCGGTTGTTCTCGGCGAGGGCCAGGAGCGTCCATGCGGGGGTCTTGCCGGCGCGGTGCAGGCGCTCGCCGAGGGCGGCGAAACGCAGGGCGAGTTCGGCCTCGCCGGCGGCGGTGCGGTCTTCCGTGCGGTCGCGGAGACTGCCGTTGAGGCGCTCGCGCAGGTCGTCGTCGGCCAGGGCGCGCTGCTCCATCACGTCCAGGAGCGCGGTGTAGGCGTCGAGGGCGCGGTCGAAGGCGCCGAGCGCGGCCTCGGCCTCGGCGAGCCCCAGGAGCGCCTCGGGCGCGATGTCACTGGAGCCGAAATCGGCGACGGCGCCCGCGAAGCGCTCGCGCGATTCCTCACGCTCGCCCCGCATCGACGAGCAGCGGGCGAGCATGAGTTGCACGCGGCCCTTGTCGTCGCTGCCGTTGTCGAGGAGGGCTTCGGCGCGGGCGAGGTGCTTCTCGGCCTCGGCGACCTGGCCCAGGTCGAAGTACGAGCGGCCCAGGAGGCCGAAGAGTTCCCCCGCCTCGTGGCCTTCGAGTTGCTGAAGGCGGTGGAGGGCGGGCAGGAGGTGGTCGATCGCGGCGGCGGGGTAGCCGGCGCGGATGCGCAGTTCGGCCTGTCGGGCGACCGCCCAGAGGCGGTCGAGGTCGGTGGCGGCGGGGTCCGCGGTGAGGGCCCCGAGCACGTCGATGACGTCCTGCAGGGAGCGCTCCGGCGGGGGATGAGCGGGGTCGATGTGGACGCCGTCGAGCATCGACCGTGCGACGTGCTTGCGGAGCGCGATGCGTCGCGGGCCTTCCTCATCGGAGAGGGAGCCGACGCGCCGAAGGGCTTCGTCGTGTCGCTTGAGCCCGGCGAGCGCGCGGGCGGTGCGGTCGATGCGTTCTGCGTCGAGCGGGTGGCCCATGGCCTCGACACGCTCGTACTCCTCGACGATGCGCCGGTTGTTCTCCGGGTGCGGCAGGCCGTGCTGGCGTTGGGCGGCGTCGAGGGCGTCGGCCAGCAGGAGGTGGAAGTGCCGGCGCTGTTCGAGCGAGGTTGTCGGCGCGTTGAGGTGGGAGAGCGGTTCGGCGTTGAGGTGGGAGAGGGCCTCCTGCGCCTGGCCGGCGTGCAGGAGGGTTTCGGCCCGGTCCAGGGCGGCGGACATGTCGAACGGTGGACGGGCGGACAGCGCGGCGGCGAGTCCGGGGACGAGCAGGCCCGCGCCCACGATGAGCGTCGGCGCCTGCCAGAGGTCGCGGAGCCGCGGCGACGCGGGCGCGGCGGGACCGGGCTGTGGGCTGGCTGGTTGTCTGGGCTTGCCGCCGGGCTCCGCCACGGGCATGACCTCCGCGCCGACCCGTCCATGGGCGGCCGCAGGGTCTTATCGGGCGGCTCCGGCGGTCTTCTCGAACGGAAAGGCGGCTCCGAGCGCAAATCCTGCCTTCGGGGGAGGGCACGGAGGGGCCGGACGCCGGGATGAGGGGGTCGTCGTCAGAACCAGGACATCTGCCGGGGCTCGAGGGCCTCGTGTGCCGTGGGGTGGTCGATGTCGATGCGGTAGTCGCCGGAATAGCAGGCGGTGCAGTAGTGCTCGGCGGGGCGCTGGCGGGTGGCGACGCATTGCAGCAGGCCGTCGAGGGAGAGGTAGGCGAGACTGTCGACGCCGACGAACTCGCGGACTTGATCGACGGTGCGGTTGTGGGCGATGAGTTGGCTGCGCTCTGCGAAGTCCACGCCGAAGTAGCAGGGGTGACGGATGGGCGGGCAGGAGATGCGGAGGTGGATCTCGCGTGCGCCGGCGGCGCGGAGTTGCTCCATCTTGGCGCGGGTGGTGGTGCCGCGGACGATGGAGTCGTCCACGACGATGATGCTCTTGCCCTCGACGATTTCTCGGACGACGTTGAGTTTGAGTCGGACGGCGGCGTTGCGTTCGCCCTGTGTCGGCTTGATGAAGGTGCGTCCGACGTAGCGGTTGGGGACGATGCCCTCGCGGTAGTTGAGGGAACTGGCGCGGGCGTAGCCGCTGGCGGCGGAGCGTCCGGAGTCGGGCATGGGCATGACGAAGTCGGCGCCCTTGGGCGGCGGGGCCTCGCGGGCGAGTTGCTCGCCGAGGCGCTCGCGGACGACCTGGACGGTCTGGCCGAAAATGACGCTGGCGGGGCCTGCGAAGTAGACGTGCTCGAAGACGCAGAGGGCCGGGCGCTCGGCGGGGTCGCTGAATCGTCGTGAGGTCACGCCGGCGTCGGAGAGGGTGACGATCTCGCCCGGCTCGACCTCGCGATCGAAGGTGGCGCCGATGGCGTCGAGCGCGACGGTTTCGCTCGCGACGCATGGTCGGCCGTCGTGCGTGGTCCCCAGCGCCAGCGGGCGCCAGCCCCAGGGGTCGCGCGCCGCTTCGATGCGGTCGGGGAACAGGAACAGGATGCTGAAGGCGCCCTGGAGTCGGCGGAGGGTCGCGGCGAGGGGGTCGGGCGTGCGCTGCTGGCGGGGGGAGGCCAGCAGGTGGACAACGACCTCGGTGTCGCTGGTGGTGTGGAAGATGTGCCCGTTCTCTTCGTACAGGCGGCGGAGGGCCTCGGCGTTGACGAGGTTGCCGTTGTGGGCGACGGCGACCTGTCCGTCCACGTACTGCTCAAGGAGCGGCTGGGCGTTGCAGGTGAGCGAGCCGCCGGCGGTGGAGTAGCGGTTGTGCCCAATGGCGCCGCGGCAGCGGTCGCCTTCCAAGTCCCGGAGCGCCCGGCCGCTGAAGACCTCGGAGACGAGGCCCATGCCGGTCTGGGCGGCGAGTTTTCGCCCGTCGGAGACGGCGATTCCGGCGGATTCCTGCCCCCGATGCTGCTGGGCGAAAAGGGCGAGATAGGAGCGGTGGGCGCCGTCGGGGACGCCCCAGACGCCGAACACGCCGCATTTTTCCTTGGCTTCGCGGGCTTCGGCGGGCTCGACCGCCGGGTGCGCGGGCCCGCCCCGGAGGACGGGGAGGGAGAGGAGACGGTCGTTTTCGGGGGTTTGGAACGTCATCCGTTGGGGGCGGGTGGGCCTTTGCGCCGCGATCATAGAAGGGCGGGGCGGCGTCCGCGCGGATTCGTGGAGGCGGCGGGCGATTCGGGGCGGCGCGGTTGTGGGCGTTTGACCGGGGGCGGCATGCCCGCTTTACTAACCGCCCCCCACGGACCAATTGGTGGCCATGGTGAGGACAGACCGGATCAACCTAGGCGGGCCGCAGTCGCGGGCACCTGCCGGATCGCTCCGCCGCGCGGGGCCCCCTCGATCGAATGGGATCGGGGAGACGGAGAAGCCAGATGGCACGATACCTCGGACCGAAGGTCAAACTGTCGCGCAAGGTCGGCGTTCCGATCGCTGATCTTCCGAAGCACACGGCCAAGCGCCAGTTGAATCCGCCGGGCATGCACGGCTATCGCGGGCGCCGCCTGCGGGACTACGGCCTGCGTCTGAATGAGAAGCAGAAACTGCGTTACCACTACAACGTGCTGGAGCGCCAGTTCCGCCGCTACCTGGCGGAGGCGAGCCGCCGTCCGGGCAACACGGGCGAACTGCTGCTGCAGTTGCTCGAGCGTCGTCTGGACAACGTGGTCCGCCGCGCGGGCTTCGCGCGTTCGATCTGGGCGGCGCGTCAGTTGGTGGCGCACGGGCACGTGATGGTGAACGGCCGCAAGGTGGACCGTCCTTCGTTCCAGGTGGGCTTGAACGACAAGATCACGCTGAAGGCGAAGGTGCAGCCGATGGCCCGCGACGCGATGGAGTCGATGGTCGGCCACATCGTGCCGCAGTGGATCGAGGTCAATCCCTCGGAGTTGACGATCTCGGTCGTCGCGCTGCCGACGTCGGACCAGATCCCCTTCGACGTGAACACGAACCTGATCGTCGAGTTCTACCCCTAAACCACGCGACCGATCCGCGCGGGGACGGCGGCGAGCCGACCGTCCACGCGCGGACCGTGCGGAGCGTCCATGCTCAAGTTCCTCCGCAAGTACAACAAGATCATCCTCGTCGTCGGCGGGTGCTTCCTGATGGTGGCGTTCCTGCTGCCCACGGCCCTGACCCAGGGCGGGGGCATGCAGAACCCGAAAGTGGTGCGCATCGGCGACCACGTCGTTCGGGCGAGAGAGTACGGGAGCGCCTCGGCGAAGGTTCAACTCTACGAGAACCTCAACATCCTCTCGGGGTTCATCGACCGGAAGGAAAACCCCGTGCAGCACTGGTTGATGCTGCTGCACGCGGCGCGCGAGGGCGGGTTC
This sequence comes from Phycisphaerales bacterium, assembly GCA_016742055.1. GTDB lineage: Bacteria > Planctomycetota > Phycisphaerae > Phycisphaerales > UBA1924 > JACVCK01. The sequence continues at coordinate 4,778 of JACVCK010000110.1, forward strand.
GTCGGCGGCCCCACGGACGGCGCCGAGGTGCTCAACACCTACCTCTCGCCCCAGGACCGGGACGTGATCATCCAGCGCATCGGCGCCGACGCGGCGTACGAGGCGCTGGCCGAGTGGCGCGGCGTGGTGCGCATGCTCAGCACGTACACGGGCGCGGGCCGGCTGTCGGAGGCCGAGGCGCAACTCCTGGCGCTCGAGTTGTTCGATGAGGCGCAGGTCAACGTCGCCGTGCTGAGGCCCGAGGTCGTCGAGGGCGTTTCGGAGCCCACCGAGGAGGAGATCCTCGCGCACTTTGAGAAGTACAAGGACGTCGTCCGCGGGCAGGGCGAGTTCGGGTTCGGCTACCGGCTCAATGCGGCGATTCAACTGCGCTGGATCGCCGTTGAGCGCCTGCGGCTGGCGGGCGCGGTGCAGCCGGACCCCATCGAAGTCCGCAAGCGCTGGCAGGGCGACCGCACGCGATACCCGGGCGAGTTCGACGCGGAGCGCGGGAACGTCGAGCGGGCGATCCGTGACGAGCAGGTCGAGATCCTGATGCGGGAGGCGGACCAGATCATCCAGGCCGCGGCCGTTGAGGAGGAGCGGAAGTTCCCCCTGCGCGGGCGGTCGCATCAACTGCCGGAGGACTGGCGCTCGCAGGTCCGGGATTTGGAACTGATCGCGTTCGAGGTGGGCGAGGCGGTGGAGCGTCGGACGGGCACGCTGCTGGCGCCGGCGGTGCAGCGGCGCGACGTGTGGCTCGACACGCCGGGGCTCTCGAACCAGACGATCGGCCGGACGCAGTTCGCCATCGGCGCGCGTCTGGTGCCGTTCCCGCTGATCATCCCCGAGGTGCAGGAGATCGGGGGCGAGACGGCGCGCGGGCCTCAGGTCGGCCTGCTGAACCGTCGGGCGGCGCGGGATCCGGTGGGGAACATGTACTACTTCCGGATCATGGCGGCGCGGCCCGAGGGTCCGCCCCGTTCGGTGGACGAGGTTCGAGAGACGGTGGTGCAGGACCTCAAGCGTCTGCGTGCGTACGAGTCGCTCAAGGCGCAGGCCGACGCGCTGCGCCGGCGGGCGCTGGCCGAGGGCGTTCGCGCCATCGCCGACGACCTGCGGGCGGAGATGGTCGGCGGCGTGGTGACGGAGCGGATGGTGGCTTCGCTTCCCCGGGAGTTGGACGTTCCGGAGTTCCGCAGGGCGGTGGCCGAGGCCGCGCGCCGGCTGGACCCGACGCGCTCGATCGCCGACGCTCCGCTGAGCGACCGCCTGCTGGTGATCCCGGTGGACGGGTCGATGACGGTCGCGCTGGTGGAGATCGAGGGCCGCCGTCCGCTGACGCGAGAGGCGTTCCGGGACAACGTCGCGTTGATCGAACAGGTCGCCGCGCGCGAGGCGGTGCAGGGGGTGAGCGACTGGCCTTACACGTTCGACGCGCTGAAGGCGCGGTACGGCGTGACGGAGTTCGGCGTCCGCGAGGAGGCGCCGTCCGGGGGCGGGGCCGGGTCCACTCAGGACCAGCCGGCGTCCTGAGCCCAGTCCGCGAGGGCGGGCTCGAGGTCGGGGTCGAGGCGGCGGACGGTGGAGGCGTCGAACCGGGGGCCGAGGCGCGGGAGCAGGCCGCGCCGGGCGGCGAAGAGCGCCACTCGGGCTGCGACTTCCGAGGGGGGACGGGCGCCGCCGGTCCATCGCTCGTGATCGGCCCAGGAAAGGGTGAGTTCCCGGCGCAGGGGGGTTTGGGGTGATTCGGGGGAGGCGAACTCGACGGTGAAGATCCAGCCCGGGCCGTGCTCGAGTTCGGACGCGACGCGGACAGCCGGCATCCCGGGGCGGGGCCCGCCGGTATCAGCGCGGGTCTGGTCGCGTGTAGGATCGGACATCGTCCACACGGTACCCGGTCGGCGTTGGGCCGGTCCTGACACGAAGGCGGTTCATGCGATTCTTCCTCGAGACGGCGCGGCTGGGCCTGAAGAACCTGCGGCTTCACCTTCTGCGCTCGTTCCTGACGGCGCTGGGCATCATCCTGGGCGTGTCGGCGGTGATCACGATGGTGAGCATCGGCGAGGGCTCGAAGCAGCAGGCGCTGGAGCAGATTGAGGCGCTCGGCGCGCGGAACATCATCGTGCGTTCGCAGAAGCCGCCCGAGAGCCAGCAGGCGGGCGGCCAGCAGCGCTCGTTCTCAAGCCGTTTCGGGCTGACGCGGGACGACCTGCGGGCGATCCAGGAGAACTTCAAGGACGCGGAGACGATCGTGCCGCTCAAGGCGGTGGGCAGCCAGGTTCTGCGCGACGACCGCCGGCTGCAGAGCCAGGCGTTCGGCACCACGCCGAAACTGCAGACGCTGGCGAACCTGCGGGTGGCGCGGGGGCGGTACATCACGCCGGAGGACCTGGCCGAGCGGGCGATGGTGGCGGTGATCGGGCGCGAGGTGGCGGACAAGTTGTTCCCGTTCGAGGACCCCTTGGGCGCGACGTTCCGCATCGATGAGAAGGTCGTGACGGTGGTCGGCGTGCTGGCGCCGATCGGCCTTTCGGGCGGGGCGGGCGCGGCGCTGGTGGGGCGCGACATCAACCTCGATGTGCATATCCCGATCACGGCGGCGGAGGGCTCCTTCGGCGACCTGGTGATGCGCCGAACGTCGGGCTCGTTCCAGGCCAACGAGGTCCAGATCGAGGAGGTCTACATCTCCTCGGGCTCACGCGACTCGGTGCTGACGGACGCGGCGCGCCTGCGACGGCTGATGGAAGCGCGGCACCCCAACCTCACGGACATCGCGCTGATCGTGCCCTACGAACTGCTTGAGTCGGCCCGCAAGACGGCGCTGACCTGGACGCTGGTGCTGGGCTTCATCGCGGGGATCGCGCTCCTGGTCGGCGGCATCGGCATCATGAACATCATGCTCGCGTCGGTCACGGAGCGGACGCGGGAGATCGGCATCCGGCGGGCGCTGGGCGCCACGCGCCGGCACATCATCTGGCAGTTCCTCGTCGAGACCAGCGTGCTGAGCGCCATCGGCGGGCTGATGGGCGTGGCGCTGGGCATCGGCGCGTCGCTGGCGATCGGCTACGCCATCCCCCTGCTGCCCAAGTTGCCCGCGATCGGCGGGATGTTCCCCGAGGGCGTGGAGTTGCCGACGCAACTTTCCACGTGGTCGATGTTCCTGTCGTTCGGCGTGGCCGCGGCGACGGGGCTGATCTTCGGCATCTACCCCGCGACGGTCGCGGCGCGTCAGGACCCGATCGTGGCGCTGCGTCACGATTGATGGAGGGGGCCTCCGGCTGATCCATGCGTTGCCGCACCTGCAACTACGTGCTGTGGCGGCTGCGGGCTCGGACTTGCCCCGAGTGCGGCGCCGGCTTCCTGCCGTCGGAGTACGAGTTTGAGCGGAACTCGGTGCGGTTCCGTTGCCCCCACTGCTCGCAGGAGTACTACGGGACCGACGCGCAGGGGCTGCTGACGCCGCGGGCGTTCGAGTGCGTGCGTTGCGCCGCGGCGATCCAGATGGACGAGATGGTCCTGGAGCCGGCGGCGGGGCTTCCGGACGAGTCGCCGTATCGGGCGAACCCGTGGCTGGACCCTCGCCGGCAGAACCGTTTGATGCGCTGGCTGCGGACGGTGGGCATGTCGCTGGGTCGTCCGGCGGAACTGGCGCGGGGGACGCCGGACGGCCGGCACGGTCGGGCGCTGTGGTTCGCGGTGAGGTCGAACGTGTCGTACGCGCTCATCGGCTGGATCGTGCCGTTCGTGCTCCTGGGCGTGGTGATGACGGGCTTGTTCGCACAGAGCGGCGGTCCGTTTTCGGGCGTGTGGTGGGTCGCCGGCGTCCTGTTCGCGTGGGTCGCGGGCACGCTGGTCGTCGGCGTGGCGGCGCTGGGCGTGTGGGCGCTGGCGGCGCACGGCCTGCTGCGCGTGACCGGCGGGACCGAGAGGCGGGTGGGGGGGGCGGGGGACCGGCTCTTCTTCGCGTCGGGGGGCCCCCGGGTTCTCGGGCGGGCGGTGCCGGGTGCGGTATGCGGTGCGGGTGGCGGGGGGCTGGCCCCGGGCCTCCGGGCGGGTGAGGCGGCCGCGGCGGCCCCCCGGGGGGCCGGGGCGGCGGGCGCGCGGCGCGGACCTCGCCCCGCCCCCGGTTGTG
>JACVCK010000267.1 GCA_016742055.1 Phycisphaerales bacterium
GATGGACTGTTCGGCGGGGGGGTTGGTGGGGAGGGCGGCGCGGAAGGGTTCGAGCGAGGGGGCGTCCGAGGGGGCGCGGACGAGGTACACGCGTGGGGAGCGGACGCGCCGGGGCTTGAGCCCGATGGCCGCGGCGTCACGGGCGACCGATTCGGCGCGCGGATCGGGCGCGCCGGGTTTGGAAAACACCTCGATGCGGTGGACGGCGGCGGTCGCGGCGGGGCTCATGGGGCGGATCATATGGGCGCCGCGGGCCGGGCTGCGGCTAGACTCGCCGGCATGACGCAGAAGGCGCGGGTCGAGTTGTACACGGACGGCGCGTGCTCCGGGAACCCGGGGCCGGGGGGCTGGGCGTACATCCTGCGTCACCCGGCGAGCGGGTCGGAAGTGGAGGACAGCGGCGGCGACCCGCAGACGACGAACAACCGGATGGAGTTGCAGGCCGTGATCGAGGGCCTGCGGGCGCTGACGCGCCCGAGCGTGGTGGCGATCTACTCCGACAGCCAGTACGTGCTGAACGGGCTGAAGGAGTGGCTGGACCAGTGGAAGGGACGCGGCTGGCGCACGGCGGCGAAGAAGCCCGTCAAGAACGAAGACCTCTGGCGCATCCTCGACGACATGCGCACGAAGCACGAACTGGATTTCCACTGGGTCCGCGGCCACAACGAGCACCCGGAGAACGAGCGCTGCGATCAGTTGGCGGTGGCGGCGCGGGATCGGGCGGGGGGGAAGATGTTGTAGGCGTCGAGCGTGCTCTCGTCTTCCAACCGCGCAGCGGCGCTCTGCATCACCCGTGCACCTTCAAGCAGCGATCGATTCGCGCCAAGACGCTGGCTTTGCCGAGGACCGCCAGCGTCGCATCAATCGGCGGGCTCACCGTGTTCCCCGTCAGCGCGACACGCAGCGGCTGGGCGATCTTCCCGAGGCCAAGTGATTTCTCCGCCGCGTAGGCCTCGATGATCCCGTGCAGATTCGGCGCCGTAAACTCCGCGTCGCTCAGCGCCGCGAACTGGGCGCGCAGGTCGCGCAGGACAACGAGTCCTGCGCCGTTGTCGGCCTTGAGGTTCTTGTCGGCGGCCTTGGCGTCGAAGGCGATCGAGTCGTCGGCGGCGACAGCGAACGCCGCTTGGTCCGCGGCGTCGAGGAACGTCTTGCAGCGCGGGCGGATGGCCGCGGCGAGCGTCATGAAGCGGGCATCGCCCAGATTCAGGATTCCGGGGGCGTTGTCCTGGCACCAGGCCCACCAGCGGCAGGCGAACTTCCCGTCGTCGAGCGCGGTGACGGCGTCGGTGTTGAAGGCGAGGAGTTTCTTGCGGTCGAACTTGGCGTTGGTCTTGCCGATGCGCGAGAGGTCGAACCACTTGGCGAGGAACGGCAGGTCGAACTTCTCGACGTTCTCGCCCGCTTCGGCCGGCGGCGACCAGCCCAGGAGCGCGATGAAGTTGGTGATGACCTCGGGCAGGAAGCCGGCGCGCCGGAAGTCGTCCACGGAGACTTCGGGGAGCGCGAGTTTGAGGTGGGCGGCGAGGGCTTCGAGGGCGTTGGTCTCGAGTTGCTTGGCCGTGTCCTTGAGCCACGCCCGGAATGTCTCGGGGTCGAGGCCGGCGACGTCCGGCAGCGGGGATTCCGCGATGTTCTGCTGCTTGACGGTCGTGCGCGCCAGTTTGTCGCGCTCGCGCTTGCTCATCTTCGCGCCCTGCTCATTGAAGATCAGGGGCATGTGCGCGTACGCCGGCGTGAAGTAGCCCAGCGCCTTCTGCAGCGCCACGTGCTTGGGCGTGTTGTAGAGG
>JACVCK010000111.1 GCA_016742055.1 Phycisphaerales bacterium
CCCGGAAGCGCCCCCGCCCCCGGAAGCGCCCACAGTTCCAGCGATTCGGCCGCGAACCCGGTCGCCGACGCTTCGGTGGTGGTGCGGTACCGCGTGGACGGCGCCTTGATCGAAGCCCACCGCCTCCCGCGCCGGTTGCTCGATCCCATCGTCGGCCGCGTCAAGGTGATGGCGCAGATGGACATCGCCGAGCGGCGCCTGCCGCAGGACGGCCGCGCGGCGGTGACGATCGGCGGCCAGGAGATCGACCTGCGCGTCAGCAGTTTGCCGACGGCGCAGGGCGAGCGGCTCGTGATCCGGCTGCTCGACAAGCGCCGCACGGAGCTGTTCGATCTGGAGCGGCTGGGCATGCCCCCAGAAGCCAGACGGCGCTTCGCCGCGCTGTGCGAGCGCCCGCACGGCATGATCCTCGTGACCGGCCCCACCGGCTCGGGCAAGACGACCACCCTCTACAGCGCGCTCCTGCGGCTCAACCGCTCCGAACTCAACATCATGACGCTCGAAGACCCCATCGAGTACGAACTTCCGGGGATCAGCCAGTCGCAGATCAACCCCCGGAAGGGAGTGACCTTCGGGTCAGGGCTGCGGCACGTGCTCCGGCAGGACCCGGACGTCATCATGGTGGGCGAGATCCGCGACGCCGAGACGGCGAAGATCGCGGTGCAGTCGGCGCTGACCGGGCACCTGGTGTTCTCGACGCTGCACACCAACAGCGCGGCGAGCGCGGTGACGCGGCTGGTGGACCTGGGGGTCGAGCCGTACCTCATCAACGCGGCGCTCACCGCCACGCTGGCCCAGCGGCTGGTGCGAACGCTCTGCGCCGACTGCCGCGGGGCGGGCTGCGCCGAGTGTTCGGGCAAGGGCTTCCGTGGGCGGCTGGGCCTGTACGAACTCCTCGTGATGGACGCGCGGCTGCGCGAGCTGGTGGCCGGGGGCGCCTCGGCGAGCGCGCTGCACGAGGCCGCGGTGCGGGCAGGCATGCAGACGCTGCGCGAGGGCGGCCTGGCGGCGGTGGCGAACGGACTCACCACGCGGAGCGAGGTGGACCGCGTGACGCTGGCCGATGAGGCGCTGGACGAAGACCCGATCGTTGACGCCGGCGTTGCGGGCGTCGGTGCGTCCGACGGGAAGGAGCTGTGACACGTGCCCGTCTACCGGTACACGGCCGCGAAATCCGACCAGGGCTCCACGCTGATGACCAGGGGAGAGCTCACCGCGGACACCGACGTCCAGGTCCGCCAGGCCCTGAGGCGCGCCGGGCTCACCCCCGTTCGCGTCGCTCCCAGCGCCCCCGAGCGGAGCCGCTGGACTTTCAAGCGACACCACGCGTCCGGGCAGGATCAGCGGGACAGCGCCGAATCGCCCGAGTCCCACGCTGCTTGGTCTTCCGCGCCAGCGCGACGCCGATCCCGCCGGCGGACCGGCGCGCTGGTCGAGTTCTACGAATCGCTGGCTGCTTTGCTGGCCTCGGGCCTGCCCCTGGCCTCCGCGCTCGAGACCATCGCCCGCGCCCAGACCACGGCGAGGAACGCGTCGCTGGGCACGCTCTGCCGGGAGCTGGCGGAGGGCTTGGCGCAGGGCGACTCGCTCGCCGGGGCGATGTTCGTCCACGAGGACTGGTTCAAGGAGGTCGATCGCGCGCTGGTGCGGGCCGCCGAAGAATCCGGCGAGTTGGAGCGGGCGCTCTCGGACCTCGCCGAGCACCACGCGCGGGGTGAAGAACTCCGGGGAAAGCTCGCGGCGGCGCTGTCGTACCCGGCGCTCCTGTGTCTCTTCGGGATCGCGGTGGTGATCTTCCTGTCGACGACGACGCTGCCGCCCCTGGTCGCCACGCTCACCGACGCGGGCGTCGAGCCGCCCGGCGCCACACGGGCGCTGATGGCTGTCGGCGGGCTGTTCACGGACTTCTGGTGGCTCATCGCCGGTGTCGGCCTCGGAGCCGCGCTCGTCGTGCACAGGGGCCTGCGGGCGTCCCCGCTCGGCCCGGACAACCGCGGAGGCGGGATCCGCGGAGCGGTGTCGGCGCGGCTCCTACGGGCTCCGCTCTTGGGCGCCGCGCTGGCGCGGGCGGAGCTGGGCTCGGCGTGCGTGATGCTGGCCCGCCTCCTCGACGGCGGCGTGACGCTCGCCGACGCCCTGGCGCTCACCATCCCCACCGTCCGCAACCGGACCCTGCGCACGGCCTTCGACGGGCTGCGCTCGCGTCTGATCGAGGGCCGATCGTTCCGAGCGGAGCTTGACGCCGAAGGGCCTTCCGGCCGATCGCGCGCGACCGCGACTGCGGAGTTGCCCGAGGACATTGTTCGTGTGCTGGAGGTCGGCCGCGAGAGCGGCGAGCTGCCGAGGGCGCTGCGGACGCTCGGCGAGCGGCGCCTGCGCTCGGCGCGGCGGCTGATCGATCGGCTCGCCGCCGTGCTCGAGCCCGTCGTCATCCTCCTGCTGGCCGCGCTCATCGGTCTTGTCGTGTACGCCGCCATCGCCCCCATGCTCAGACTCGCCCAGACCCTGTGAACCAGACCATGACCACCCGCCCGCCTGACCAACTCGATTCCGCCCGGATCACGTGTTCTTCCTCCCGAAGCCGTCCATGCCTTCACCCTCGCCCCCGCCCCCGCCCCCGGTTCGGACCCCGGGGGCGCGGGCGGTGGAGGCGAACCGGCAGGCGTGGCCTCACGCTGGTCGAGGTGCTCGCGGTGGTGATCATCCTCGGGCTTCTGGCCGCGACGCTGACCATCTCCTTCCGGGGGCAGGTCGGCCGCGCCAAGCACGAGCTGGCGCGCACGGGGATCGGCGTGGTGGTGGCGGCGGTCGAGACGTACGCGCTGGAGCAGGGCCGCATCCCCACGATGGACGAAGGCCTGGAGCTTCTGACAAGGCCGCCCCCCGGAAGAGTCGAGCCGTATCTGCGCGCGGACAAGCTGCGCGATCCGTGGGGTCGGCCCTACCAGTACGTCGCCCCCGGTCCGATCGGCGCGTACCAGGTGCTCAGTCTCGGCGCCGACGGCGCCCCCGGTGGAGCGCCGGGAAGCGAAGACGCGGACGTGACCAGCGACGACCTCGGATCCGCGCCCGCCGGAGGAACAACCCCCGGATGAGTTCTCGCCCGCGCCAGGTCGGGTTCACGCTCGTGGAGCTGCTCGCGGTGGTCGTGCTGCTCGGCCTGGTGGCGGCGCTGGCGGTGGGCGTCGTGGGGCCCTTGGCTGCGGGGCAGCGGCGCGTGCTGGCGGAATCGACGCTGCGGGAAGCCGTGCAGCGGGCGCGGACGACGGCGTCGCGTCAGGGCGGGTGTGCGCTGCGGCTGGGATCGGAACTGACGATCACCGGCGTCCGCACGTCCCCATCGGGTCGCACAGCGACAACCTCGCTTCCCAAAGGGTGGGCGGCCCACGCGGGCAAGAGCGCCGATGAAGCAGGCGGCCCATCCACCATCGCGTTCGGTCCGGACGGCGTGACGCAAGACTCGACCATCCACCTGACCGGGCCGCGCGGCGAGCGGATCGCGCTGCACCTTCGGGGGCTCAGCGGGGCGGTCGTCCGCGCCGAGGTGGAGCCATGAAGCGGTCCGCCATGACGCTCATCGAACTGCTCGCGGCGCTGGTGATCCTCTCCGCGGTCGCGGCCGCCGCGGCGCGCACGCTGCAGGAAGCATCCGCCTCGGCGCGGGAGTCGGCGCTGCGGGCGGGCGCCGCTCAAGCCATCGCGGCGTGCCCGGACCTGACGCGGGCCCTGGCCGGTGGCGCCCTCGAAACCGAAGCGTGGCCGCGACAAGTCGCCACTGCGGATGGACAGGTGTGGCGGGTGGGATTCAGCGTGCCCGAGCCGGCGCCGCCCGACGAGGCGCCGGACGTCGCGGACGGTGGCCAGGCAGGATCGGCCGCGCTTCAGGTCGTGTGGGCCACGGTCGTCGTCGAGCGCCGGGGCGAATCCGGGAGCGGAGAGTGGATTGAAGCTCGGAGATTCGAGACGCCGGTCCCACTCCCGGAGCCAACGTTCGCGCCCAACGCGCGAGGATCCTCGCGGCGCAGACGCTGGCGCGTAGACCGAATCTGTCGCGATGCTGAGCGCCACCGATCGGCGATGACCCTGATCGAAACCCTCGCCTCTCTGGCGATCCTCTCCATGCTCGCCGGCGTCGTCGGCGTGTGGACGACGTCGACGCTGCGGCTCCAGTCCCGCATCGCGGCTTCAGGGCCGGATGGACTGATCGTCGCGCTCTCGGCGCTCCGCGCCGACCTGGATTCGGCGCTGCTCGGCGAGTCCGGCCCCGCCATCCACCTCCTCGATGACGGCGCCGCGCTGGAGATCATCGCCCCGCCCCGGGGGCCGGGGCTCGGGATGCTGAGCACGCCCCCGGCCTGGCGGACGGTGCGGTGGCGCGTGGACCCGGCGCTCTCGGCGCTGGCGCGCACCGAGATCGGAGATTCGGACTCCACATGGCTCGCGTTGGAGAACGTCGCCGCGTGGCGTGCGGAGATCATCGAACGGGGCGCCTCGACTGGTCCTCTGCCGAGGACGGCCGCAGAAGCTCGCCCCCCAGACGCCATTCCGGGGGTCTCGCTCGCGGTGCGCATCGAGCGGATCAGCGACGCAACGGGAGCGCTTGAGTTCCGTTGGGAGTCGACGCCATGACCACGACGACCCCGGCCCGCTGGGTGGTTCTCCGGTCTCGTGCACGCCGCGGGGCGGCCATGCTGCTGGCGCTCGCGGCCCTCGTCATCGTGGTTCCAGCCGGTGTGGCCGCGCTGCGCAGCGCCGCGGCCCGTGCGTTGGCGTCTTCCGCTTCGCTCGATGAAGAACGAGCCAGAGTGGCGGCGCTCTCGATCGGACCCGCGCTGCTTGCCTGGGCGGCGAATCAGGACGGTTCCCAGACGGCGCCGCTCCGAAGGAGAGACGGGCTGGTGCGCATCCTGGATCGCGAGGGGCAGGACGGCGCCCGGATCGTCGTCGATGCGATCGATCTGTCGGGGCGCCTCCATGTCGAGGCGCTGGGGACGCTCGCCCGCAGCGGCCTGCCGCGGCCCTTGGACCAGATGACGGTCCCGGCGCCGACTCGAAGAGAGGCAACCAGCGCCGATCCCATACCGTTGATGCCGGAGGCGATCGCGTGGTCCGTGCGCCGGGAACTCGACGCCACAGCGCCGACATTCCCGCTCTCCGGGGCGGGGAACGCTGATTCGCTGGAGCCCGCCGTGGCGCTCTGGGTCACGGATCACGGGCGGCGGCAGAACGCCGGAGCCCGCGCACGGCCCGGGCAGACGCCCACGATCCCGGCGCTCAATATCCACACGGCGCCCATCGAACTCCTCCGGGCGGCGCTGGTCGGCTACGACCCCGCGCCGGCGCGCTCGGCGCTGGAATGCCGCGAACGCGGCGAGCCGATCCCCCCGGAGGTCGCCGGTTCGCTGGCGGCCGCATCACGCGCTGGAGGACGCGGAGCAGGAGAGAGCGGGCGATCATGGAGTCTGACCCCGCTCACCACACGGTCGGACGCGTACGGCTTCCTGGTCGCGGTCGAGCGTGGCGCGACCCGGGTGACATGGTGGATCGTCGCGGAGCGTTCCATGCAGGCCGCGCGCCGTGGAAGTATGACGTCGGCCGGCCGTGGACCCGCGAGCGGCTGGACGATCACCGAGCGGCGGAGGGTTTTTCCGTGAACTCTTTCATCGAACTCGCGCTGGCGCTCTGGCGACGACATGCCGCGGCCCTGACCTGGCTCGTCCCCGCGCTGGTTCTGCTTGTGTCCGCGGCGGTCGCCCTGCGGATCGCGTCATGGGAGGCGCCGACGTTCGCCGCGTCGCTGGCCTCTCTTTCGAGCGCCCCCGGGGGCCCGGAGCCGACCGCGCCGAATCCGGGCGTCATCCCGCCGACGGCGCTGACCGCCACCCTCTGGGACGAGCTGTTCCCCGCGCCCCTTCCTCCACCCGAAACGCCGCCGCCCCCGAAGCTCGACCTGGAGCTCATCGCCGTCGTGCTTTCAGCGAAAGGCGCGGATGATGGCGCGATCTCGCGCCGCGCCGTGGTGTTCAGCAAAGCCCGCTCCGACCTGTTCGAACTCGCCATCGGCGAGACGCTCCCCGGGCGTCCCGATGTCACGCTGGTCTCGCTCAGGGACCGGGGCGCCACCTTCGATGTGGGCGGCAGGCCCGTCACCCTGGAGCTCCAGCCATGATCTCCCGCGAAGTCTCCGTAGACCCTCTTGGCGAGGTTCCAACGGACCCTGTGGGCCCACGGCCGGAGCCGCCGCTGCGATCACCCGCGCTACGAAGCCATGGGCGGACTCTCAGGATCGATCCCGCGCAGTTGTACTGGGCGGTCTTTGAATGTCCTCCTCTGTCGCGCTGGGGACGCGCGGGCCTGCGTCGCCAATGCGACGATGATGCGCTCCGATACTCCCTCGAGGCCTGGATCCCGGCGCCCCTCGATGAGATCGAGGCCCGATTCACGCCCGTTCAGCCGGGGTCCACGACCTTTGTCGCGTGCGGGATCGAGCGGGATCGGCTCTCCGCTCTGCTCGCGTGCGAGATTCCGGAATCGGGAGAAGCGACCTCGCCGGTCGAGTCCGCGCACCCCGGTCAGCTTCCCGCGGCCGTGCTGCGGCGTCTCACAGGAGGAACCGCTGACGAGTTGGAGCCGGCGCTCGTGAACGCGATCGCCGAACGGCTGGAGTTCCGATGCGGTCGCTACATCGGCCCGCGGGCGCGAACTCTGCGGCGCCGGCTCGTGGTAGGAGCGGCGGCGGCGGCGGTGGTTGGCTCCGGCATGGTCAGTACGGCGCTGTTCGCGGCGGCGCTGCGCGCACGCTCCGTCGCGGCGGACGCCCGCGTCGCCGCCTCTTCCATCGCCGCAGCGGCTCTCTCCGCGGCGGGGGTCGAGACGCGGAGAACCGGCGAGGGCGCCGGAAGCGGAGCGACCACCGACTGGGGTCTGCGGCTGACGGCCGAGGTTCGGGCGCTCGAGCGCACCCGGGCCCTGCCGCCGGGCGTCGCGGGGCAATCGGGCGCCGCGGCCGGCTCGGCTCTGAAAAAGGACCGCGGATCGCTCTTGATCGCGCTCCTGGCTCGCTGGCCGGAGGACATCCCCGTGCAGCTGGAGTCGCTCCACCTGGAGCAGGCCGCCGCGACGCTCCGTGGCCAGACGCGCAGCGCCGCGGAAGCCGAGTCGCTGCTGCTGGCGATCGAATGGCTGCGAGACGGCGAGAATGGCCCCGCGTGGACCGTGCAGAGCCGATCGCTCGGAAAGGCCGGCGAGGCGACGGCGTTCACGGCGGTCTTGGCGCCCGAACCCAACACAGGAAAGGTCTCGCCATGAGCGGCCGAACACTCGGGCAACGTGAAAGAGCGCTGCTCATGACGGCCCTGGCGGCGGCATGTATCTGCGCCCCCGCCTTGGGCTGGCGTGCGCTCTCCAACGCCCGTGCGGAACTGTCGGCGGCCTCGACCCTGCACGGCGAGACGATCGCCAACGCGCGGAAGCTCGATGGCCTGTCCCGGCGTCGAGCCGTCCTCTCCGATCAGCCAAGGCCCGAGCCGGACCTGGTGTCCCGGATCGGCGCCCAGATGAGCGGGGCGGGGCTGGATCCGGCGCAGGTCAGCCGCGTGAACGTCTCCGCGCCGCAGCCGGTCGGCGACGGCGCCCTCCGGCGTCAGACGGCCGGTGTGACGATGAGTCTGGCCACCCCGGGCGATCTTGCCCGCTGGCTTTCCGCGTGGTCCGTCGCCGAGCCCGCGTGGACAGTGGTGAGCGTCCGGCTCGATCGCGCGGGCCGCTCTTCGGGACCGCCGTACACCGCGGCCCTCACTCTTGAAAGTCTCCACCGCTCCGACGCCCCTGCCGCAGCCAACTCTGCCAAGGTCCGACCATGAACCCACGACCCGTTCTTATCGCGTTTGTGTCTGTGGGCGCCTTGGTGGGGATGTGCGGGTGTGGGTCCTCATCAGGAAGCTCGCACAGCCCCTACGCGAATCACGGAGAGTCCGCACGCGATCCCGAGCGGGCGCGACAGTTGCAGGCGGAGGCCTCGGCGCTCTCTCGCAGCAAGGGGCCCGCGGCCGATGCGGAAGTCGAACGCCTGCTCCGCGACGCGCTGGCCGCGGACCTCTACTGCGGCCCCGCCCACAACAACCTCGGAGTGCTCCTACTCAGGAAGGGCCGGGTCTACGAGGCGGCGGAGGAGTTCGAGTGGGCGAGGAAGCTCATGCCCGGCCACCCGGACCCCCGGGTGAACCTGGCGCTCGCTCTGGAGACCGCGGGCCGGGAGCGCGAAGCCATCGACGCGTACGACGCGGCGCTGGCGGTGTACGAGGGGTACCTCCCCGCGCTGCAGGGCAAGGCGCGGCTGCAGGTCGCCACAGGGCGCACGGACGACGAAACGGCGGCGGCGCTCGACGAGATTGCGCTCCGGGGAACTGAGCCGTGGCGCGATTGGGCGCTGGTCTGGAAGGCGAAGCTGACGGAGCGTCAGTAGTTTCTTTCGGAGTTCATCCGGCACGGAACGAACCGCGCCCGCCGCTCCAGCCTTGCGGGGCGAGCGTCGGGGCGGGTTCGAGTCAACGGGACCGTTCATGGTCGATCCCGGCGAAGAGGTCGGCTTGGGCCGGCGGCCCGGGTTTGAAGCCGATCGGCGGTCCGCACATCACCCACTGCTTCCCGCCGTGGCGGACGGTCATGCCGTGGTAGAAGCCGAGCGGGTCCTTGCGGGCGGCCTCAGAGTCGCGGGTCTTCTCGGCGTAGGTGGTGGCGGCGCCGTCGAAGGCTCCGATCGCCCCGAGGCGGTACGCCCCGTGGACGATTCGG
>JACVCK010000112.1 GCA_016742055.1 Phycisphaerales bacterium
GAGCATGGGTCGATTTTTCGACGCGTGCCGGCAGCGAGGAGCATCGGACGAGGCGATCAGCGGCGCCGTGGCAGCGCTCGACCGGTTCGAGAGCGCGCTGAGCGCGTGCAGCGGCGACCGCAAGACGCTGGCGATGCTGATGGTGAACCGCGTGCAGGCGGGGCCCCGCACCGACGGCGAGCGGGCGCGGCGCCAACTCTTCGAGGGCGCGTGCGGCGTGTGGGGCGTGCAGGCCGCGATTCGCTTCGTGACCGTGCTCGTGTTCCCATCACCCGGGAATCCCGACATGCTCGACGCGGGGCACGTCTCGGGCTTCGTCGGCTTCCGCCGGCTGAGCCCGCGCCCCTGGCCGCTGTACCACGAGTCCGTCCACAACGCCTCGGGCAGCGAGGTCGCCTTCGTCAAGGAGCCGCTCGATCCGACCGGCACGACGGAGGGACAGTCGCAACTGCTCAAGGACTACTGCTCTCCCGCGGCGCCGGAGATCAACGTCGTCCGCTCCGGCGACTACAAGCGCTTCGAACTGGCCTCCGGCCCAGTGGGCAACGAGGGCCTGACCACGGTGGTGTTTGGGACGCGCCTCCGCCGGCTGTACCCGCGCTATTCAGAAACCCCGGATACGGCGGGCTTCATGGCTCTGCTGCAGACTCCGGTCGAGCGGGGGGTCTTCGACATGTTCGTGCACCGCGACGTGGATGTGCCCGCGCCGCCCCGCGTCCACCTGCTCGACCGCCTGGCCTTCCCCCACTCGAACGTCGAGAGCGACTTCGATCGGCAGTCGCTGGGGATCTCGGAGACGCCCGAGGCGCTGCCGCGCGGCGCTTCGGGGTGCTTCCACCCGCTGATCCCGTGGTACGCCTCGCTCGTGCAGGACGTGGCGTCGCGCGTGGACGTGCCGCTGGAGGAGTTCGTCGGCAGCCGGTTTGAGATGGCGTACCCGCCGATCTCGACGACGCTCAGCCGGCGCTTCGATCTGTGGCCGCGCCACGGGTGACCGCTGACGCGGCCCGCGCGGTCAGCGACAGATCGTGTTGAACGCGCTGATCACGGTGTTGAGGTCCAGGAAGTTGACCGAGTTGTCGCCGTTGGTGTCGCCGGGGCACGTCGAGCCCGACGCGACGATCAGCAGCACGGGGCGGCTCGTGACGCCCCCGCCGCACGCGGCGCCGATCTGCACGTCGTACACGCCCTGATCCGCAGCGGAGACGCCGGCGATGCTGAGGTTGGGGGTGGACGCGCCCTCGATCGCGCGGGAGTCCAGGATGGGCACGCCGTTGCGTCGCCATCGGTAACTCACGGCGCCCGACGCCGTCACGCCGAACTCCGCCGCTGCGCCGGGGGCGACGGTCTGGCCGGTGGGCTGCTCGGTGATTGCGACGGACACGCCGGTGTTGCGCATGATGAAAAGGCTGGTGGTGTTGTGGTTCGACGTCGCCCAGTCGGGCCGACCGTCTCCGTCGAAGTCCGCAGCGACAGCGAAGCCGAGATTGGTCCCCGCAAAGCCGCTCACGGGTGATTGAAACGTCCCATCCCCGTTGCCGCGCAGGGTCGCAAAGCCGTTGCCGCCCGCAAGGCCGATGTCGGGTTTGCCGTCGCCATTGAAGTCCGCGAGCGCCACGGATCGGCGACTGCTTCCACCGCCGGGGTACTGCACGCGCGGCAGGAACGTTCCGTCGCCCACGCCCAGCAGGACGGACGCGCCCGCGGAGCCCTGATTCGAAACGACGATGTCGGCGCTGCCGTCGCCGCTGACGTCCCCCACCGCCACCGAAAGGGCTCCGTTCCCGGCCGCGTACGTCATCTGGCCATCGAAGGACCCCGCTCCGTCGCCGAAGAGAATGGCCGCGAGCGCCTCGCTGGGGCTCACCGCGACGGCGTCGATGGCGCCGTCGCCCGTCATGTCGCCCAGAGTGATCATGAGGAGTCCGCCCACGTTCACTTTGAAGACCAGCGGCGTCGCGCCGAAAACCCCCCCGCCCTGATTGAGCAGCGTCCAGACCTCGCCGCTGTCCTGATGGAGCGCCACGATGTCCGGGAGTGTGTCGCCGTTCAGGTCGCCGGCCGCGACCGACACCGGGGTCGCCCCCACCGCGATCCTGACCGGCGGCAGGAACGTGCCGTCGCCGTTGCCTCGGAGCGTCGCGATGGAGTTGTCGTTGAGATTGGCGGTGACGATGTCCACGGCGCCGTCGCCGTTGAGGTCCGCGGCGGCGATCGAGAGGGGGCCCGAGAAGGCGGCGAAGTGCATCGCGGCTCCGAAGCCGCCATCGCCGGAACCCAAGAGGACCGAGACATTCGCCGCGCCCGAGTTCGCGACCGCAAGGTCGGGAATTCCGTCATTATTGAAGTCCGCCACGGCCAGTCCCGCCGCGTTCTGTCCGGCTGTCGCTGAGACGGCGGGCGCGAACGTAATTGGACACTGCCCCGAGGCCGCCGAAGCCAGCAAGCCGAGCGCCCAGAGCCCCAAGATCCGATGACAGTCACGAAATCGCATGCGGAGTTCCTCTCGTTGCAGTCGTCGCGCCCCCGCCCGCCACCACGAGCCCCAGTCTAACCCTGCACCCCTGCAACGCAACGGCAATTCCGAAAGATGCGCGAATCGGGCGCCCTGGCGGTCGGCGATGCGGCGGGCGAAACCAACCCTTCGTCCGATAGCGCCCACTACAATCCCTCGATCCACCACCCGCCCGGTCGGCCCCTCTTTTTGCCGCCCGGGACGCACGCGCATGCGCCCAACGCACTCCACCATCCTTCAAACGCTGTCAGCACATGCGTCGCTGCGCGCGCTGGCGGCGGCGATGGATCGGGGCGGGCGGGTGGTGGCGCTGGGCTCGTCGGGCTCGTCCACGCCGCTCGTCGCCGGCGCGCTGGCGTTCCGCATCGGACGACCCATCGTGCTGGTCGTCGCGCACCTGGACGAGGCCGACGACGCGGCGGACGAGATCAACGCCTTCCTGCCCGGCGACGGCGGCCCCGCGGCGCTGCGCTTCCCGGCGCTCGAGGTCCTGCCCGGCGAGACGCGCGCTTCGCTCGAGTTGTTCGCGGAGCGGGCGGCGGTCCAGCGAGCCGTCATCGAGGGCCACCTCCCGCGCGTGCTGGTGTGCCCTGTGCAGGCGCTCATGCAGGCCGTGCCAGCGCCGTCACGCTTGGACGCGCTGACGCTGCGGCTGCGCCGCGGGATGTCCGTCTCGCCCGACGCCGTCACACGCTGGCTGGACCAGGCCGGCTACGAGCGAGCCGACGCCGTCGAGGAGCCGGGCCAGTTCGCCATCCGGGGCGGGATCATCGACATCTTCCCTGCCGGCGTCGCCACACGGTCCGATGCGCGGGGCGCCAATGACCAGGCCTCTTCACCCGTCCGGCTCGACTTCTTCGGCGACGAACTCGAATCCATCGCCCACTTCGACGCCGACACCATGGGCTCGGGCGCCAGACTCAGCGAACTGGAACTGGTCGGCGCCAATCTTGAAGCGATCCTGAACGACGACAACGCCGTGTCGCTGCTGGACCTCGTCCCCAAGGACGCCGCGGCGCTGCTGCACGAGACGCTGGAGGTCTCCGAGCAGGCGCGGGGCTACTTCGAGCGTGTGTCCGATGCGCGGGGGCTGTTCGGACCGCCGGCGGTCCTGAAGAAACTGCACGAGCGGTTCCGAGGATTTGCGGAGGTCAACCAGTTCTCGGCGGGCGCGGCGACGGCGGATTCGCGCATCGAACTGCCCGTGCGTTCGCTGCCGGGGTTTTCGCAGAACGCCGCGGAGGCGGCGGCGGAACTCGGCGCGCTCAGCGCCGACCACGCGGCGCTGGCGCTGTCGCAGAACGACGGCGAGAACCAGCGGTTGGGGGAGTTGATCTCGGAGTTTGCGCCCGACGCGTCCGGCCGGATCGAGCGCGGGGTGGCGTTCCTGCACCGTGGCTTCATCTGGGAGCGCGAGGGCGAGCCGCCCATCGCGCTCGTGCCCACGCACGAACTCCTGCACCGCTACCACACGCGCCGGCGGCTCAGGCGGCTCAAGACCGGGCGAGCCGCGGACGTCTTCATCGACCTCCAGCCCGGCGACTTCGTCGTGCACGCCGACCATGGCGTGGCGAAGTTCATCGGCCTGCGGACGATCAAGCCGGCGAAACTGTCGGCCGAGAAACTCCAGGACCGCACGGACAACCCGGCGGAGGAGTACCTCGTTCTGGAGTTCGCGGGGCGGGCGAAGATCAACGTCCCCGCGTCGCAGATCGAATTGGTGCAGAAGTACGTCGGCGGGTTCAAGGGGGCGCCGCCGCTGTCCACCATCGGCGGCAAGAAGTGGCAGACGCAGAAGGAGCGGACGGGCGAGGCGGTGCGCGACCTGGCGGCGGAGATGCTGCGCGTGCAGGCGGCGCGGGCCGCGCTCCCGGGCGTGCGCTTCCCGGCCGACACGCCCTGGCAGAAGGAGTTCGAGGCCGAGTTCCCCTACCAGGAGACCGACGACCAACTCGCCTCCCTCGCCGAGATCAAGAAGGACATGCAGTCGAGCCGGCCGATGGACCGCCTGCTCTGCGGCGACGTGGGCTACGGCAAGACCGAACTCGCCATCCGCGCCGCGTTCAAGGCCGTCGAGTACGGCAAGCAGGCCGCGGTGCTGGTGCCCACGACGGTGCTGGCCGAGCAGCACGAGCGCACGTTCCGCGCGCGCTTCGCCGCGTACCCATTCCGCGTGGCGTCCGTCTCGCGCTTCAAGACGCCGAAAGAGCAGAACGACACGCTCGCCGCCGTCCGCAAGGGCCAGGTGGACATCATCATCGGCACGCACCGGCTGCTGTCCAAGGACGTGCGCTTCAACGATCTGGGCCTCGTGATCGTGGACGAGGAGCAGCGCTTCGGCGTCGAGCACAAGAACGCGCTCCTCGCCCTGCGCATGACGGTGGACGTGCTCACGCTCTCGGCCACGCCGATCCCGCGCACGCTCCACATGGCCATGCTGGGGCTGCGCGACATCTCCTCCCTCGCCACGCCCCCGATGGACCGGCGCGCCGTGGTCACCGAGGTCTTCCCCTTCAACGAGAAGCGCATCCGCGCCGCCATCGCCCGTGAACTCAACCGCGAGGGCCAGGTCTTCTACGTCCACAACCGTGTGCACAACATCCAGAGCGTCGCCGACGAGGTGCAGAAACTCGCCCCCGACGCCAGGATCGTCGTCGGCCACGGCCAGATGAACCCGCACGAACTCGAAGAGGTCATGCTCAGGTTCACCCGCCGACAGGCCGACATCCTCGTCTCGACCACCATCATCGAGTCCGGCATCGACATCCCCACGGCCAACACGATGATCATCAACGACGCCGACCGCTTCGGCCTCGCGGACCTCCACCAACTCCGCGGGCGCGTCGGACGGCACAAGCACCGCGCCTACTGCTACCTGCTCCTTCCCGACGACCGCCCCGTCACCGAGACCGCCCAGCGCCGCCTCCGCGCCGTCGAGGAGTTCTCCATGCTCGGCGCCGGCTTCAAGATCGCCATGCGCGACCTCGAGATCCGGGGAGCGGGCAACATCCTGGGCCCCGAGCAGTCCGGGCACATCGCCGCCGTCGGCTACGACATGTACTGCCGCCTCCTTGACCGCGCCGTCCACGAACTCCGCAACGAGAAGGTCGCCGACCCGGCCGCGACCACCATCGACATCGGCCTCGCCGGCGTCATCCCCAAGACCTGGATCCCCTCCGACCAGCGGCGCATGGAGGCCTATCGGCGCATCGCCCGCGCCGCCACCGGCGCTGACCTGGCCGCCGTCGCCCACGACCTCACCGACGCCTACGGCCAGCCGCCCCGCCACGCCCAGCGCGTTCTGGACCTTGCCGAACTGCGCATCGCCGTCCACAACCTGGGCGTCCGGTCGGTGGCCGTCCACGAGAAGGACGTGGTCTTCCGCACCGAGGACATCGACGCCGTCGCCGGCGCCCTCACCGCTTCCGGCGGCCCCGGAACTGTCCGGTCGATCCCGGCCGCGGCGCCCGACGCGCTCCACGAGGTCTTCTTCCGCCCCCCCGAGAACTTCCTCGAAGACCCCGAGACCCTCGCGGCAGTCTTGCGTAAGCGGCTGGTTCCCACCGCCTGATGCCTAGCGCCCAGTGCCTAGCGCCTAGTGCCTAGCGCCCATCCTCCCTATACTCCCCTCATGGGCATCGAATCCGCAATCCCCGTCGACGGCTTCATGACGACCCAGTTGCGCAAGGTCATCAACTGGGCCCGTCGCTCCTCCCTCTGGCCGATGCCGTTCGCCACCGCGTGCTGCGGCATCGAACTCATGGCCACCGCCTCTTCGCGCTACGACCTGGCCCGCTTCGGCGCCGAGGTCATGCGGTTCAGCCCGCGACAGTCCGACCTGCTCATCGTCGCAGGGCGCGTCTCGATCAAGACCATGCCCGTCCTCCAGCGCATTTATCAGCAGATGACCGAGCCCAAGTGGGTCATCTCGATGGGCGCCTGCGCCAGCACCGGCGGCGTGTTCGACACCTACGCCGTGGTCCAGGGCGTCGATCAGTTCATCCCGGTGGACGTCTACGTCCCCGGCTGCCCGCCGCGGCCTGAAATGCTCATCGAGGGCGTCATGGCGATCCAGCGCTACATCGACGAAGAGGGCCTGCCCCCCAGTGGCGGCAAGCGCGTCCCCCTCCAAATCGCGCTGCAGCCGACCCACCAGGTCGCGCCGCAGCCGCTGGGCCTCACCGTCGGCGCGACGTGACCTCTCTGCTTTGAAGCCGATCTTTGAGGCGGCAAAGCCGGTCGCCGTGGCGACATTGCTCGACGAAGAGTCGGATCGATCCCCCGGGAGGGATGTAGATGTCCTCTGAACTTCAGCAACTCATGGCGGAGTTTGAGCCGGACGCGCAGGCGCTGCTGCTCGAAATGTGTCGCCTAGTTACCCCGGACGACCTTCAGGTTATTGCCGAATGCGACTACGGCGATCAGGCAGCGGAACATCTGGCGGGCCTCCGAAGCATTATTGAGACGGGTGATGTCGCTTACCCGCCGGAGTGGTGTCCACACGAAGTCTGCGGGTTGACGAGGTGGTCCGGACCTGATGTCTTCGATCCGCGGCACCGAAACCCGACGGAAGACGGTGTTGACGCCCACCGCCGCCGCGCGTTCTCCGCCGCTTACTGCCTTCGGTTCGAGTACAAGAACATGGGGAGAATCGGCACGGCGAATTCCAACGAATCCGCCGCCGTCATGATCGCCAGCTCGCTCTCGATTTCAAGCCTGCTGGTCCAGCACACTCGCAAGATGCTCGCGGCGCTTGTGCTGCCGCCGGATATAGACGAACTGGAGAAGCCTCTGTTGGCGCTCGGTGTGTTGGTTTGCTCGCTGGCGGATGCTGAGGCGCCGGTGCCGCCCGCGACTCTCTCCGCCGTCGCTCGTGCGATCGAAGACACGGACGCCGAGCTTCGCGCAGAGGGTGGCGTCCGCGCCGACGATTTCGTCCTAGGACTTCCTTGGCATGACCAGCGCCACGACCTCTGGCGCTCCCTCGTCCAACACTTCCTCGTCGAACCCCAGCGACCCCACCCCCCCGAAGCCGACGCCGCCCTCCGCCGCCTCGGACGCATGATCCTCGACGGCGTGAAGTCCTAGCCCTTTCTCGCTCGGCCAGAGCGCCGCGGGAGAGGGGCCCGAAGCGCGCCTTCAATCCCCCATGCTCTCCCTCCCCCTCATCGTCGCGCTCTGCGTCGCGCCGCTTTCGCTTGCCCAGCCCGACCCCTTCTCCACCGCCACAGACATCCGCGCCGCCGCCAAATCGCGCGCCTTCGAATCCATCGCCGCCGGGGACCCCGTCGCGGCCCTTTCCTCCGTCGGCGACGCCCTCCTCCTCTCCCCCGACGACGCCGAACTGATCGCCGCGCGCGCGCGCTTGATCCCCGACGCCGTCCCCGCCGCGATCGCGCGCTCCGTCGAACTCCTCGCGCTCGATCAGCCCGCGCAGGCCGTCGAACTCCTCGCCGACATCCGCGCCACCAGCGCCGACGAGCGCCTCATCGAGCTCGATGACCTGCTGCCGGGAGCCCGGGCGCGTCGCGTGCACATAGCGCGGCAGGGTCAGAGCCCCCGCTCCGAGGTGCAGAGCCGTGAGCGGCCGACCGGGCTCGCCCCACTCGTCGATGACGTGCCCGATGCGCTGCACGTACTCGAAGAAGAGACGCGAGGGGTCGTCGAGGTCGACGTGCGACTGCGGAGTGCCGTCAACGACGAGCGTGTACGAGCCCTCGCTCCACCGGTCAGGCTCGATGACCGCGCGCATGCCGCTCGGCAGTCGCAGTTCAGGATGCGCGTTCACGACGACAGCGTGCCACACCGCTTCCCGAGCCGCTGACCGAGAGTCGACGCGCGGTTATAGCGCAGCATCCGGAATCGGTCAAGATTCGGACTGGACACGGTGTGCCGAGCGCGCCTAGTATTGAGGTTTGCGCTCCCATGTCTGATCGACCGTCATATGGCGGACGGCGATCGAACCCCGAGTATAGCGGCGGGGTGGTCTGCCCGAGCGGGCAATTCGGCATGCACTGAGCGCGTTCCTCGACCGAACACGACTGTCGACTCACGACAGAACCGGGCTTTGACGCCCACGGAGGTTAGTTCCTTGGCTGCTGCGCGCACCGCAAAGAATACCCAGTCCCCCAAGAACGGTCGCGTCGCCTCGCGGCTCTCGTTCGCCAAGATCAGCGACACCCTGACGGTCCCCGACCTGCTGGCGCTGCAGACGGAGAGCTTCGACTGGCTCGCCGGCAACGACGGCTGGAAGTCCCGACTCGC
>JACVCK010000113.1 GCA_016742055.1 Phycisphaerales bacterium
CCGCCCGCCCCGTCCCCTTGCCCGCGCTCCGCTCCATGACCAAGGCCGAGTACCCCCCGGCGCTCATCGGGCACTTCGCGCTCGCGTCCGACGCCTACGCACACTTCACCAGCCCCATCCGGCGGTACCCGGACCTGACGGTCCACCGGGCGCTCGCGGCGTACCTGAAGCGCACCGACAACGGCGTCAACCCGCCGCGCGACGACGAGGGCTTCAAGCGCCTCGGACGCGACCTCGCGCACGATCCGCTCTGCCCGGACGATGAAAAACTCACGCAGGTGGGCCGGCATTGCACGGGGACCGAAGTCAACTCGGCCGCGGCGGAGAACGACCTGCGCACGTTCCTCGTGCTGCAACTCCTCGAGGGCAAGATCGGCGAGCAGTTCCCCGGCGTGGTGACGGGCGTGACCAACGCCGGCGTGTTCCTGCAGATCGATCAGTACCTCGCCGAAGGCCTGGTGAAGACCGAGGACCTGCCCACCGGCGCGAACAAGCCCGGCGTGGGGCGGTGGAAACTGGACCAACGCACCGGCGCGCTCGTCGAGCAGACCACGGGCCGGTCGTTCAACATCGGCGACAAGGTGGGCGTGATCGTCGCGGCGGTGGACCTGCCGGCGCGCCAGATGGAACTGCTCATCGCGGACCCCTCGTCCCGCGAAGTGGGCAAGATCAAGAAGCCGCTCACGCTCGGCGAGGGCGGCGGCACCGCCCGGGCGCAGGGCGCGGGCTTCCGCCCCATGACCGGCGCGCAGCGCCGCTCCAAAAAGAGCAAGTCGCGCGACAAGGGCAAGGCCGACCACCGCGACAAGCGAAAAGGCAAGTGATCCGCCCGCGCGGTGTCAGGCGCGCTTCGCGGCCAGCGCCTGCTCGGCCGCGGCGTGGTCCTTGCAGATGGGAAGCATGCGGGCCGACGTCGATCAGCAGTTTGCTCATGAGGGAACGGTAAAGACGCCCGATCTCTTGTGTTAGGAACCGATGACGATCGAGCCGGGCGGGGCGCCGGTCAGGGCTGCGCGACCCAGCCGTAGGTGTGGTAGCCCCAGTCAAACGAGCCGTCCGCGTGGAGGTCGATCAGGCCGTAACCCTCGTCGCAATGCTTCTCGGGCCGCTTCCACCAGGACCCGCTGACGGCGCCGTCGCAGATGAAACTGACGCCGTCGTAGTCGATGCGTTCGATGCGGTGCATGTGCCCGCTGAGGCAGGCACGGACGCAGCCATGCTCGCGGAACAGGCCCATCAGACGCTTCGCGTCCATGTGCATCAGCCCGCCGGCGACCCTGTTGAGTGGCGAGTTTACCGAGCGGTGAAATCACCCCGCTCTCCCCGGAGGCGTTCTGCGCGGCAACTTTAAGATCGAAGGTTGACACCCCCCGCGAGGGGGGTTGTGGAGAACCTCTGCATGGCGAGAGAAAGGCGCCAGCGCGGAACGGTATCTTCACTGGGTCTTCATGGAAGGGGCTGGGGATGCTGCGAACGAATCGATGGGCGGCGTGCGGGTTGGCGTGGGCGATCGGCGCCGCCGCATGTGCGGACGTGCTGCACCTGCACGACGGGCGGGTGTTCGAGGGCGTGGTCGTGCGCGGGACAGACGGCGCCGTGACGATCGACACGATGATCGGGCGCATCCGGACCACGCTGCGGTTCTCCGCGGCGGACGTGGAACGCGTCGAAGGGCGCCCCCTGCCGGCGGCGTTCTTTGACCACCCCCGCGACGACGCGGCGCGCGCCGCGGCGGACTTGGACGCCCCCAGCGGACGCGCCCGCGACGCGACCTACTACTTGGAGGCGCCGATCCGCGGCGTGTTCGGGATCGACGTTCTGCCTCGGGCGATCGAAGAGACGCTCGATTTCGCGGTCCGCCGCGGCATCCGGCACGTGGTGTTCACCATCGACAGCCCCGGCGGAGAAGTCTGGGCGGCGGACGCGATCGCGCTGCTGCTCGAACGGTTCGCCGACCGCGTGACGTGCCACGCCATCGTCGAGCGGGCCATCTCGGCCGCCATCTGGGTCGCGTTCTCCTGCGACCACATCTATGTGGCCCCGAACGCGGCGATGGGCGCCGCCGTCGTGTTCCGGGGCGACGCTTCAACGGGCCACGCGGCCGTGGACGCGAAGATGACCTCCGCGTACGCCGGCAAACTCGGCGCCATCGCGGAGCGGCGCGGGCGCTCGCCCGCGATCCCGCGCGCGATGGTGGATCAAACGGCCGAGTTGTACACCTGGGTGGACGGCGCCGGCGCGCGGCGCTTCGCTTCGTACCCGCCCGCCGGGGCCGCGTACGAAACGCTCGACACCGTCGAAACCGTCCTCACGCTCACCGGCGATCAGATGCTGCGCCTCGGCGTGGCCGACGCCAGGATCGCCACGAGCGCCGAATTGGGAGATTCGATCGGCCTGCCCGGCTGGAGGCAGCCCGTGGCCTTCGGAACGGCGACGGCCGCCAAGTACGCGGCGCTGGCGAGAAACGCCCAGCAGGGCCTGCGCGACCACGCCGCGGCCGTGGAGCGAGGCGTCAAGGAGGCCCGCGACCACTCGCCTGAACGCTCTTCCTACACCTACCACACGAACGGCGCGTTCACGGACGCCTCGCTCGTCCGCTGGCGGGAGAACGTCGAGCGCTGCCACCTCATGTGGCGGCGGGTCTCCTCGGACATCTCCGCCTACGGGCAGGCGATCGACGACGCGGAGAAGGCCGGGCTTCCGCTGGACCTGGAGACGCTGCGCCGCCAGCACAGGGAATGGAAGAACGAGGCCAGCCGGCGCATCAGCGAACTGCTCGCCCAGCGCCACCGCACCGGCCGCTAGCGCTTTCGGGCCGCGCCGGCGCCATCTAGAATGCCGCCATGCAGTCCAAAGCCAAGACCGTGGCGGAGTACCTCAAGGGCCTTCCCGCCGACCGGCGCGCCGCGATCGAATCCGTCCGCAAGGTCGTCAACGCCAACCTCGACAAGGGGTTCGCCGAAGGGATGCAATACGGGATGATCGGCTGGCACGTCCCCCACCGCGTCTACCCGCCGGGCTACCACTGCGATCCGAAGCAGCCTCTGCCGTTCGCGGCGCTGGCGTCGCAGAAGAACTACATGTCGCTCTACCTGATGTCGGTGTACGCCGACGCCGAGGAGGAGGGCTGGCTCCGCAAGCGCTTCGCGGAGGCCGGCAAGAAACTCGACATGGGCAAGTGCTGCATCCGCTTCAAGAAGATCGAGGATCTCCCGCTCGAGGTCATCGGCGAAGCGATCGCGATGGTGTCGGCCGAGCGGCACATCGAGCACTACGAACGGAGCAGGCGCTCCCTGAGCAAAGCGATGAACCGCGCGGAGTCGAACCCCGCGCCGAAGACGGCGGCGAAGAAAGCCGTGGCCAAGAAGAGCGCGGCGAAGAAAGCCCCGCACAAGAAGCCCGCGCCCAAGAAGGCCGCCAAGGCGCGATCGAAAAAGGCGGCAACGAAGAAGTAGTTCGGCGCCGACGACGCGCCCCGTTCGGCGCCATGGCCGGCCGGATCAGTACCCGGCCTTCTTGTCGACCGTGTTGAGCAGGGGCTCGCCGGCGGCGAAGCGCCGCACGTTGTCGCGGTAGACCGCCCACCAGCGCTCGCTGGTGAGTTGCCCGAACGCCGAGACGTGCGGGGTGATGACCACGTTGCCGCGTCCCCAGAGGGTGTGGCCCTCCGGAAGGGGCTCGGGGTCGGTGACGTCGAGGCAGACCCCCGCGAGGCGCCCGGAATCGAGCGCGCCGACCATCGCGTCGGTGTTCACGATCGAGCCGCGGGCGATGTTGATGAGGTAGGCGCCCGGCTTCATGGCGGCGAACGCCTCGGCGTCGAACATGCCCTCGGTCTCGGGCGTCAGCGGCGTGGCGATCGCGACGACATCGGCCCGCGCGAGCATCTCGTGCAGTTGATCCGGGGTCCCGACCTCATCGACAAACTCCGGGCTGGGCCCGCGGGTGCGCCGGGACGCGATCACGTGCATCCCGAAGCCGTCGGCCCGGCGCGCGATCTCCGTGCCGATGCCGCCGAGGCCGACCACGAACATCGTGCGGCCTTCGAGCGCCTCGCCGGCTCGGGCTTCGGCGCCCCCCCACCGTCCCGCGCGCTGGTTGGCGTCGTGAAGGCGCATGCCGCGGGTCAGCGTCAGGAGCATGGCGAACGAATGATCCGCGATCGTGGGCCCGTGGACCGCGCGCATGTTGGTGACCACGACCCCATCACTCTCGGCGATCCCCGGCATCTCGAGCAGCCACTCGACGCCGGCGCTGGTGGACTGGACCCAGACCAGGTTCGGCGCCGCGGCGAGGAACTCGGGGCTCACGAAGCGCGAATCCGCGCCGTGGACCCGCGGCGCGTGGGTCATGGCCTCTTCGGCCGAGGCGGCGTGCACGATCTCGAGCCGCGGCGCCACCGCGCGCAACTCCGCGATCTGTTCGTCGGACACACGCCCGCCGACGAGGTACACGAGTTCCGGCGCCTCGCCCGGCGCGATGGGGAACGCGACGCGGGCGCCGTCGAGCGAGCCGATCGATTCCGGCGCGGGCGGCGCAGCGACGACCGGGGCGCACAGGGCGAGGCACGCCGCGACGACGAGGATGGCTTGACGCATGGGCGTTCTCCCGCGATTCAGGCCGGCGCGGCGGCCCCGCCGGCCGGCAGCCGGCGCGCCGCCATGGCCAGGGCGATCCACAGCCAGCCGGTGAGGATCAGTTCGATGCCCAGGAACAGCCCGATGACCCACAGGCCGGACGACGGCCACTGGCGGTAGATCATCACGCCGAGCATCAGAGACAGCGCGCCGCTGAGCAGCAGGGGGCCCCGCTGCGCGCCGGGGTGGCCCAGCGCGTACACGACGCGGAACACGCCCGAGACGATCATGAAGATCGCCATGACCAGCGTGAGTTTGATGGCGCTGACCGCAGGGGCGCTGACGATCATCGCCCCCACCACCAGGTACAGCACGCCCAGCAGCCCGTGCAGCAGGCGGTGCGCCCCGCCGCGCACGGCGCTGACGATCTCCGTCAAACCACCGGCGGCGAGCAGAACGCCAAAGATCCACACCGCCGCGATCGTGATCGTCGCCAGGCACGACCAGCCGATCGCCGCGATCCCGAAGAACACCATCAGCGCGCCGAAGAAGAGGAACGCGCCGGACTTGTTCCGGATGGCGGCGGGGTCGATGCGGCGTGACATGGCGGACGGGCTGGCGGCGCTGGGCATGGACGGAACCCCTTGTGAGGCGTGCCGTTCATCCTAACCGAAAGGGATGTCCGACTTGTGGTCGCGGAATCACTCTGACGCCTTCTCCGCGTGGATCTTCGCCAGAGCGAGGATGCTGAAGCCGCCGAGGGTGGTTCCGTCGGGGCGGGTGGCGAGCCAGTCTTCCACTTCGCTGGGCTTGATCTTGACCAGGTCCCCGGCCCGGACGCCCGCGAGGGGTGCGTCGGCGTCGGCCGCGCCGACGATCCAGCCCTGCTGGATCGTTTGCACGATGAACCACATGTGTTCGGCGCCGGAGTCCTCCTCGGGGCCGTAGGGGACGGCGACCTTGACGGCGAAGCGCTCGTCCTCGCTGCGCTTCGCGTAGGCCGTGAGGAAGACGGGGAACTGGGACTTGGCGATTCGCGTGGCGGCGAGGAGCCGCGGGTCTTCGGCGGGCGCCTGCACGATCGGCGGTTGGTCTGGCGGATCAGTGGGCTTCTGCATCGAGCGGATCGCGTACGCGAGGCGGAGCCACCATGGGGGATTGTCCATGCGCAGACGCTAGCGGGCCGCGGCGTGGGCGCGAAGGGGGGCGCCCCCTGCGCGGAGGGGGTCGGTTGGTGCGGTGCGGCTTCGGGACGAAGCGACGGGAACGCCGGCATGGGCGCGGCCCGGCGGTAGAGGACGTTCACCTCCTTTCGTGCCGGGCCGCGCGCGGGGATAGCCGGTCGGGTGCGGGCGGGGTGGGTTGTGGTCGGGGCTTCGTCGCGGCGCTTGGGTGAAGAAGCGCGGAGGATGGCTGGACGCCGCGGGCCCCGAGGTCCTTTGCAGGGTGGGGCGAGTTGGCGGCGTAGTGCGGCGAAGCGGTCCGACGGAGGCGCCGGCGCCCTCGCCGGCCCGACGTCGGCCATCCTGGGGTGTTGTGTGTCACCCCCGTCTTCGCCGTCGGGCTTGGGTTTGGGAAGCGGTGTCTCTACCTATGGACGGTGAGACACGGTTGTGCGCACAGGGGTGGAGTTGCGGCGCGGGCGGTTTGATGGAAATCGGGCTGAGGGGCGGGGTTGGGAATTGTTTGAGGTGGTGTGGATTTCTGGAATGAGGGTTGCGCGGTTGTGCGCGCGCTGGTTGAGTTTGGTGGCGCATGTGCGGCGGCGGCCGCCCGTCGCCGAGTGTCGGGGGGCGACCCCCCGACTGGTCGCCGCGGCGACTTTGCGACCCCCTTTCGAAGGAAGACACCCCCCCCGCGGGGGGTGTTGTGAACAACCGGTGGCCATCGCGCCGCTTCCACGCTGAGAACGGTCTTCGGAAGCGCCTTGCGCGCCGCGGCGTGGTTCGCTCCATGCGGTTCATTTGCGTTGCTTGCCGCCGAATCCGAGACTGGCTTCAGGGTGTGATCTATGCGGCTCCTCGCTTGATCCTCCTTCTCAAGTCGTCGGTTGGATATTCTCAGGAGCGCTTCCATGACCAAGAGATTCGTACTCTCGCTGCTGTTCGCCACTACGCTTGCAGTCTTCTCGGGATGCAATGGGGGCGACGATGCACGGCAGCAGTTCATGCTCATGTTCGCCGACAACGCAACCGGCTCAAGGGCGATCACTCGCTGGACGCGAGACATCGAGTCCGCACAACCGACCTGGCAGAGTGGCGGCTCGATCGCGGGGATCGCGGGCGGCGTAGCGGTCGCAGCCGACGATGCAGGCATCGGGCGCCTGGCGGCATGGCGAGCGACCGACGCTTCCATTCGGCTGAACTACGGACTGGGTGTCTCCAACTGGGAGAGTCAGCACGGCCCTCGACCTTCTCTGGGCGACCAGCCGTACGTGTTCGCCACGAGCGCGCCGCGCGTCGCGTTCTTTCCGGTGCAGCGGCCTGATGGAACGCCGAATCGCGATCTCTGGCTTGTTTCGTTCGTGTCCTCAAGCAACGCCATCTCGGTGCGGGTGTACGACGCTGTTGAGGGCGCGTTTCTCTTTGGCGACCTAGCAGCATCGCTGTCTGCCGCTCAGGATGTGCGAGGCGAAGTGGCGATCGCCTACCAACCTGACACGGACCGTGTGATGCTGGCATGGCGGCGCGACGCTGGCGGGCGGCCCATCGCGACGGCCACCGCGACGATTGGGTCGTTTCCTTTGACGACCGCACCGCTCTGGACAATCAACCAGAATGCCGGCTTCGGTTCGGCCATCAGCAATGTCACGCTCTGCGCGAACCGCTCCGCATTCTTCATCGGGCATGTGGTTTCCGAAACGCATGCCACCGGCGATTCGGAGCCACTTGTATCGCAGCATTTCCGGATCGTTCAATCGGCCGACGGCGCTGGCTGGAATGAGATTGCGCGATCCACGAACCTCCCGCTCTCAGGAACCTGGGAGTTCGGATTGGGCGTGCTGGAGAGCGGCGAACTGATGGCCGTGGGAGTGAATGATTCCCACACGACGCACTGGGCCGGCTACTACCGATCGAGCGCCGGGGGGCTGCGGAGCTATGCAGACGGAGCGGCGAGCGTCTTTGGATCCACGCCCAAGCGAGGCCGACCGATTGGCGTGCTGGGCACCGAACGACGCTGAACGGCTGCCGTCGCATCGTCCGCCCGCCCGCTCGTGACGTTGCGCAGCGAGTCTGCAACTCGCACCCGCCACCCGATCGCGCCCGCGACTCCTCTCTTCATCGCGATGCCCGCAACGCCGCGGCGCTCGCCGCCTCGGTGCGAACGCTGCTCGTTGCCGAGGCCGACGCGACCTGGCTCGACTCGATGCTGCAGCAGGTGGCCGAGAGGCACTCGCAGCGTCGGGTCGACCTGCAGGGACACGATGTCGACAACGCCGCAGCGCAGTGCTCTCGGCTGCAGCGCGCGCTGCTGCGCGGCTGGCATCGCAGCTTCTGTCTCTGGTCACATCACTATCGTGGCACACCCGAGCAGCCTGGGCTCGTATTGGGGCTGGACCGCGGCGGCGCGTGCCATGGCGTGGCCTTCAAGGTCGCCGGCGGGATGGCGGCCGAGGTGCTGCGCTACCTCGATGACCGCGAATTGCCAGACGGCGCCGAGACCGTGTACCGGCGGCGCGTCGTGCCGGTACGCCGGCCGCCGAAGGCAACGCCGGGGGGTGGCAATTGCCGCAAGGCGGTGTCGATCCCGGCGAAGATCTGCGCGTCGCCGTATTGCGCGAACTGGTCGAGGAGATCGGCACGGACGGCGCGCAGCGCATCGTGGCCTGGCGGTCATCGCCCACCACCGGCGTCGTCGCCGAAGCATCGATCTCCCGGGCGGCGACGCTGGCACCGTTCCGAGACCGGGCGATCCGGAATGGCCTGCTCTTCCTGTTCTGCATCGCCCTGGCGGGGAGCTTGGCCGTCGCCGCCATGCGGGCCGGCCGCCGCGAAGCCGCCGCCAAACGCGCTGCCGAGGAGCGCGGCGCCGCGCTCGCCGAGGTGCTGGCTGATCGCCTCACCCTGTTGGCGACCCTCCGAGAGGGAGAAGCCCGCCTGCGGATGGCGCAGCAAGCCGGCGGGATTGGGCTATGGGATCTCGATCTGGACGGCGCGCGCATCGCGCTGGCGGGCGAAGTCTTCGCGGAATGGGGCATGCG
>JACVCK010000114.1 GCA_016742055.1 Phycisphaerales bacterium
CTGGGTCAGTGGAAGTTGCGCGACGGCGCGAGCAGCGCCGCCTCCGGATCGTCGAGCGAGCGGAGCGTGCGGGTGTGCACGTGGACGACCGGTCCCTGCCGCTCCACGCGCCCGGCGGCGAGAAGGATGACGCTGTGCCGGGCCGCGGCCCGGAAGCGCTCGTAGACCCGGGGGCGCACGATGAGGTTGGCGAATCCGGTCTCGTCTTCGAGGGTGATGAAGACGACGCCGGAGGCGGTGGAGGGTCGTTGCCGGCAGGTGACCACGCCGGCGACGCGGATGGGCGTGCCGTGGGGCCAGGCGGCCTCGTCGCGGAGGTCGCCCGCGGGCGAGGCGCCGGCGGCGTCGAGGCGTTCGCGGAGGGCCGCCATGGGGTGGGCCTTGAGCGAGAGCCCGGCGGCGTCGTAGTCGTGGCGGACGCGGGCGTCGAGGGCGATCTCGGGGAGCGCGGCGTCGGGCTCGGTCGTGTCGGCGTGTTCGAAGAGGGGGAGCCGCTCGTCGCGGAGGGCGCGGACGGCCCAGAGGGCGCGCTGCCGGTCCAGGCCCATGGACTGGAACGCGTCGGCCTGGGCCAGTCGGCGCAGGGCGCCGACGGGCAGCGGCGCGGCGCGGCGGAGGGCGTCGAT
Organism: Phycisphaerales bacterium; assembly: GCA_016742055.1. GTDB lineage: Bacteria > Planctomycetota > Phycisphaerae > Phycisphaerales > UBA1924 > JACVCK01. The sequence continues at coordinate 627 of JACVCK010000114.1, forward strand.
CGAAGGGAAGGGCCCGCGCCGGGCGACGGCGTCGGCGAGCGCGTCGGCGTCGCGCTGGGCGAGGCCCTTGACCAGGCGCGTGCCGAGTCGGAGGGCGGCGTCGTGCGCCGGTTCGCGCTCCAGCGCGCAGTCCCAGGCGCTGTGGTTGACGTCGATGGGCAGCACGCGGACGCCGTGGTCGCGCGCGTCGCGGACGATCTGCGCGGGGGCGTAGAAGCCCATGGGCTGGCTGTTGAGGAGCGCCGCGGCGAAGGCGGCGGGGTGACGGCGCTTGAGCCACGCGGAGACGTAGACCAGGAGGGCGAAGGAGGCGGCGTGGGATTCGGGGAATCCGTACTCGCTGAACCCGCGGACCTGCTCGAAGCATCGCTCGGCGAACTCGCGGGGGTATCCACGCTGGAGCATGCCGCCGATGAACTGGCCTTCGAAAGCGCGGAGGGCGTCGCCCTTGCGTTTCCATGCGGCCATGGCGCGTCGGAGGGCGTCGGCCTCGCCGGGGCTGAAGCCGGCGGCGACGATCGCCAGTTGCATCACCTGCTCCTGGAACAGGGGCACGCCGAGGGTTTTGGCCAGGACACGCTCGACGTCGGGGTGCGGGAAGGAGACGGGCTCCTCGTGGTTCCGTCGGCGCAGGTAGGGGTGGACCATGTCGCCCTGGATGGGGCCGGGCCGGACGATCGCGACCTCGATGACCAGGTCGTAGAAACAGCGCGGGCGGAGGCGTGGGAGCATGGACATCTGGGCGCGGCTTTCGACCTGGAAAACGCCGACGGAGTCGGCCTCGCAGAGCATGTCGTAGACGGCGGGGTCTTCGGCGGGCACGCCGGCGAGCGTGAGCGGCCCGCCGGCGTCCGGCGCCGCGAGGTCGAACGCCTTGCGGATGCAGGTGAGCATGCCGAGCCCGAGGATGTCGATCTTGAGCATGCCCAGGGCGTCGAGGTCGTCCTTGTCCCATTCGATGACGGTGCGGTCGGGCATGGCGGCGTTCTCGATGGGGACGGACTCGCAGAGCGGGCCGCGCGTGATGACGAAGCCGCCCACGTGCTGGGAGAGGTGGCGCGGGAAGCCGAGGATCTCGGCGGTGAGTGCGGCCAGGCGCCGGAGGGTGGGGTCGGCGGGGTCGAAGCCCAGTTCGCGCAGGCGCGCGGGGGAGACGGCGCCGCGGTCCCACCAGTCGAGCGTGCGGGCGAGTCGGTCCACGCAGTCGAGCGAGAGGCCCAACGCCTTTCCGACGTCGCGGACGGCCGAGCGCGGCTGGTAGGTGATGACCTCGGCGGTGAGGGCGGCGCGCTCGCGCCCGTAGCGCTCGTAGATGTGCTGGATGACCTCCTCGCGCCGCTCGTGCTCGAAGTCGATGTCGATGTCCGGCGGCTCGTTGCGTTCGCGGCTGACGAAGCGCTCGAAGAGGACGTCCACGCGCTCGGGATCGACCGAGGTGACGCCCAGGCAGTAGCAGACGGCGGAGTTGGCCGCGGCGCCGCGCCCCTGGCAGAGGATGCCGCGTGAGCGAGCGAAGGCGACGATCTCGCGGCAGGTGAGGAAGTAGGGGGCGTAGCGGAGTTCCTCGATCAGGGCCATCTCGTGCTCGATCTGAGCGGCGACCTTGTCCGGGACGCCCGCGGGGTAGCGCTGCAAGGCGCCGGCGCGCGCAAGTTCGCGGAGGTGGCGCATGGGGCTGGAGCCGGGAGGGACATCCTCGTCGGGGTACTCGTAGCGGAGTTGGTCGAGCGAGAAGGCGCTGGCGCGCCGTGCGATCTCGGCGCTGCGCTCCAGCGCCGCGGGGCGCGAGGCGAAGAGGCGGGCCATCTCCTCGGGCGGCTTGAGGTGTCGCTCGGCGTTGGCGTGCAGGCGGAATCCCGCGGCGTCGATGGCGCACCCGTGGCGCACGCAGGTGAGCACGTCCTGGAGCGGGCGGCGCCCGGGGACGTGGTGGTGCGCGTCGTTGATCGCGGCCAGGGGCACGCGCAGGCGGCGTGCGAGGGCGTCAATGGCGTCGAGGCGTTCGAGGTCGTCGGGGGCGTAGGCGCGGACGGCGCCGAGGGAGAGCCGGTCGGCGGTGAGGATGGACGCGAGGCCCTGCGCAGTCTCGATGAAGTCCTCGCCGATGTCGCGCGGGGGGATGAGCACGGCGAGCAGGCCGTCCGCGTGTTCGAGGAAATCGTGGACCGTGAGGTCGCACTGGGCCTTTGCCGAGCGGCGCTTGCCCAGGGTCAGCAGCCGGCACAGGCGCGCGTAGGCGGCGCGATCGGTCGGGAAAACGAGCGCCTCGAGGCCCGGGGGGCGGTTGAAGCGCAGGCGCACGCCCACGGCCAGGGGGATGCCCGCGTCCTTGGCCGCGACGTGCGCGCGCACGGCGCCGGCGAGGGAGTTGACATCGGCGACGGCGGCGGCGGAGTGTCCGAGTTCCGCGGCGCGGGCGACGAACTCGTCGGGGTGGCTGGCGCCGGTGAGGAAAGTGAAGTTGGTGGTGACGGCGAGTTCGGCGTAGGCGGGGCCCGCCGCGCGTCGCGCCGGGCTGGCGCGTTGGGCGGGCCGCTTGCTGGGGTGGGGACGGGCCTTGGCGGGGGGTGAGTCGGGCATGGGCGTGCTTCGGTGGTTCAGGCCCACAGCCCGTGGACGGACCAGGCGCCGCCGTCGGCGCCGCGCAGCAGCCACAGCCAGCGCCCGTCCTCGTCCTGGGCTTTGAAGTAGTCGCGCGGGAGTGTGCGCGCGGCGCCGTCGCGCCACCATTCGGGCTCGATCCTCTCCGGCCCCGCGCTGGCGAGCAGGCGCAGGGACCGCCCGCGCCAGCGGAGGCGCAGCAGAGGCCCGTCGGGCGCGAGCAGCGTCACCTCCGCGGGCTCGGGGCGCGCCAGCAGGAGCGAGGGCCGGTCGTGCGCGATCACGGCGCCGTCGTCGTGGCGGCGCAGCGGCATGAGCGCCGGCCGCCAGCGGAAGGCCCGCTCGGGAATGTGCGTTTCCACCGCGTGGACGCGCCACACGGCGCGGGCGCCCAGACGCGCCACGAGCGTGTCGATGAGTTCCCCCTCTTGGCGCGCCTCCAACTCGCACGCCCGATCGTCCCGCCGCCAGCGCTCGTCCTGTCGGTGGCGGAGGGGCGCGTCGGCGATCGCGGCGATCGACACGCCCTCCACGCCCAAGCCCAAGTGCGTCCGCTCCAGCCGGGGCTGGAGGAGCGTCCAGAGGTGGCGCAGGGAGCGGCTGGGGCGGCTGAGGACGAGTTCGACGAGCGCGACGGGCAGGCCCGGGCGGGCGATCTCCACGCGCAGCGCCCCGGCGCCCCGCTCGCGCCGGCTCAGTTGAGCGCAGAGGTCCTCGAGGGCTTCGCGTGCGGCGGCGTGGATGGAGGCCTGGTCGGTGGTGGGCCCTTCGAAGCCGCGCTGGGCGCGCAGGGCCCGTGGCGCCCGCACGGGTTCGAGCGTTTCGATGGCGTGCCCCAGGGCGCGGTCGAGGCGGAGGAGCAGGTCCGGGCCAAAGCGTGCCGGCAGCGCGGCGCGCGGGAGGCGCAGGAGTTCGCCGATCCGCGTGACGCCGACCTCGCGCAGGGCGGCCTGGGCGTCGGCCCCGACGCCCAGCGCGCCCAGCGGAAGGGGCTCGAGCGCTCCGCGGGCGCATCCGTCGGGGACGATGGTCAGTTCGGAGGCGCCGCATCGCGCCACGCCCCAGGCGCAGGCGAGAGTGGGGGCGACGGCGGCGCGCGACGCGAAGCCCAGGGCTTGAACCTCGGCGCGGGCCCGTTTGGCCAGAGCGCGCTCCCCGCCGAAAAGATGGGCGCAGCCGGAGATGTCCATGATCAGCCCGTCGTCGCCGTCGGGCGCCACGAGCGGGCAGTAGCGGAGCGCCCAGACCGCCAGCCCCCGCAGGGCCGCGGATTCCCGCGACGGATCGCTCTCGATCACGCGCGCAGCGCCGGGAGGCAGGAGCGCGCGGGCCTCGGCGATGGTCATGCCGACACGCACCCCGCGAGCCCCGCAGCGCGCGCAGCGGGCGCGGACGATCTGGCGCCCCGCGGCCGCCACCGCGACCAGGGTGTGCTCACGCACGCCGCCGGGCTGGGGCTGTGAGCGTCGGCGTCTGGCATCCAGATCGGTCGCCCAGGTCGGCAGGAACAACGACAAGGCCCTGCGCATGGTTCCGTTCCACGGTCCAGGACCGCGGCCCTTGTTCGGCGGGCCGCAGTCCCTTGCGGCGCAGCAGTTCGACGGTCCATCGGGGGTGCGCGCCGCCCATCGGCGCGGGCGAGGGCGCGACGCGCCAGCGTGTGGCGGCGGCGGAGTGGATCGCGCGCTCGGAGGCGGGACGCGCCAGGAGCCCGATCGCGCCCCCGTCGCGGGCGGCCAGTTGCAGGCGGCGCGAGGCGCCCATGTCCAGGCCGCTCGCGTCGGCGATCACGGCGGCGACGATGGAGGACCGCAGCGCCAGGTCGGCCGCCCATAGGGCCGCGGCGCGATCCGGAGGATCGACGTACAGACAGCGCCGCCGGAGGACGGGTGAGGGCAGGGCGCGGGGGTGCGCCCAGCAGCGCCGGCCGATCCACACGATGAGCGCGCCCGCGGGCGCGGCCCGCCGCTCCGACGCGAGGCGGGCGATGTGGGCCAGGAGGATGAGCGCGGGGGTCCATCGCGGGTCAGGGGGCTCGTCGGGGAACCACTCGTGGACCGCGCCCATCGCCAAGGACGCGCCGGAGGCGGCGCAGGGGAAGGGGATCGCGTCGGGCGGGGCCGGGGCGAGGTCGGGGCGTCCGCCCGCTTCAACCCGCTGGACGCGTTCGGCGAGGGTGGCGAGGGTGGCCCGCCGATCGTCGCTGCCGGGGTCGGTCGCGGGTCGATTCGATCGCATTTTGTTAGGGTACGCAGCGGACGCGTCCCGTCAAGAGTTGTCCGGCCAGAATCCCCGTTGTTCACCGGTGAGTGGATGGTCCTCGACGGGTTCGATGCACTGCGGATCGTCGTGGCGTGGGGAGTTCACGCGGGAGCCGACGGCGACGATCTCCAGCGACTCGGCCGGCGCCGGCGCGAGCATGGGGCGGATGGCGTCGGCCTCGTGGAGGTCCGGATCAAGCCAGGCGCTCCAGGCGCGTGGCGGAAGGATGACGGGCATCCGGTCGTGGAGCGGGCGGATCGCGTCGTTGGCGTCGGTGGTGAGGATGGTGAAGGTCTCGAGGTCGGGCGCGGGCGCGCCGTCGGGGGGCGTCCATCGCTCCCAGAGGCCGGCGAAGGCGAAGAGTTCCTCGGCGCGCGGACGGATGTAGTGCGCGCGCTTGCGCGTGGAGCCCGGCACGGCGCGCCACTCGAAGAAGCCGCTGACGGGGACGAGGCAGCGCCGGCGCTGGAACGCGGCGCGGAAGGCGGGCTTGAGGTGGACGGATTCGGCGCGGGCGTTGATCAGACGGCCGCCGATGGATTCGTCCTTCGCCCAATGCGGGATCAGCCCCCAGCGGAGCATGGCGCCCTCGCGCGATCCGTCCGGACGCGCGCGGACGACCGGCCCATGCTGCGTCGGCGCGACGTTGTAGCGCGCGCCCAGTTCGGCCTCCGGCCAGGACAGGAGGTCCATCAGCCGGTGCAGTTGCTTCCAGGTGAACAGATGGGAGTACCGGCCGCACATCGGAACACGAAGAGAGGCCCGCGGGCGCAGGGGGCCGCGGCGGGTGGTGGAGCGAGCGGGGAGGGGGATTCGAGCCCCCGATACGACTCCCCGTATACAGCATTTCCCGCATTGGCGGGCGGCGGGAGTCGTGTGGCGGCGCGTCGCGCGATCGCGGGAGTGCGGCGATAGAATCGACGCGTGACGCACCACGCCGATGCCGACTTCGACGGCGATCTCGACCAGGGCAACCTGTTCTATTACGACGAGAACTGGCGGATCCTCGAGGAGCGGATCGACGACGGCTTCGCCAGCGGGGACGCCTCGGACTGGCTGGCCAACTTTGTCGCCCAGCGGATCACCCAGCGCGTCTGGGGGCTGGAGTACATCGACGAGCTCCTCTACTTCCAGACCGATGTCCACTCGACGACCGGCGGCGTGGCCGATGGCCGCTTCTACGGCGGGCAGGAGGGCTGGTACGCGCTGACGGACCGCATGTATTCTGTCATCGGAGTCGCCGACCTCGCGGGCGACATCGTCGAGCGCGTCCGCTACAGCCCCTACGGCGAGGCGCGGCACGAGTGGGGCTCGGACCTCAACGGCGACGGCGCGGTCAACTCCACCGACCTGTTCTCCGTCTTCCTCGCCTCCTTCGGCTCCTCCTACGGCGACACGTCGTCGCCCGTCTACAACCCCGACTGCGACCTGGACCAGGACGGCGACGTGGACTCCTCCGACCAGGCGCTGTTCCTGAGCCAGTACACCGCCGCGGCGCTCGCCGCCGGGAACGTCTCCTCACCCTCGGTCCGCAACCTCGTCGGGTACGACGGCTACCTCTACGACGAGGCGGTGGGGATGCATCACGTCAGGCACCGGTGGTACGACCCTATATTGGGGGCATGGACGATCAGGGATCCTGACACACGAGAAGCAACCTACCGTCGATATTTGTATTGCAACAGTTCTCCCGTCGAGGCCATTGATCCAGAGGGGCTGTTTTGGATACCAGTTGTTGTTGCCGCTTGCGGCGCCGCTGGCAGCCTAACTCTATGGTGGGAAAAACAAAGGTTGCTTGACGATGCCCAGAAGCTCGCGCAACAGCACTTGGACGCACTGCTGGAAGAATGGTACAAAAACTGTGACCCGTACCCATATGGCGCAGACCCCTATTGCATCAATTTAGAACAGAGAGTATTATGGGCCGCAGCCGCTGTCGGCGATACCGCTGTCCAGCAGATCAATTCCTATCTTAAAGACATCCCCGGCACCACGACGTTCCCGTTGCTGTCCCCCATGCCGGGCGTGCCGTAGCGAGCAGGCGGCCTCACGAGAATGGAGTATTTTTTACAATGAAACTCACGCCTCGGCATCTGACTTTGATCATCGTTCTGTTCTTGCCTCTTTGCGCGTTGGGCGCTTCGATTTCTTTTGCCGTCTATTCTAGTTATATGCAGTCTCGGAAGCTTGAATGGAAGTTGCGAACGCTTGGAATCGGGGCCGCGGTTCGAATCAGTGAGGGCAAACCGCTGCATCTGTCAGCCGATCTTCCGCCCCTCGTCCTTCCGCCTGGAACGTTATACTATCATTCCAGTGAGCACCTACATCCCCTGCTCCCAAAGCCGGTCGATGGCTCTGGATATTTCGTGGTGATTCCTGAGCGTGGCCAAGGAGAAATTGTTCCTCACGGTCTGGCGCTGATCTGCCACCGCGAATTCCTAGCCGCTTCAGTGGACGCCTTGCGGATTGATCGGACCCTTCTTGACCGGGCTCTGGCGACGGAGGGTAAGTTGCCAGATGAGGTCGGGATTGAATGTGCGGAAGTGAATGGTTGTCTCGTGTGCATCGGCATAAATTGGCGCACTAATGCTGCTATATATAGTATGCAGACATTTTCAGAGTCTGCTATTAGGGATATTCTGAACTCGATTCCATAAGAGCCATAATGCATTACAAGCTCCATCTGCGACCGTGTCTGACGGCAGGTGGTCGGCGAGGGCGGGTACTATTTGTCGGCGACTTACGAACTCGCTGCGAATCAGCACGATCGAAATTCAACTCCGCTCAGGAGTCTCGCGATGCGCTTGGCAACATTCTCGATACTCGAGATCTCTGAACAACCGCGCAACCTCCGCTCCGTTTGACCGTATGCCTTCGCGTCGGCGGCTTTGATCCGCCGCGAGGAGGTTCGACGATGGCGGAGCGACGCAACGCGGACATGGGCCTGGTGGACGGGATCACGGCGAGTTTCGGCGGGCCGCGGACCGCGGCGCTGCTCGATCGGCTCTCGTTCCGCCGCTTCGTCGGCCTCTCCCTGAACGACGGCACGCCAGACGAGACCACTTTCGTGCGCTTCCGCGCGCGTCTGCGTGAGGCCGACCTGGACCACCGGCTCTTCGACGACACCGTCGGCGGGTGGCCGGGGTCCTGACACGGGGCCACGGGTCGCGGCTCTGAGCGACCCGTGCTCAGCGCGTGGCACTCTCGGAAGTTGGACCAACACCCTGTGGGTGTGCCTCTCGATATTTTGCCACGGCGCGTGGCCGGGCTGGACGTGTGGCACG
>JACVCK010000115.1 GCA_016742055.1 Phycisphaerales bacterium
CGCATGGAGCGATCTAAGAGTGAGTTGCGGTAGAGCGTGAACGGGTCGGCACGCTTTGGCTCCTCGCCGCAGCCAGCGATGAAGACAAGCGCCGCGATAACACATCCCTTCCGTCCCATATCAGCGTCTCTCTCGCAGGTCCTCGCCAGACTAGCTGTTTCACTCAGGAATTGGAATTGCTAGGAGGCGCGGTGCTTTTGATTGGCGCGGGGGGGCGAGATGGACCAAGGCATCGCGGGTAAGAATTGGTTACGACGCCGTAATTGGTGGAAGATTGGTTTCTTCGTGATGCTGATTGCCTTCGAGCTGACGCGGGAGGTTGCCGTTCTGCACGCGAGCACCCCGCCAGCAATTACGGGCAATGCAATGGTAAGCTACGTTGAGCCCTACGTTTTCGCAACCGGGCGGTGGACACGGGTCGACAAGGAAGACGACTTGGTGCCGTCGGCGCTCTACATCGAGTGTAACGAGCTCGCGGGGGAGTGTATCGAAGCCAGCGTGATGGTATTCGACGACGCGGTCGGCACACCGAGTATCTCTCGATCCCGCGCTACGTTTGCAAATGACTCAGTGACTTACCAGAGCGACTTTGCTTGCGCCACTTACTCCACACGCATCGATCTAAAGCTCAAAAAGACTTTCGCCGTCAGGCAGCAAAGGGAAGATGTGCCGGACGACCTCTGCGAAGGGCCGGAGCGACGGGGCGGGAGGGGCCTTGGGGCGGCGGGGGGGGGCCGGGCCCCCGCAACAGCGTCTGCGCCGCGGCGCCGCGGGCAAGCCGCGCCGCGGCAAGCAGCGCCAGCGCGGCAAGGCGGCGGATCACCCCTCCCCGCCCTCCGGCCCGTAGAAGATCACCCAGGTCGCGAAGTCGGGCGTGAAGTCCTCGAAGCGATGCTCGGCACCCGCGGGCGCCCAGAGCATGTCGCCCGGACCGAAGGGCGTGCGGGTGCCGGCGCAGAAAAAGGTGCCGCGGCCACTGACGACGACATAGGCCTCGTCGCGCGTATGTGGCGTCTGCGGGTCGCTGCCTTCGGGCGCGTACCAGCGCGCCTCGAAGGTGCCATGGGCGAAGATCCGGGCCGAGAGGCGGCCAGGCTCGTTCGGGGTGGCGGCGGCCTCGGCGGCGGGGAAGGCGAAGCGGGTCATGGCGGGGATGCTGCGCGCCGTGGGCGCGGACGGCAACGGTTGCATCGAGCGGGCGCCGCCCCCTCGTGCTCCCCCGCCCGGGATCCCATGACCGATGCAAAGCATCGGCCATGGGGACCCATGGGCCGAATGGCCCTCGGAACCCGATACGTCAGAAAGTCACGCGGCCGGCGGCGGCGAGCGCCAGCAGCAGCGAGGCGACATGGGTGGATTGCTGCACTTCGCCCTCGCGAATGACCCGCAGCACCTCGGGCACCGGGATCAGCTCGACGGCGATCTCCTCGCCATTGTCGAAGGACTGCACGCCCTCCGGCGCAGCACCCAGCGCAAGCACCGTGTGCACGCGGTTGGTGTGCGTCGCGGGGTTCGGGCGCAGGCTCACGACGTGACGGAATTCGCGCGCGCCGAAGCCCGTCTCCTCCCGGAACTCGCGTCGGCCGCCCGCGACGGGGTCGGCATCCGCCGCATCCAGGACGCCGCCGGGGAGCTCGAGATGCACCTCCCCGGCCGCGTGGCGGTACTGGCGGTTCATCACCAGGCGATCATCGTCGGTGAGTGCGACGACATGCACCCAGTCCGAATATTCCAGCACGTAGAACGGGTCGATCGCGTCGCCATTGGCGGCGACGCAGCTATCGGCCCGCACCCGGATCCAGCGATCCGCCAGCACGATACGGCTGGCGGTCACCGTCCAGGGCTTCAGGACCGTCATTCGGCCGCGATCTGGTGAGCCTGGGCGTAGGCCTCGAGCGGCGCGCAGGAACAGACCAGGTTACGGTCGCCATAGACGTTGTCGACGCGCTTCACCGGCGGCCAGTACTTGCGCGCCTTCACGAAGGGCAGCGGGAAGGCCGCCTGTTCGCGCGAATACGGGTGCGACCAGGTCTCCGCCGCGATCTCGGCCGCGGTGTGCGGCGCGTTCTTCAGCGGGTTGTCGGCCTTGTCCATGCGGCCCTGCTCGACGGCGCGAATCTCTTCGCGGATGGAGGCGAGCGCGTCGCAGAGCCGGTCGAGTTCGGCGCGCGGCTCGGACTCGGTGGGCTCGATCATGAGGGTGCCGGGCACGGGCCAGGCCATGGTGGGGGCGTGGAAGCCGTAGTCCATCAGGCGCTTGGCGATGTCGTCGATCTTCACGCCGGCGCTCTTGTCGAAGGCGCGGCAGTCGAGGATGAACTCGTGGGCGCAGCGGCCCTTGGCGTTGGTGTACAGAACCTCGAACGCGCCCTCCAGGCGCTTGGCCATGTAGTTGGCGTTCAGGATCGCCACCTCGGTCGCTCGCTTCAGGCCGGGGCCGCCCATCATCGCGATGTACATCCAGGGGATGGTGAGAATGAGGGACGAGCCCCAGGGCGCGGCGCTGATCGGGCCGATGGCCTTGTCGCCGGCGGATTCGGGCTTGACGACGGGGTGGCCGGGCAGGAACGGCGCGAGGGCCTTGGTGCAGCCGATCGGCCCCATGCCGGGGCCGCCGCCTCCGTGGGGGATGCAGAAGGTCTTGTGGAGGTTGAGGTGGCAGACGTCGGCGCCGATGTCGCCGGGGCGTGTGAGGCCGACCTGCGCGTTCATGTTGGCGCCGTCCATGTAGACGAGCCCGCCGCGATCGTGGACGGCCTTGCAGATGTCGCGGATGTGCTCTTCGAAGACGCCGTGGGTGGAGGGGTAGGTGACCATGAGCGCCGCGAGGTTGGCCTTGTGCTCCTCGGCGCGGGCCTTGAGGTCGTTGAGGTCGATGTTGCCCATGTCGTCGCAGGCGACGGGGACGACCTTCATGCCGGCGATGACGGCGGAGGCGGGGTTGGTGCCGTGGGCGGAGGTGGGGATGAGGCAGACGTCGCGGGCGGCGTCGGCGCGGGCGAGGTGGTAGGCGCGGATGACCATGAGCCCGGCGTACTCGCCCTGAGAGCCGGCGTTGGGCTGGAGGGAAACGGCGGCGAAGCCGGTGATCTCGCCGAGCCAGGACTCGAGGTCGCGGAACATCTCGAGGTAGCCGCGGGTCTGTTCGGCGGGGGCGAAGGGATGGAGGTTGGCGAACTCGGGCCAGGTCACCGGGACCATCTCGCTGGTGGCGTTGAGTTTCATCGTGCAGGAGCCCAGCGGGATCATCGAGTGGGCCAGCGACAGGTCGCGGCCCTGCAGTTCGAAGATGTAGCGGAGGAGTTCGGTTTCGCTGTGGTGGGTGTTGAAGACGGGGTGGGAGAGGTAGGGGCTCTTGCGGGCGATGCAGCCGGTGAGCGTTTCGGACCGGGGCGCGCCGGCGAGGAGTTCTTCGGCGGTCCATCCGGCGGGCTTGCCGGCGTTGAAGCATTCGAGCAGGTCGAGCACGTCGCGCTCGCCGGCGGTTTCGTCGAGCGACACGCCGATGGAGCCGTCGGTGTAGCGGCGGAGGTTGATGCGGCGCGTGGCGGCCTGCGCGTGGACGGCGTCGGCGCCGCCCTTGACGCGGACGCGGAGGGTGTCGAAGAACGGACCGGCGCCGACGTCGTGGCCGAGGCGGGTCAGGCCGGCGGCGAGGGCGCGCGTGAGGTTGTGCGTGCGTTCGGCGACGCGTCGAACGCCGGCGGGGCCGTGGTAGACGCCGTACATGCCGGCCATGATGGCCAGCAGCGCCTGCGCGGTGCAGATGTTGGAGGTGGCCTTCTCGCGCTTGATGTGCTGCTCGCGGGTCTGGATGGCCATGCGGAGCGCCGGGTTCCCGCGGGCGTCGCGCGAGACGCCGATGATGCGTCCGGGCATGCGTCGGGCGTGCTCGGCGCGCGTGGCGATGAACGCGGCGTGGGGTCCGCCGAAGCCCATGGGCACGCCGAAGCGCTGCGCGGAGCCGACGGCGATGTCGGCGCCGAACTCGCCGGGGGGCGTGAGCAGGGCGAGACTCAGGAGGTCGGCGGCGACGACGGCGAGGGCGCCGTTCTTGTGGAGCGTTTCGATCTCGTTCCAGTAGTCGAGGACGCGCCCGTCGGTGGTGGGGTACTGGAAGAGGGCGCCGCAGAGATCGGAGGCCTCGCCGACTTTCCGCGCGTCGCCGACGACGATCTCGATGCCGAGGGATTCGGCGCGGGTGCGGCAGACTTCGATGGTTTGCGGGTGGCAGTCGCTGGCGATGAAGAAGCGGGGGCGTTGGCCCTCGGCGCCGGCGATGGCGAAGCACATGGCCATGGCCTCGGCGGCGGCGGTGCCTTCGTCGAGGAGACTCGCGCCGGCCAGGGGCAGGCCGGTGAGGTCGCTGATCATGGTTTGGAAGTTGAGGAGGGCTTCGAGGCGCCCTTGGGCGATCTCGGCCTGATAGGGCGTGTACTGCGTGTACCAGCCGGGGTTCTCGAGGATGTTGCGCTGGATGACGCCGGGGGTGATCGTGCCGTGGTAGCCCATGCCGATGAACGAGCGGTGGACGCTGTTCTTCTCGGCCATGGCGCGGAGGCGGGCGAGCGCCTGGGTTTCGCCCAGGGGGTTGGCGTCATCGAGGCCCTTGAGGCGCAGGGGCGCCTTCATGCGGATGGAGGCGGGGATGGTGTCGGCGATGAGGGCGTCAAGGGACGCGTAGCCCAGCGTGGCGAGCATGTCGGCGATGTCGGCGTCGCTCGGGCCGATGTGGCGCTCGAGGAACAGGTCGGTGGGCGCGAGGGACGCGCGGTGGTCCGCGGGAGCGTGGGCGGGCTTGCCGGAACAACCGCAGCCGGCCTCGACCGTGACGGGGCGGGCCGGGGAAGACGACGCGGTGGCTGCGTTCATGTGGGGGTCGGGCTCGGGGGCTGCGGGGTGGCGGGGTCGCCGGGTCTGACCGCGGCCCAGGCCGCGGGGCGACGGCGACAGTCTAGGAGCCACAGGCGGGGCCGAGTGCGACGGGGAGGGATGTGGGCGGTACTGTGAGGGCTGGTCGGTTCTTCGGCTGGGCGTGCGTGCCCGGGCGGCCGGCCGTCGCCTCCCAGCGGAAGACTGTGCCCCATGCGTCAAAGCCCCCTGTTCGGACGGATCGCTCTTTCCATGCTCCTCGTCGCCTCGGTGGCGGGGGGGTGCGCCCGGAACGACCGGGTCTCGGCGGGGGCGGTGTCGGGCGCGAGCGGCGAGGCGATCGACGCGGCGCGGTGGAGCGAGTCGCCGGTGTCGGCGGCGCTGGACGCGATGGGGGAGGACACGCGGAGGTTCCACGCGCACGTGATGGCGCTGAGCAGCGAGTTCTTCGAGGGTCGGGCGCCCGGGACGCGGGGCGGGGACCTGGCGCAGGACTACATCGCGTTCTACTACCAGCGCGCGGGGCTGGAGCCGGCGTTCACGATGGACGGCCAGCCCTCGTTCAAGCAGCCGTTCAACGTCTCGGGCGACGTGATCGTGAAGGAGGCGGGGCTGGCGTGGGCGTCGGGCTCTAAGACGGTGGAACTCAAGCCCGAGGAGGGCTTCAACGTGCTGGGCATCTCCGGCACGGGCGAGGTGGAGGGCGGCCTGGTGTTCGCGGGGTACTCGATCGCGGACGGGCCGGACGGCTACACGAGTTTCCCGCCCCACGGCGAGGACCTCAAGGGCAAAGTGGTGATGATCCTGCGGTTCGAGCCCATGACGGCGGAGGGGCGCAGCCGCTGGCAGGACGTGAGCGGCTGGACGCACAACGCGTCGCTGCTGCCGAAGATCAACGCGGCGATCGATCGTGGAGCGGCGGGGGTGATCCTGGTGGGCACACCGGGCGCGGACGACGATCGCGCGACGCGTCTGGAGTCGGCGGCACGGACGCGCTGGGGCCGACCCGTGGGCGTTCCGGTGGCGATGATGAGCGTCGAGGCGGCGGAGGCGCTGCTCAAGAGCGCCGACGCGCAGGGCCGGTCGCTCAAGGAACTCCGGCAACTGGCGGATGAGAAGGAGACGGCGGGGCCGATCGCGCTGAACGCGACGGCGACGCTGCGTGCGGCGGTGGACACGCAGCAGATCCCCACTGCGAACGTGGGGGCCGTGCTCCGGGGCCGCGGCGCGCTGGCGGACGAGTACGTCGTGCTGGGCGCGCACTACGACCACCTGGGCTACGGGCACTTCGGCTCTCGGGCGCGGAACCCGGAGGGGATCATCCACCCGGGTGCGGACGACAACGCGTCGGGCACGTCGGGTCTGCTGATGCTGGCGGAGGACCTGCACCGGGAGTACGAGGCGCTGCCGGCGGGGGCGGAAGCGCGTTCGATCCTGTTCCTGGCGTTCGGCGCGGAGGAGAGCGGGCTCAACGGCTCGCGCTTCTTCACGGAGAACCCGCCGTTCTCGATCACGCAGGTCAAGGCGATGATCAACATGGACATGATCGGGCGCCTGCGCGAAAACTCGTTCGAGATCGGCGGCGTGGGCACCGGCGAGGGCTTCGAGGAGTTCGTGACGCCGATCTTCCAGTCGTCGGGGATGACGATCAAGCCGACGCGCGGCGGGCAGGGGCCCTCCGACCATGCGTCGTTCTACGCCAAGGACATCCCGGTGCTGTTCCTGTTCACCGGCCTGCACGATCAGTACCACACGCCCGACGACGTGGGCTCGACGCTGAACTTCGGCGGCGGCGCGCAGATCGCGGCGCTGGCGGGCGACCTGGCGACGGCGATCGCGCGCCGGCCCGAAGCGTTCACGTTCAAGAGCACCGGCACGGCGTCGCGCCAGGGCGCGGTGCGCGGGGTGTCGGTCCGGCTGGGCATCGCCCCCGGGTCGTACGCGGACGACCTGCCCGGCGTCATGGTGGGCGACGTGTACGACGGGACGTCCGCGGCGCTGGCGGGCATCCAGAAGGGCGACCGGCTGATCCGCTGGGGCGGCGAGGAGTTGCCGGACGTCGGCGCCATGATGGAGCGGCTCGCGGCTCACAAGCCGGGGGACGTGGTGGAGATCGTCGTGGTCCGCGAGGGCCAGGAGATCCCCATCAAAGTGACGATGCAGGCGCGGCAGGGCCGCCAGTAAGCCCCGGCCTCCCGCGCCCGAGGGCGGGAACCCACCGGCTGTCCCCCGCGAACCGTCACCCGGCGACCGCGCGGTATCCTGCCCGCCCCATGACCGACCCACGGCCCCAGATCGCTCTTCGGCTGTTCGCCCTCGCGGCGGCGGCGTCGGCGTGGATGGGCGCAGGGTGCGGTTCGTCGGGCACAGACGCGCGGGGGGAGCCGAAGCGAACGGTTGCGGCGCTGGAGGCGTTCCCGGCGTCGCTGGACCTGGTGTCGCCGACGATCCGAGGCAGCGAGAACGGGCTTGAGGTTCTGTGGCTGGTGGCGCACGACGACGCGGGGTGCGTGGCGGAGGCGCTGGCGCCGTATGCGGCCCAGCCCGTGCCGATGTCGGACGCGACGCGCGAGGCGTGGCGGGCGAACGGACTGCGCCTGGTGCGCCTGCCAATCGACGATCTCGCGGCGCTGGAGAAATCGCTCTCGCTGGTGGGCATGGTCAACCGTCAGTGGATGGGCTGGGCGCTGGACTGGCGCGAAGCGTTCCGCGGACGGTCGATTGAGCGGGGCGCGCCGATCGTGGTGGACGGGGCGCGCCGGGCGATGCCGGCGGGCGCGCTGCGGTTCATCGCGCGGTGCTGGACGGCGCCGTCGCCGAACGGCGCGGTGATCCGGCTGGAACTGGCGGCTCAACTCTTTGAGCGGCTGGAGACGCGCACCCGCGCGGACGAACTGCGGGCGATCGCCGCGGGCGAGTCGCCGATCGGCTTCGACGCGATGACGGAGGGGCGTGTCTTCGAGGCGCTGACGTTCGAGGCGGCGCTGGAGCCGGGGTTTGCGTACGTCGTGGTGGGCGAGGCGCCGGATGTCGATTGGGATGCGCCCAAGGCCGAGAGCGCGGGCCCGCGGATCGACGAGGACGGGTTCATCGTGCGCGCGGGCGCTGAGGGCCCGAGCGTGGGGGCGATCGCGGGGCCGCCGGCGCTTTCGCCGCCGACGCTGGGCGAGGCGATGCTGAACGTGCGGGCGCTGGGTCCGGATGAGCGGCCCGCGCGGGCGCTGTTCATCCTTGTGCCGCGGACTCCGGCGCGGTTCGACCTGTTCGCGATGTGATCAGGTCGTCGCGGTTGAGGGCGTGGGCTCACCAGAGTTTTTCGAGGTTCGCGCCGGGGTAGAAGCGGAGGACGATGTCCTTGCCGGGTTCGCCCCTGCGTCCGAGGCCTTCGGCGCAGAACTGGCACATGCCCACGCCGTGCCCGAAGCCGCGCCCGTTGATGGTGGTGGTGGGCCCTCGGACGATGGCCTCGAAGTCGCCGCTGTTGACGCGCTGCTGGCGTGTGACGGCGGGGATGCCGGCGCCGTCGGTGAAGTTCAGGGCGAAGCGGAGTTGTTCGGCGTTGATGGTCCAGGACTTGCCGGCGGTGTCGGAGACCTTGAACTCGATGGGTCGGCCCATGGCGTTGCGCTGCGTGGCCTCGATGCGCGCGAGGCTGCCGATGGCCTTGATGCTCAGGCCCTGCTTGGCGCCGTAGCCGGCCTGGCCCTTTTACACATCTGACGCTGCCGACGATCTTACCCGTGCTGACCTTCTGCAGGGCTGCGCCCGGCGCGTCAGAACGCCCGCGTCACAGTCCGCGTCTAGCG
>JACVCK010000116.1 GCA_016742055.1 Phycisphaerales bacterium
CCCAAGTCGTGGCGGGGACAGACGGCGCACCAGGAGACCGAACGCACAGCGCACACGGAGACGCTGCAACAGGGGGGCGGTGTGAGCTGAGGTCGCAGGGCTGGCAGTGTGGTGGGGGGCAGGGTGGGTCGGTGGGTCAATACCGATTTCTCGATTTGCCCGGAAAGGTATCCGCTTTGGAAGTAAGGGTGCGGAACGACTCCCTCACCGAATCAGCCGCATCCGCCCGAAGTCCGGCACCACGCGGTGTGTTCCCGATCCGATGCGCACCTTGTGCGGCGCCGGGAAGTAGACGAAGAACGCCTTGCCCATGAGCAGTTTGCCCGGCACGACGCCGAGCGTGCCGTCGATCTCCTCGCGCACCCACGGGTCCACCATGTCCCAGAGGCGGCTGTCCTTCGACGAGGCGCTGTTGTCGCCCAGGACGTAGCGCTGGTCGGGGCCGAGGGTGGGCAGGTGGCCGGGGTGCGTGCCGAGCGCGGGGCTGAGCGGCAGGGCGCTGCCGAGGTACTCGGAGGGCTCGTAGTGCAGGTCGCGGTCGAGCCCGACGCGCGTCAGCGCCGCGGGCGCGCCCTCGAAGCGCCACGAGACGCGGGGCGGCTGGTACAGGTCCACGTCGGCCAGGGCGTTGCCACGGGGCCGGCGGAGGGCGTCGTCCAGTTCGCGCTCGTCCATCGACAGCGCGTGGCGCAGGCGTGTGCGCGGGTCCCAGTCGTACTCCGCGTGCGCCACGCGCCGGCCGTCGATCCACACCGACAGCGCCTGATCGACGTGCCGGAACTCCAGTCGCACCGCGCGCCCCGGCGGGAACGGCGACTCGGGGCCGGATGTTTCGGCGAGCGTCTCCCACGGCGCGTCGGGCGCGGCGCCCGCGACGGCGCGCATGACGATCGCCACGCGGTATCCGCTCACCTCCGCGCGGAACTCGTGCCCACGGGCCACGATCGTCGCCGCGGCGACGAGGCCGCTCGACTCCGCCGTCACCACGGCGCGCATCCGCAGGTCGGACACGGGGAACCGCGGCGCCCTGACGCGGACGTCGGGGGCGTCGTTGTACGGAATCCATCCGTTGATCGGCCATCGCACGCCGTTCCATTCCAGTTCGGCGCCGGCCGCGCTGCGCAGGCGCATGACGGGCCCATCGAACGTCCAGTCGCCGGGGTTCTCCGGCTCCCACGGGCCTCGCCATCGCACGCCGCCGTGCTCGGGGTCCAGCGGGGTGTTTTCCGACGAGAAGAGCGTCCACCAGAGGGCGCGCTGGACGCGTTCAGGTTTGCGCTCGATGCGCCACTGGCGCCGGCCGGGGTCGCGCGCGTCCGGCTCGCGGACGAACACGTCGCCGTCCGCGATCCAGACCTGCTCGTTGGGGAGCCCAATCAGGCGCTTGATGTAGTTCTCGCCGGGGCGTTCGGGGTTCTTGAAGACCACCACGTCCCATCGCGAGGGCGGGAAGATCTTGCCGAGGAACTTCAGGACGAGGATTCGGTCGCCCGCGACGACCTCGTTGGCGGGCATTTCCAGCGTGAGGCGGCTGGAGGGATCGAGCGCGTCGACGAACGACTCTTCGCCCCCCTGGCCGCGCCGGCCCTGCCAGGGGTTGATCGCCCAGTCCAAGCCGGTCTGCGGGCTCCGGAAGCGCATGTGCCGGCCGTTGAGCGTCGGCGCCATGGAGCCGGTGGGGATGACGAACGCCTCGATGACGAACGCGCGGATCACCAGCGTCAACGCGAACGCGATGAGAAGCGAAATGAGCGTGGACTTGATGGTCTCCGAGCCCGCGGCGCCCGGCCCATCCTCCGCGCCCGTTTGCGCCTCGGGGGCGCTGGGTTCGGACGCGGCGGTGGGGGGGTTGTCGGACATCGGGCCGGAACCTTATCGGCGAAACAAGGCCCGCACGCGCGGAGGCGCGTGCAGTCAGGATCCCGAGGGGCCGGGAGCGCCGGGGGCGCCGGGACGGTCGCCACCGCCCTCTCGCCCGTCGGGGCCGCGGCCCCGTCGGCGCCGGCGGCGTCGGCGCTTGCGCGATGCGCCGTCTCCGCCCTCGCCGGTGTCGGCGTTTGTGCCGTCGGGGTTGGGGGCGTTGGCGCTGGGCGGGGGGCTGGGGGGCTGGCGTGGCTGTCGCGGCGCCGGGGCGCCGGGCTCGGCGCCTTCGCCCTGGGCTTGGGGCGCGCGGGGCGGGCGCCCATCGGCGCGCGGGGGGCGCTCGCGCGATTCCGATTGCGACTTCTCGCGGTGGCGGTCCTGCTGGGCCTGCTTCGAGCCCCGCTCGGGCGAGCGGCGACGGTCGTCGGCTCGCTGCGCGACGGCGCCGGGCGCGGCGCCACGGAGCGGATCGGGCTTGGGCGGCGCCACGCCGGGCTCGGTCAGTTCCTCGATGGGGACGGCGACGTTTTTGGGCGAGTCTTCGAGGGCGACGAGGGCGAGTTGGGTGAGAATCTGCGTGTCGATGACGACGCCGTTGCCCTCGGGCGTGCCGACGCGGAGGCCCTTGCGAGGCAGTTTCTTGCGGAGGGATTCGTAGGTCTCGTCTTCGTAGCGGAGGCAGCACATCAGCCGCCCGCAGCGCCCGCTGATCTTGAGGGGGTCGAGCGTGGCTTTCTGGACTTTCGCGGAGCGCATGGAGACGGGCTTGAGGACCTTGAGGAACTGTCGGCAGCAGCAGTGCTGGCCGCAGCGCTCGTAGTCGGCGGTGAGCCGGGCCTCGTCGCGCGCGCCGATCTGGCGGAGTTCGATGCGCGCGTGGTGCTCGGAGGCGAGCAGGCGGACGAGTTCGCGGAAGTCCACGCGCTGTTCGGAGGAGAAGTAGAACGTCAGGCGCTCGCCGCCGAGGATGGGCTCGGCGTCGATCATCTTCATGTCGAGGGCGAGTTGTCCGACGACGGCGCGTGCGGCCTTGACCAGGCCGGGGCGTGAGGCGTCCAGGCGGGCCTGGGCGTTGAGGTCTTCGACGGTGGCGATGCGCAGGACGCGACCTTCGGTGAAGAACGGGTAGTCGCGCCCGCCCGAGTTCTCGATGTACTCGAGCATCTGCTGGCGCGAAACGCTCTTGGAGCACCCGGAGTTGGGGCACGTGCTGGTGAGCATCTCGCCGAGTTCCACGCCCCGGGGCGTGCGGACGACCAGTTTCGAGCCGCAGCCGGGCTTGGCCTCGCCGTCGTAGGGGAACTCGCCGACCAGGCCCATGATGCCGAAGCGGACCACGATCGACGTCGGCGGCTTGAGGCGCTCGTACGTCTCTCGATCGGCCTCGGCCAGATCGGCCTCGAACTGGGGCAGGGGGAAGATCGACATGGTGGTGATGTCCGGACGCGTCGGCGCGCGCATGGCGCGGCCTCTTGGTCGGTGGGGTCGAAGTGTCGCCGGGCCCAAGGATTGGGGCCGCGCCGACGCCCGGCGGGGCGGACGCGGTTCAGGACGCGAACGGCGCGGAGCGCACGGGCTCAGCGGCGGGGTCGTCCGCCGGGGCCGGGGACGCCGCGCGCGGACATGAAGAGTTCGGTCAGGTTGACGTTCTCGCGGAGTTCGATCGAGTTGCGGTTGACGACGGCGTAGAACATGAGGGTGTCGGCCCGCGAGTCGAGGATGGCGAGGATGTCCTCGCTGGCGTCCAGCGCCGAGGTCAGCAGCACGGTGTCGCCGATCTCGGTGACGTCGGCGCGGGCCTGGGCTCCGGCGCCCAGGCGCCCGGCCTGGAGGATCACCAGCGCGAGGATGAGGAAAGCGCTGGCCCACAGGGCGGCGGCGCCGGGATCGATCCGGCCGCGGGCGTCGCTGGTGGAGTGATGGGTCTGGGTGTTCATGGGCGGTCTCCCGGAAGGGTCATCGTGGCTGCACGGCGCCGCGCCCCGAGTCGGCGTTGACGTCGCGGAAGCCAATGGGCTGGCTGGCGCGTCGGCTGCGGTCGTAGGAGATCGCGACGAGTTCGCGATTGGCCGCGTCGTAGACGTAGACGACCTCTTCGGTCGAGCCCTGGACGCGTCCGGCGACCATGGTGTACTGGCCGCGGGCGCGGGCGGGACCCTGGCCCTCGGCGATGGGCGCGAAGGTGACGGCGGCGAGCGCCGCCAGCAGGACGGCGTTGAGCGCCACCAGCGGTCGGAGTCGGCTGCGTTGCATGAGGGTTGGGCCTCCCGGCGCCCCGGCGCCGGTTCGGTGCGGGGGGTGGTTCAGTCCTGGTGGCCGCGCTTGCTCGGCATGACGCTGATCACGAAGGTGGCGATCAGCAGCACGGCCATCACGCCGTAGTAGACGAAGATGGGCGGCGACTCGGGCGCGGCCGGGACCGGAGGGGTGGCTTGGGCCAGGGTCGCGAAGAGAAGGTGCGTCGCCATTCAGCCGGACGATATGGGGCCGGTGCGGGGCTGTAAAGCGCCCCGAGGGCCGTTTCGCGGCCCGGGAGTGGGGCTCCCGCCCTCCAGCCCCCGCCAGAGGGGCTCGCCCGGGGCGGCGCAGAAGGGCTGGCTGATCTTCTCGAACGCATCGGTCGGCACGTGCACCGTTCGCCACTTGGCCGACCGGGTCTTCATGGCGGCGCGGTAAGCGTCCAGCAGCACGGCGCGGACGGCGTACCAGCGCCCCTGGAACTCGAAGACCTCCTGAAAGAGCCCATCCGGCGGCTGATCGTCGCACCAGTAGACGAACACCAGCGCCGCGTCGAATCCCGACCCGAACAGCGCCCGCCAGGTCAGCAGCCCGTCCACGTCGTCGATCGTGGCCCAGGAATCCAGGCGTGAGCGCGCGGGGGCGGGCGATCCGGGCCGTCGGGCGATCTTGCGGCCCTTGATGTCCAGGAGCAGGTTCCCTCCCTCGCCGTAGACCACGAAATCGAACGACTTGAGCGCGCGTCCCGGTCGAACGCCGGGCTGTCCGGGCGGCTCGGCGCTCGGGGCGACGAGTGAGGCGCCGTCGGGCAGGAGGGCCTTGCGCGCCTCGTCCACGGAGACGTACGGGATGCGGCGCGCGCGGAGGTAGCGCTCGAAGGCGTTCTCGTAATGGTGGCGGCGCTGGGCCATGGGGGGATTCACCCTAGCGGCCAGCGCGCGGTCCCGCAGGACGGGTCACTCGTCCGGCGTGGGCTCGATCGCCTGCATCGTGGCGTCGCCGGTCCAGGGGTCAATGAGGATCGGCAGTTCGCCGGCCTCGTTGAAGAGGCGGAACTCCGCGGCGACGGCGGGGATCAGGCGCCCGAAGGCGTCGAACGTGATCGTTCCGCCGGCGTCCGTGCCGACGAGCGCGATGGCGACGCCGCCGAGCGACGAGGCGGCGCCCTGCCCGAAGATGACCTCGTAGGGCTCGCCCAGGCCGTTGCGCACGATCGGGGTCTCGGGCGTGGCGCCGCGGGCGAGCCAGTAGCCGGAGCCGTCTTCGTGGAGAACGAGCGCCGCCGGATCGTTGGGTTGTCCGATGGAGAGGGCGCGGGCGTACTCAAGGTCGGACACGACGCGCGAGCCGGCGCCCAGGAGGCGCGCACGGTCGTCGGGGCGCATCGTCGGCAGCGCGACGGCGGCGAGGATCAGCAGGACGGTGACGGCGATGACCAGGTCCACCAGGGTGAACCCGCGCGCGCCGGCGGCCGCGCTTCCCGAAGGTTGCGCGGCCGCCGCGTGATGGGACGGGATGGTCCTGGCGTTGATCACTTGATCACGATGTCGGCCGAGCCGCCGGACTCAAGGACGGAATCGACGTTCACGAGCAGGCCTGTGGAGGCGACGCCCGTATCCGCGGTCTCCTCAAGGGCGATGGCGAGCGAGGGCCACGTGCTGGAGGTCGCGGCGTCGGCGGTGCGCGGGGTGACGCCGTCGGGGTTTTCCGAGATCGCGCCTCCGCCGCCCTCTGTTTCGCCGCCGCCGCCCAGCAGGCCGCCGAGCAGGCCGGTGACGCCCAGGAGGTCGGTGACGCCGGAGGTGATGGACGCGATGGCGTCGGTCAGGCCCGCGACGGGCTGGAAGTCCTTGGTGTAGAGCGGGCCGTTGATCTTGGTGAAGCCCTGGCCCTTATCGAATGCGGGGTCGTAGAGCAGCCAGCAGCCCGACTTGATATGGAAGGAGCCGCTGGTGATCCGACCGAAGGCGCACGATGACCCATCGACGGTCACGCTGGCCCCGGGCGCGAGGATGGCGCCGATGAAGATCGCGTTCTTCTGGATCTGATAGGTCGGGCTTGAAGACCCGCCATCGGAGGCGCTGAGCGCGTAGATCTTCAATCGGGATGGGTCGTAGTAGGTGGTGATCGAGCCGCCCCAGCGGGAGGTGTTCCGCGAGATGGAGCGATCGACGCCGACGGCCGCGTCGTTGATGGTGAAGGAGTCCGCGACGAAGAAGGACACGCGCGAGTTGGCGTCCACGAACTCGATCGCGGCCTTGCTGAGGATGGACAGGTCGTCGCGGCAATGGATGACCACTTCGCCCTGGATGCGCACCACGGCGTCTCGTTCGATCACCAGATCGATGACCGAGTACGCGCCAGAGAGCGTGACCACCGCCGAGTCCCGGATGGTCAGGTCCTGGTAATACCCAGACGCCAGCGAGCGCGTGCTGTTCACGGTCATATTCACGAGGGAGCGCAGCGCGAGGCCCTTGGCGGCGCTTGGCACGGCGGCGCGGATGGCCGGCACGTCCACGGGCAGCGCGGCGCCGCCCACAAAGGACGCGGCGCCAACCTGAGACTTGAGGGCGCTGGAGGCCTTCGCGCCGGCGAAAAACTGGGCGCTGACAAACGCCGCCGAAGCGTTGATGTTCAGATCGGAGACATTGGCGAAGCCGACGCCAAGATCCACGGTGCGGCCCACGGTGTGCGCGGGGCTGAGGTTCCACGGCACCACGGCGGCGCCGCCATCGATCCGCAGCGAGCCGGTGGTGAAGACGCCGAACTCGCCCAGTTCGGGATCGATGCACTCGGCCAGCGGCACGGGCGGCTGGAGGTTCACGATGCGCTGGGTGGTGGTGGTCACGCCGCCGACGTTCGCGGTCACGGTGACCACGACCTGCGACGCGTCCGAAGCGGGCGGATCGCCGTTGGCGTCGGTGACGCTCACCGTGGCCGTGCCGCCGGCGATGTCGAACGACGAAACCAGAGTGGAAGGATCGGAGAGACTGGAGAGGTCAAGCCCCGTCTGGAGCGCGGCGACGGCCAGGTCGCCGGCGGACTCGGCGGACCATTTGGCGGTCGCGGCCTCGACGGCGTTGGCGCCGATGTCGGGGGTGTTCTCGCGGCTGGCGACGTACGCCGCGGTCACGATGGTGGCGGTGGCGACGGCGCAGAGCGCCAGGAGCATGGCGACGCCCCGTCGGTCGCGGCGCGCGGCGCGGGGCCGCGGGCCTTCGTGTCGGCGCTGGGGTTGATCGTGCATGAGGACCGCTCCTTCTCCCCGGTGGTGGGTTCCGGTCGTGCGTTCCATCTGTTCAGTCGGGCTGGGCATGGTCCTTGAGGCCGAAGGCGTACATCGCCTGGTAGGTCTGGCCCTCGGTTTCGAGCGTCAGACTCAGCCGGGCGCGGGAGGACTCCGGGACCGACTTGCCGCTGAACGTCCAGGAGGCCTCCGCCACGTCTCCCAGCAGGGTGGTCGTGCGCGTGTAGCCGAGGGCGCGCTGCGCGGCGATCGCGAGGGCGAAGTTTGATCCGGCAGGGACCACCAGGTCCGCGGCGTCGGTCTGCAGGGCGGACCAGTTCTCGGGGAACTTCACCCACTCGACCTGGAGTTCGTCGCCCTCGATGGAGACCAGGCGCAGTTCGGTGAGGTTCACCGATCCCGGCGCGTTCTTGTCGTAGAGCCAGATCACGGCGGACTGGTTGTCGGAGTCGTGCTGCAGGACGCACAGGGCCGAGTCCATGTAGGCGCGCAGGCGGACCTGGCCGGCGTGGGCGCGCAGGAGCGAAGCACGCTCGGAGCGCTCTCGATCCGTGACCGAACTGACCATCGTCATCATCGAGCCGATGGCCAGGCCCATGATGGCCGTGATCACCAGCGCGATCATCAGTTCGACGAGCGTCAGGCCCCGGCGCATCGTGTTGGTTCGGGGCTGGTTCACTGGGCGGGCTCCGGGATGAAGACTTCCGCGGCCGCGAGGTCGCGGGTTTCGTCGAACGCGGTCACGGCGACGCGCATCCCCCGGACCTTGACGTTGATGCCGGGCACCTCGATGTCCTGCTGGACCACCTGGGCGCGGCGGCCGACGCACCAGTAGGCGTCGGGGTAGTCCTGGCCGTCGATCGCCGCGAGCGCCCCGACCTCCTGCTGGAAGCCGTTGTAGTTGGCGAGCGCGGCGTAGTCGAGGGTGGAGAGTTCGGCGAGGAGGTCGTCCACGGCCATGGCGCCCAGGACGGTCTTTCGTCCGTCGAGGGAAGCGCGCTGGCCGGCGCTGACCGCCATGCCCAGCGCGAGGACGCTGACGGCGAGGATCACGCTCGCGAAGAGGGCCTCGAGGAGGGTGAATCCCCTTCGGGTCCGGCGGGTCGGCGGGATGTGGGTCTGTCGGCGCGGCATGCGTGGCTCCGCGGCGGGCGCCTGGCGCTTCCACCCCGCGTGGCGGGTCCGCGCCGGGCCAAGCCGCGCCCCGCGGCCGCGGCGGGCCGCCTGCGGGGCGCGCGGGTCTCCATGATCT
>JACVCK010000117.1 GCA_016742055.1 Phycisphaerales bacterium
GTTGAAGACTCCGTGTTGCGGAACTGAACGGGACGCCCTCATCGTATCCGAGGGGGGCAGGGCCGCCCGTCCCCGGCCCGCTTGGGGCTGGAGGGGCGGCTGAGGGGTTACCGGCGGGCGGGCCGGGCGTTGCGTGGGCGTTGTCCGGGGGTGGGCGGTCGGGTAGTGTCAGCGTGTCGCCCCGGTAGCTCAGTCTGGATAGAGCAGCGGTCTTCTAAACCGCAGGTCGCAGGTTCGACTCCTGCCCGGGGCGCGTCGGGAAGGCGGTTTCCGTCCCGCTCGGGGCGTCCCGGCGTGTGACGGGGCGGCCGGGGCGTGGGGTTGGCGTTCATATAGGATGTCGTTCCAGCCGAAATCGGGGTATGGCACGACGGGAGGTTTTCGCGTGAAGGGTGTGATCCTGGCGGGCGGTCTGGGGACGCGGCTGCGCCCGCTGACCCTGGTGACGAACAAGCACCTTCTGCCGGTCTACGACCGGCCGATGATCCATTACCCGATCGAGTGCCTGATGCAGGCGGGCATCCGCGATGTGCTGGTGGTCACCGGCGGCGACCACGCGGGGGACTTCCTCAAACTGCTGCGCAACGGCAAGCACCTGGGGCTGCGGCATCTGGAGTTCGCGTACCAGGAGGGCGAGGGCGGCATCGCGGACGCGCTGAAACTGGCGGAGGACTTCGCCGACGGCGCCAAGATCTGCGTCGTGCTCGGCGACAACATCCTTGAGAAGAACATCCGGCACGCCGCCGGCGAGTTCTTCACGCAGCCCACGGGCGCGAAGATCCTGCTCAAGCAGGTGCCGGACCCGCAGCGGTTCGGCGTGGTGCGCTTCGAGGGCGAGGGCGAGAAGCGGAAGATCGCCGAGATCATCGAGAAGCCCAAGGACCCGCCGTCGAACTTCGCCGTGACCGGGATCTATTTCTACGACGCCCGCGTGTTCGAGGTGTGCGCGGGGCTCAAGCCAAGCGGGCGCGGCGAACTGGAGATCACCGACGTAAACAACTGGTACCTCCAGCAGGGCGCGCTGACGCACTCGTTCATCGACGGCTGGTGGACCGACGCGGGGACGTTCGAGAGCCTGCACCGGGCGAGTTGCCTGGTCGCCGAGGGCGGAGCGAACCTGGCCTGATGCCGGATCGACCGTGCGATGGCGAGGGGGCGCTGGCGGTGGTGGTCGGCGCCGCGGGCATGCTGGGGCGCGCCATGGGCCCGGCGCTGCGGTCGGCGGGGCTGCGGGTGGCCGAGTCGGACGTGGGCGGCGTGGACATCACGAACGAGGGGTCGGTGCGGGCGGGGATCGGCGAGGACGTGCGGTTCGTGGTGAACTGCGCCGCGTACACGGACGTTGACCGGGCCGAGACGGAGGAAGCGGCGGCGCTGGCGGTGAACGCTGAGGGCCCGGGCCTGCTGGCGGAGCGCTGCCGCGAGATCGGCGCGGCGCTGCTGCACTTCAGCACGGACTATGTGTTCGACGGGCGCGCTTCGGCGCCGTACGGGATCGGCGAGCCGCGCCGGGCGCTGGGCGCGTACGGGCGGACGAAGGCCGAGGGCGAGCGGCGGATCGAAGCGTCGGGGTGCGAGAGCCTGATCGTGCGGACGAGTTGGCTGTACGCGCCGTGGGGGAAGAACTTCGTGCGGACGATCGCGCGTTTGGCGCGGGAAAAGCCGGAGATCCGCGTGGTGAACGACCAGCGGGGACGGCCGACCAGCGCGGAGGGCCTGGCGTCGTCGTCCGCGGCGCTGCTGCTCAAGGGCGAGCGGGGCGTGCGCCACGCGACGGACGGGGGGGAGTGCACGTGGTTTGAGTTCGCGGGGGAGATCGTTCGGACGGTGGGGGCGCCCTGCCGCGTGCTGCCGTGCTCAACGGAGGAGTTCCCCAGGCCCGCGGCGCGTCCGGCGTACAGCGTGCTGGACTTGAGCGAGACGGAGGCGGCGATCGGGCCGATGACGGACTGGCGGACCGCCCTGCGCGACGTGGTCGCGAGATTGGAGCCGTGATGAGCGGGATGAACATCGGGACGCTGCTGGTGACCGGCGGCTGCGGCTTCATCGGGTCGAACTTCGTGCACATGGCGCTGCGCGAGCGGCCGGGCTGGAAGATTGTCAACGTGGACGTTCTGTCGTACTCCGGCAACCCGGACAACCTGCGGGCGGTCGAGGGCAGCCCGCGGTACGAGTTTGTCCGGGGGGACGTGGCGGATCGGGCGCTGATGGACGGGCTGCTGCGCCGCTGCGACGCGGTGGTGCACTTCGCCGCCGAGAGCCACGTGGACCGGTCGATCCTGGACTCCGGCCCGTTCATCCACTCGAACGTGCTGGGGACGCAGGTGATTCTCGACGCGGTCCGGGCCGCCGGGGGCGCCCGCCGGATGGTGCACGTGAGCACGGACGAGGTGTACGGCTCGCTGCCGCTGGACCGGCCCGAGGAGCGGTTCACGGAGCAGACGCCGATGGCGCCGAACAGTCCGTATTCGGCGAGTAAGGCGGCGTCGGACTGCCTGGCGCGGGCGGCGCACCACACCTTCGGCATGGACGTGGTGACCACGCGCTGCTCGAACAACTTTGGACCCTACCAGTTCCCGGAGAAGGTGATCCCGCTGTTCGTGACGAACC
Organism: Phycisphaerales bacterium; assembly: GCA_016742055.1. GTDB lineage: Bacteria > Planctomycetota > Phycisphaerae > Phycisphaerales > UBA1924 > JACVCK01. Next base: position 2,611 of record JACVCK010000117.1, read on the forward strand.
TCATCGAGGGGCGGAAGGTTCCGCTGTACGGCGACGGGCGGAACGTGCGGGACTGGATCCACGTGGAGGACCACTGCGCGGGCGTGCTGGCGGCGCTCGAGAAGGGGCGCGCGGGCGAGGTCTACAACTTCGGCGGGGACAACGAGCGGTCCAATCTTGAACTCACGATGTCGATCCTCGGGCTGATGGGCCGGGGCGAGGAGATGATCGAGCGCGTGAAGGACCGGCCCGGACACGACCTGCGCTACGCGATCGATTCGTCCAAAGCGCAGCGGGAACTGGGCTGGCGCGCGACGCGATCGGCCTGGCCCGCGGCGCTGGATGCGACGGTGCGCTGGTACCGCGAGAACGAGCAGTGGTGGCGGCGCGTGAGGTCCGGCGCGTACCGCGAGTACTACTCACAGCAGTACGGGGGCTGAACCAGCGGCGGGATTCAGAGGGAACGGCGACGGCGGAGCGCCGCGAGGCCGAGCCCGCCGAGCGCCAGGCCCGCGGGGCCGGGCAGCGGCACGACGACGGCCAGGAAGTTCATGTCGCTCTCGGAGCCGGCGTCCACGCCGATCGCAGAGGCGTTGACGATGCGCACGGACCCCAATCCCGACCATACCCCGGTGGAGATGGCGAGGTTCGCTGCGTCCACGAACGACTGCGCCCGCGCGGAGAGCGTGGGGCCGGCGGTTTCGGCGTCGGGGTCGAGCGCCATGGGGTCGTCGCGGCGCCCGGTCGCGGCGGAGCCCAGAAGGCCCTGCAGACTCCAGATGGCGTCCTGCAGAGCGTCGAGGTCCTCCACGCTGCTCTGCGAGAAGTCCATGAGGTGCGTGAGCGCGCCGGAGCGGAACTGCGAGTACAGGTAGGCGACCTGCGGTGTGAGGGCGACCGGGGTGGCGCCGATCAAATCGCCAAAGGTGAACGAGTCGGCGATCGACGCGGCGTGCAGGCCCTCCTGCACCAATGGCGTGAGGTCGAGCCGGAAGGTGTAGAAGGAGGCGCCCAAAGAGAGGTCGCCGGAGGCGATGTTCGAGGACATCGTGTCCACGCGCATAAAGCCCGTCTGCGCCGCGCCGACACCGAAGCCGGCGCCGTCCGGGTCGTGCATCGCGCCGCCGATGAACTGCACCTGCACGGTGGCGGCCTGAGCCGTGAGCGCGAGCGCCGCGGCGCAGAAGATCGAGATGGCGGGTTGGAAGTTCATCCGGATACCATTCCACGAGAGCGGCACGTGCGGCCGACAGCATGCATCATGACACAGGGGCCGGACTCGGGCAAGCCCGGCGATCATGGATTCCTCACAATTGCGCGGGCGTCGGCGCCTTGTGGACAGCGCGCGAAAACACCGCTCGGAAGCGGGTTCCGAGCGGCGCTGGGTGATTTCGATCGGGCTTTGACCGGGCCTTTAGAGCGACCGGCGGCGGCGGGCGCCGAGGATGAGCAGGCCAGCCGAGGCCAGGCCGACGCCCTGGGGCAGCGGGATGATGGCGATCAGGTCCTGGTTGTTGAACGTGCCCGCGGCGCCGACGTTGAGCACGCGGACGTTGCGGATGGTGGTCCAGCCGGCGGCGTTGGCTTCGTTGACGAAGGCGATGGCCTTGGCGGACAGTTCACCGTTTCCGGCGACGCCGTCGATCAGGTTCGCGTTGTCGTCGACGTCCGCGGCGCCGAGTTGGTTCTGGAAGAACCAGATCGCGTCCTGGAGCGCGTTCACGTCGGCGTTGGAGGTGATGTCGAACGCCGTCGTGAGCGTTCCGGCGCGGAACGCCGAGTAGAGGTACGCGGACTGGTTCATCAGCGGCTGGGGGTTGTAAGGCGAAGCGCCGCCGTTGATCGACGCGGTGTTGACCGCGAAGTTGTAGTTCGTGTTGAAAGCGATGTTCTCACCGATCTCAAGGCAGAAACTGAGGAACGTCTTGCCCGCCACGATGTCGCCGCCCGTGCTGGAGGACGGCAGGCCCGTGGTGTTGTTGATCGTCACGCGGAACAGGCCGCCGCGGAGGTTGCCTTGCCCGCCCGTGCCGTCCGGGTTGTGGCTGGAGCCGACGCCCGCGTCCACGATGCGGAGTTGGGCCGCGCCGGCGTGAGACGCGAGCGCCAAGGCGGCGGCGATTCCCATTTTCAGAGCGAACTTCATCTGGCTTCCCTTCCTGTATTTCGGCCCCGGATTCGGAGGGGCCGTCGTGTGTTTGGTTTGTGCTCCGAGGCCGAACATCGACCTGGGGCACGCCCACGACAGTTTGCTTTTCATTCTGCGGCAGACTTGCTCTAAGTCAAGTGTTTACAAGTGGTTACAGTGCTTTGTGCGGCGGTGGTTCTCGGACGGACACACCGCGGATCGGTACGGTGAGAAAGGACGCCGCTCCGGGATATTCGGGGCGGAGTCGGTCGCTGGTGGTGGGCTGGTCGTCCTGGACGAGCGCCACTCAGAGGCCGCGGCGGCGACGCGCGCCGACGGCGAAGAGTCCGGCGGCGGCGAGGCCGACGCCTTGAGGCAGGGGGATGAGGGTGAGTTGGTCCTGATTGACGCCGTTGACGCCGAGGTTCAGCACGCGGACGTTGCCGATGCCGGTCCATGCGTTGGTGACGAGCGCGGAGTTGGCGGCGTCCACGAGGTTGCGGGCCTTGGTCGAGAGGTTGCCGTAGACGGTCCCGTTGTCGAGGACGTCGGTCTGGCCCAACTGATTCTGGAAGTACCAGATGGCGTCCTGGAGGGCGTTGATGTCGGCGTTGGCGCTGGCGTTGAAGGAGCCGACGACGGACGCGAGCGTGCCGGCGCGGAACTGGGAGTAGAGGAACGCGGTCTGGGAGACCAGCGGCTGGGGGTTGTAGGGCGAGGCGCCGCCGCTGACCGAGGCCGTGCTGACGTCAAAGACGTAATTTGAGGGCGGATTGACGGTCTCGGTGACTTCGATGCAGAACGAGAGGAACGTGCTGCCGACGCGAATGTCGCCGCCTCGCTTGTCGGCGGAAAGGCCGTCCACGGACAGGATGGTGATCTGGAACACGCCGCCCCGGACGCTGCCGACACCGAAACCGGCGCCGTCGGGATCGTGGGCGGAGCCCGCGGGGCCCAGTTGCAGGTTCAGCGTGGCGGCGCTGGCGAGGCCGGCGGCGGCGATAGCGGCGGCGGCGCCGATGGTCGTCAACAGATTCATGATTCGATCTCTCCCTCTACGGACTCTTGTTCAGGAACGAATGCAACACACCGAACGGTCCTCTACCCGGCTCAGGCCTCCGGAACCCCGGATGGCCCCAAGAGTGGGGTAGTCCGCTGTCATTGTGCCCCAGACCGTCCCCAAGTCAAGGAACCAGAGAGACTTATGGATGGATCCACCGGGATTGGGCGGCCTGTGCGGGCTCGTGAGCGCGCGTCGGTCCGGAAATAACGCCGCCCCGGCAAAGCCGGGGCGGCGTGGATGCTTCGCATCGTGTTATGAGGCCGCTTGGCGTCTGATTCAGAAATATCAGAGCGACCGGCGGCGGCGGGCGCCGAGGACGAGCAGGCCTGCCGAGGCCAGGCCGACGCCCTGGGGCAGCGGGATGATGGCGATCAGGTCCTGGTTGTTGTAGGAGCCGGCGGCGCCGACGTTGAGCACGCGGACGTTGCGGATGGTGGTCCAGCCGGCGGCGTTGGCTTCGTTGACGAAGGCGATGGCCTTGGCGGACAGTTCACCGTTTCCGGCGACGCCGTCGATCAGGTTCGCGTTGTCGTCGACGTCCGCGGCGCCGAGTTGGTTCTGGAAGAACCAGATCGCGTCCTGGAGCGCGTTCACGTCGGCGTTGGAGGTGATGTCGAACGCCGTCGTGAGCGTTCCGGCGCGGAACGCCGAGTAGAGATAGGCGGTCTGGTTCATCAGCGGCTGAGGGTTGTTGGGCGAAGCGCCGCCGTTGATGGACTCCACGTTGACCGCGAAGTTGTAGTTGTTGCCGAAGTTGATGTTCTCGCCGATCTCGATGCAGAACGTGAGAAACACCTTGCCCGCCACGATGTCGCCGCCGATGCTGGAAGCCGGCAGGCCCGTGGTGTTGTTGATCGTCACGCGGAACAGGCCGCCGCGAATGTTGCCCGAGCCGCCCGTGCCATCCGGGTTGTGGCTGGAGCCGACGCCCGCGTCAGCGATGTTCAACTGGGCCGCGCCCGCGCCAGCGGCGAACGCGAGGGCGGCAAGACCGCCCCAAATGGGGAAACGCTTCATACTCTTCTTCTCCTTCACGAGGAACGTGCGAATGGACAACGACAGCCAAAACAGATCCGAGGGCTAGTCCATGAGGCACGGCGAGGTGCCCGGAAAGATCCCACGATCGGCTGAAGTGTGCCCGATAAAGGGGGTGGTGTCAACCCTTTGGGGTGAAGATTCGATCATCTTGCCCATTCGCAGACCGCATTTCCGGGCGTGCCCGGTCCCTCAAATTCGGCCCGCCGTGAGGGAATCCCTGATGGCCTGGACCCGCTCCGCGAGGTCGCGCGACAAACGAAGATTCTTCTCACCCAGCGACCGAAGGGACGCTTCAGCCCCGGCTTTGTCGCCCTTGCCGAGCAGCGCCTCCGCCTTGCCGACGGCGGAGTCGGCCAGCAGGGGGTCCAGCGTCAGGGCTTCGTCGAAGGCGGCGATTGCCTCAGCGTGCCGCCCGGCGCGGAGTTCGGCGAAGCCCAGCGTGTCGATGAATCGGGCCAGCGAGTCCGGCGGGACCTTGGCGGCCCGGGCGAGGGCGATGGCCCGGGTGGCCAGGCGGCGGGCCTCGTCGTCGCCGGGACGCACCTTGGCGAGCATGCCCGCGAAGTTGTTCATCGCGATCGGATCCTCCCGCAGGGTCAACGCCTGCCGGTACGACGCCTCGGCGCCTGTGGCGTCGCCCGCCGCCGCCTGGCAGTCCGCGAGCGCGACGAGCGTCAGGGCCGTCGGGCGCTCCTGCACGGCTTTGGAAAGCCAGCGTGCGGCCTGTGCGAAGTCCGCGGGCTCTTCCGTGGCGGCGGCCAGCGCCCGCCATTGAGCGCCGAGCGGCGCGGCGGCCTCAGCCCGACGCTCCACGAGTGCGGCGCACTGATCGAGCCAGGCGCGGGCGTCCGAAGGGCGGCCAGTCATTGCTTCCGCGATCGTGATGTAGCGGAGGGCCCAGGAGGCATCGGCGCCGGCGCTATCGCGCAGCAACGCGTCGGCCTCTCGGGACCGGCCGGTCGCGGCGAGCAACCCGGCGTACGTCGTGAGCATCTGGGGGTTGGCCTCCGCTTGCGCGATGATCGCCTCGCGCATCGGCTCGAGGATGATCAGGCCTTCTTCGGGCTGACCCAGGGTGGCGCGGAGTTGGGCAACGGCGAGGGATGCCTCGGCGCGATCGTCGCGGGCGACCCGCCGCCAGGATTCCGCCGTGGAGAGCGCCTCGGGGAACAGCCGGGCGCCTGCGATCGCCTCGGTGGCGAGCCGGAGCGTGCGCGGGTCGTTTGGCATGGCCGCGGCCGCGGCGCGCCCAGCGGCGGCGGCCTCGATGACCCTTCCGTCCTCCATGTAGGCGCTGATGAGCAGGCGCCATGCCGTGAAGAAAGTGGGCCGCCGTGTCGTGAGGATGGCGAGTTCGCGGGTGAGTTCGGCGCGATCGGCGCCGGGCGAGCCGTGCCGGCTGAGGATCTCGCCGAGTTCGCGGAGTTCGGGGCTGGCGTCGGCGTCCTTGAGCGCCTGGTTGATCTGGGCGAGCGCGGCCGCGGAGTCGCCCTTGCCCATCGCAAGATCCAGAACGCTGCGGAGCATCTGCAGGCGGGCGTCTTCTGGGTGTGCCTTGAGAGCGAGTTGCAGGTTCCTGTCGGCGCGTTGGAGGTCCATGCCGTTCATGTCGAGGCCGATCAGATCGGTCCAGACTTCAGGTCCCGCGTCCGCGGCCGTGCGTTCTTCCAGCGCGGCCCGGGCCTCGTCCGGGAACTTCCCGAGCGTGAGCGCGCGGGCCAGGGC
>JACVCK010000118.1 GCA_016742055.1 Phycisphaerales bacterium
CGGGCGGCCGGAGATGGCGCAGGGCGGCGGCCCGGATGCCGGCAAGGCCGCCGAGGCGGTGGCTGCGGTGCGCGAGACCCTGACCCAGGGCGTCGCGGCCTGACCGAAGGCGGGTGAGGGCGCGGCCCTCACCCATTTTGCGGAATCGGCGTTTCGGACCCAGTGCCCGGTGTGCGCGTGATCCGGGTGGGGCGGGGCCATCCGGAAGTGCGGGCGCAAATTCGATATGTCTTGAATTTAGATATATCGTGATCTATATCGGCGCTATGAGACACAACCACGGACATCACGGCTTTTGCCGTTTCGGCCATCACGCCAATCACGGCCACGGACATCACGGCCATGACTGGCGCCATCACCACCCGCATGGGGCCGGCGACCGCTTCCGGCGCGGCGGGCGCCCGGGACGGCTGGTCGACTTAGGCGAGCTGCGCCTTCTCCTGCTCGCCCTGATCCGGGAGCGGCCGCGCCATGGCTACGAGCTGCTCAAGGCGATCGAGGAACGCTTCGGCGGCGCCTATGCGCCCAGCCCCGGCGTGATCTACCCGACGCTCTCCTGGCTGGACGACATGGGCTACGCCGCCATCGAGCCCGAGGAAGGGGGGCGCAAGCTCTACCGCATCACCGCCGAGGGGGAGGCCTTCCTCGCCGCCAACCGCGCCGCCGCCGAAGAATTGCTGCGCCGCGCGGCGCCGGGCGAGGGGGAGGGGGTGCCGGCCTCCGTGCTGCGGGGGATGGAGAACCTGAAGCTTGCCTTGCGCCTTCGCATGAAGCGCGGCCTGGATGCGGAGGCCGCGGCCAAGGTGGCGGCGATCCTGCCGCCGCTCCTGGTTTGCGGCGTGGTGGGCGGGGTGTACGGGGCGCTGTTCGTGAGCGCGATGCGCATCGCCCAGTCGTCGACCGCGACGATGTCGGGGGCGACGAGCCACGGCGTGGGGACGGCGTTTTCCGTACGGACGGCGTATGCACTCAGTCATGAATGGGACGGGCGCGACTTCCGGGGCCACGCGGCGAACCTGGTCGCCGACGGGCTGCTGGACCCGGCCGAACTCGTGCCGTTCTCCGGCGCGAGTCTGACGTTCACGCCGCTGGTGGACGGCTACACGCTCGAGGACCTGGAAGGGGGCGCGGGCGTGAGCCCGGAGCGGCGCGAGGCGGCGCGGGCGGCGTTTCTCGCGGCGACGCCGGCGGACGCGCCGGCGTACCGGCTGGGGGACGTGGTGTTCGTCCGCCCGGCGCCGGGCGAACACGTGGCGCGGCTTTGGTCGGCGATCGTGATGCCCGAGGGCGGCGCCGTGCTGGCGGGGGACTGGATCACGACGGTGGACGGGCACGGGACGCCGCGGACGCTCGAGTATCCGGACGAGTTCAAGCGGGCGCTGGAAGCGCAGAACGCCCTTCGGGCCTCGCACGGGCTGCCGGCGCTGGCGGACCCGGGGACGGTGGGGCACGATCAGCGCCCGGTCGGGGACGGCGCCCCCTGAGGCGCGTACACTCGCCCCCTTATGCCCCCCCGGCCCCCTCGGCGCAGATCGTTCGGACCCCGGCGCCCCTTCGAGAACGCGGTGGACGCGGCGCGTGAGCGGGTGATCCACCGGCTGTCGCTGCAGGCGCGCCGTTACCCGGACCTGGACATTGCGCCGCTGCAGACCGACGACCTGCCGGCGCTGGACGCGGCGTTTGCGCACGCGATCTACGACGCCGCGCTGCGCCGTTGGCTGACGCTCGCGTACCTGCTCGAGCAGAGTCTGACGCAGCCGTGGGAGACGCTGGAGCCGAAGGTCAAAGCCCCTCTGCTGGCGGGGGCGGCGCAGGTCCTTCTGCTGGACCGCATCCCGCCGCACGCGGCGGTGAACGCGTCGGTGGAGTGGGCGAAGCAGCGGGTGCGTCCGGGCGCGGCGGCGTTGGTGAACGCTGCGCTGAGGCGGACGGTGGAATTGGCGTACTTCGGGGACGGGGACGAACGGACGCGGCGCGAGGCGTGGACCGACCAGCCGGACGAGATCCCGATGGACGACGGCACGGCGTTGGCGCTGGCGGCGCCGGTGTTGCCGACGGACGGGATGTCGCGACTGGCGGTGGCGACGAGCCACCCGATCAACCTGCTGCGCTCGTGGTCGAAAGCCATGGCGATCCGGGACCTCAAGAGCCGGGCGCTGCACGGGATCGCGCGCCCGCCGACGATCCTGAACACGGCGCACGCGAAGCCGGAGGCGCCTTTGCCCGAGGAGTTCATGCGTCGCCACGCGCTGCCGGGGCACCACGTGTGGACGGGGCCGCACGAGGCGCTGTCGTCGTTCCTGCGCAGCCGGAACGATGTGTGGGCCCAGGACCCGGCGTCCTCGTCGGCGGTGGAGTCGATCGCGGACCTTCGCCCGGGGCTGATCGTGGACGTGTGCGCGGGGAACGGGACGAAGACGCGCCAGTTGGCGTACACGTTCCCGGAGGCGCAGATCGTGGCGTCGGACGTCGCGGAGGACCGGGTGGACTCGATGCGGGGCGTGTTCCGGAATCATCCGCGGGTGCGCGTCGTGCCTTTGAAGGGTCTGGACGAGTTCGCCGGGAAGGCGGACCTCGTGCTGCTGGACGTGCCCTGCACGAATACGGGCGTGCTGGCCCGGCGGGTGGAGGCGCGGTACCGGTTCGACGACGACCGGCTGGGGGAACTGGCGTCGAAGCAGAAGCAGATCATCGCGGACTCGATCCGGCTGCTGGCCCCCCACGCTCCGGGAGGGCAGCGGGGCCGGATCCTGTACGCGACGTGCTCCCTCGACGCGAAGGAAAACGACCAGCAGGCCGAGTGGGTGAACCGCTGGCACGCCCTCTCGCCCTCCCGGCTGCGCCGGCAGGAGCCCCAGGGCGGTCCGGGCGAGGCCCCGGAGCGCTGGACGGACGGGTCGTTCTCCGTGCTGCTGGGCTGACCGGCGGCGGCGGGCGGTTGCGGGCAGCGGGGCCGTCGCTACGATTGCCGACCCTATCCGCCCGGCGCCCCAGCTCACACCGATGAACATTCTTGACATCATCTCCGTCGATTGCATCAAGGTCCCGCTGCAGGCGACGGACAAGAAGGCCGCGATCTTTGAACTCGTGGACCTGCTCGCGTCCTCCGGCAAGGTGGACGACGTGGCGGGCCTGCGCGACGCGGTGTGGTCGCGCGAGCAGACGCGGACGACGGGCATCGGGCACGGGCTGGCCATCCCGCACGGCAAGTGCGTGGGCATTCCTCGTCTGGCGATGGCGATCGGCCGGCCTGAGAAGCCGATGGACTTCGCGGCCATCGACGGCAAGCCGGTGCAGTTGATCATCCTTCTGGCGAGCCCGATCGACCGCACGTCGGACCACATCCAGGCGCTGGCGCGGATCAGCAAGATCATGCACTCGGAGTCGTTCCGGGAGCGTGTGTACCGCGCAGGCACGGCCGAGGATGTCTTCGCGCTGCTGCGGGAGGCCGAGAAGGCCGGCTGAGCCGTCGCCCGGCCGCCCGGGCGGCGCCGCCCGTAGAATCACCACCCGATGCCGCAGCAGGCCCCAGCCCGATCGCCGGAAGCCGCGCCGAACCACTCGACGGACGATGCGCTCGCGCGCCTGGCGGCGCACGTGCCGGGCGTGGAGCGGCGCATGGCCGAGCACATCCGGCGCACGCCGATGCCCGAGCGCCTGCGCGAATCGATCGAGTACAGCGCGCTGGGGCCGGGCAAGCGCCTGCGGCCGATGCTCGCCGTGCACTCGTGCCTTGCGGTTGGCGCGCCGGCGGAGCGGGCGTTCGACGCCGCGGCGGCGGTGGAACTTATTCACGCGTTCTCGCTCGTGCACGACGACCTTCCGGCGATGGACAACGACGACCTGCGCCGGGGCCGTCCGACGAACCACATCAAGTTCGGCGAGACGATGGCGATCCTCGCGGGCGACGCGATGGTGAGTCTGGCGTTCGCGCTGCTGACGCCGGGCCCGGGGCACGGGGTGGACGCGGCGCTGGCGGGGCTCTTGAGCGCGGAGTTGGCTTCGGGCACGACGGGGATGATCGCCGGCCAGGTGTACGACACGCTGGGGGGTTTCCCGCCGGGCGTGAGCGGGCGCGAGCGGCTGGAGATGATCCACCGGCACAAGACCGGGGCGCTGATCCGGGCGTCGTGCCGCATGGGCGCGCTGGCGGGGATGTGGCCGCAGGTGGATGATCGGCGCCTGAGCGCGGTGACGGCGTACGGCGAGGCGATCGGTCTGATGTTCCAGGTGGTGGACGACATTCTGGATGTGGAGCAGACGGCGGACCGGCTGGGCAAGCGTGCGAACAAGGACGCGGACGCCGGCAAGGCGACGTTCCCTGGCGTTCTCGGACTTGAGGCGTCCCGCGCGGAGGTGTGCCGGCTCCGCGTGGAGGCGCTGGACGCGCTGCGGTCGCTGGGCGGCGGCGCCTCGGGCCTCCGGGACCTGTGCGAACTCATGGCCGTCCGGGATCGTTGAACCGGCGTGACCCGACGCCGCCCCCACCGTCCCCCATCCACTACACTAAGGGCTCCCCAGCACGCGCCACCCCACGACCGGAGCGACCGGAGCGACATGGGCCTACTCGAGAACATCCACTCCCCCGCCGACCTCAAGCGTCTCTCTGTTGAGGACCTCCCGAAGGTGGCGGCGGAGATCCGTGATTCCATCGTCACGCAGGTCTCGCGCTCGGGCGGGCACCTGGCGCCGAATCTGGGCGTGGTTGAACTGACGGTGGCGCTGCACTATGTCTTCGACTTTGGGCACGACCGCCTGCTGTTCGACGTGGGGCACCAGTGCTACCCGCACAAGTTGCTGACCGGGCGTCAGTCGATGCTGGCCGGACTGCGGACGCGCTCGGGCATGGCGGGCTTCCCGGAGCCGCGGGAGTCGCCCTACGACCTGTTCTCGGTCGGGCACGCGGGGACGGGGATCTCGACGGCGGTGGGCATGTCGCGGGGCGACCTTCTCAACGGGGAGGCGTTCGATCCGCACACGAACCCTGCGGGTCGGCGGGTGGTGACGCTGATCGGGGACGCGTCGATCGTGAACGGCGTGGCGATGGAGGGCCTGAACAACGCGGGCACGCTCAAGCGGCAGTTCCTGGTGATCCTCAACGACAACGGCATGTCGATCAGCCACCCGCAGGGCGCGGTGGCGCAGTACTTCGATCGCGTGCGGATGAACCCGTTGTACGCGGACTTCAAGCGGACGGCGCGTCGCGTGCTGGGGCACATCCCCGGCGGCTCGCTGCTGGAAGACGCGTACCACCGGGCGGGCGAGGCGACCAAGGCGTGGATCACGCAGCGCGCCGAGAGCGGGCCGGAGTTGGGCTGGTTCGAGCACTTCGGGCTGATCACGGTGGGGCCGATCGACGGGCACGACCTGCCGACGCTGATCGAGTTCCTCGCCGAGGCCCGGGACTACGACCGGCCGATGGTGCTGCACGTCAAGACGGTCAAGGGCAAGGGCTGCTCGTTCGCGGAGGGCGACTCCACGAAGTTCCACTCGCCGGCGGCGTTCAGCGTGGTGAAGTCCGACCCGGACGGCGCCGACCTGCCGTCGCTGCAGGCCGAGGGCTGCCGCGTGGAGATCAAGAAGGGCGGCCGCTCGTTCACCTCGGCGTTCGGCGAGGCGATGATGGACCTGATGTCGCGCGACGCTCGCGTGGTGGCCTGCACGGCGGCGATGCCGGACGGCACGGGGCTGACGAAGATTCTCGCCGAGTTCCCGGATCGCGCTTGGGACACGGGCATCTGCGAGTCGCACGCGCTGGACATGATGGCGGGCCTGGCCAAGACGGGCTACCGGCCGTTCTTCGCGGTGTACTCGACGTTCCTGCAGCGCGCGTTCGACCAGGCGTTCCAGGAGGTCTCGCTGCAGGGTCTGGCCGTGCGCCTGTGCCTGGACCGCGCGGGCCTGGTGGGCGGCGACGGCGCGGTGCACCACGGGTTCTGCGACGTGGCGATCCTGCGCACGCTCCCGGGCGCGGCGATCCTGGGCGCGATGGACGAGCCCTCGCTCCGCGCCGCGATCGAGTTCATGCGGGAGTACGACACGGGCCTTTCGGCCGTGCGGTACCCGCGGGACAACGTGTCGTCGCTGTTCGCCTCCGAACCGTGCCCGCCGTTCGTGCTGGGCCGCGCCCGGGCGCTGATCACGCATGACGAGCCCGACGTGGCCGTCCTGGCGCTGGGCACGTGCGCGATCGACGCCGCCCGCGCGGCTCGCGAACTGGACGGCCAGGTGCGCGTCGCGGTGTACGACGCCCGGTTCGCCAAGCCCGTGGACGGCGCGCTCATCCGCGACCTGCTGACGCGGGGCGTTCCGATCGTCACCGTCGAGGACCACTCGAAGATCGGCGGGCTCGGCGGCGCCGTGCTGGAGTCGGCCGCCGCCCAGTCGCTCGACGCCTCCCGCGTGAGCGTGCTTGGCCTGCCCGACGCATGGATCTATCAGGATTCGCGCGAGGAGCAGATGGCCGAAGCGGGTCTGGACGTGCCGTCGCTGGTCCGGGCGTTCCGGAGCGCGGCGGCGAGCCGGTCGGAGGTCGACCGACCCAGCGTCGTGATCGCCCGACAGGGCGTCGGGACGCGGCAGGCGTGAGCAGGCCGCCGCGCATCACCGTTCATTTCTCTCGCTGACGAGTCCGGAATGCCCCGCGCCGTCCTGCTGGTCGCGAATCAACGCAAGCCCGACGTGGTGCACGCGCTGCCGCGCGTGCGGTCCATCATCCAGCGCCACGCGCAGTTGGCCGCCGAGATCGACGGCGACACGGACGGCTCGGGCCCCGCGCCGGACGGGGTCAACCTGATCGTGGTGCTGGGCGGCGACGGGACGCTGCTGGCCCAGGCGCGCCGGCACGCGGGTCGGAACGTGCCGCTGCTGGGCGTGAACTTCGGGAAGGTCGGTTTCCTGGCGGAGTTCGACCTCGAGGCGCTGGAGCGTCAGGGCGCGGCGCTGCTGGCGGAGGGCCCCCTGCCGCTGCGCCGGCGGATGCTGATCCGCGCCGCGGTCCACCGGCCCGGGCAGGGCTCGCCGGCGTTCGAGGCGATCGCGGCGAACGAGGCCGTCATCACCGCGGGCCCGCCGTACCGGATGATCTCGCTGGCGCTGAGCATCGACGGCCAGCCCGGGCCGCAGGTGTCAGGGGACGGGATGATCGTCTCCACGCCCCTGGGCTCAACGGCGTACAACGTTGCGGCGGGCGGACCGATCGTGTCTCCGGACGTGGATGCGCTGGTGCTGACGCCTCTGGCCCCCCACTCGCTGGCGTTCCGTCCGATCGTGGCGCCGGGCTCGAGCCGGGTGGAGTTGACGGTTCTGCGGGCGAACGCCCCGCAGGGCGGATCGATGGGGACGACGCTGGCGTTGGATGGTCAGGCGCTGTTCGGGCTTACGGAGTCCGATAAAGTCGTCTTGGAGCGGGATGAGAGGTCGATTGACCTGGTGATCAACCGGGAGACTTCGTACTGGCAGACGCTGGTTCGGAAGATGCACTGGGCGGCGGCGCCGGGGCATCCCCCGAGGGAGGGACAATTGTCGTAGGATTTGCGCGGAAATGGGCAAACGGCCTTGCGTCGGGGGCGGGGTGGAGGTAGAGTTTCACTGTTGATGAGAGGAAGCGTCCGTCCGAAAGGGCGGACGGGAGGGAAAACTCGCTTCGGCGAGTGAAACACGTCAGCCTCGCAAGAGGCCCCCGGACTTAGGGCCGGGAAGAGGGATGGCGCCTGGGGCCAGGCGCCGCAGAAACACGTCACCGGCGCGCCGAGAGACGCGACGGATTAGTAGGGGGAACTTGGTGGAGAGGCCCCCCCACCGAACAACGCACACAGCCCCAAAGGCAGTGTGTGGCAGAAGCCGCGGCCGTCGACAGGCGACCGCGGCTTTTTCTTGCGCCGATGGCTCGCCCGGCTGGCCGATACCATCCCGGCCCATGATCGACCTGAAGCATCTTCGAGAGGACCCGGAGCGTTTCCGCCTTGGCGCCCGTCGCAAGGGGATCGCGGCGGACGTGGACGGGGCGCTGGCGCTGGACGCGCGCCGTCGTGAACTGCTCACGGAGATGGAGGCGCTCCGCGCCGAGCAGAACCGGCTTTCGAAGGAGGCGGGCCTGCGGATCGGCTCGCTCATGGGCGAGGCGAAGAAGGCCGACCCCGCGCGGAAGGGCGCGATCGAGGCGGAACTCAACGACCTGCGCTCGAAGCCCGCGGCCCTGAAGGACCGCATCCAGTCGCTGGAGAAGTTGGTCGCGGAGATCGATCCGCGCCTGGACGCGATGCTGCTGGAGATCCCGCAGCCGCCGGACGCGGACGTGCCGGTGGGCGACGGGCCGGAGCAGAACGTCGAGATCCGGCGGTGGAGCCCGTCGGGGTTTGATCCATCTGTCTCATTCGAGAAGCAGCGTGGATTCCGCCCTCGGTCGCACATCGAACTGGCGAAGATGCACGGGCTTGTGGACTTCGAGCGGGGCGTGCGGATCGCGGGGGCCCGCTCGTACTTGCTGCTGGGGGACGGGATGCTGCTGCACCAGGC
>JACVCK010000119.1 GCA_016742055.1 Phycisphaerales bacterium
GGTCCGAAGGTTGCGAAGATGAAGATGGGGACCAGGACCAGGTATGTAGCCACTTCGTACTGTTCGTAGAACAAGTAGAGCGGGAGCACCGCGGTGTTGAGCATGGCGCATAGCACTGAGGCTACGAGTTTGATATTTAAGGTGGCGTAGAGGTGGACGACGAGGAGCGGGTAGACGCAGGAGGGGACGCCGAGATTGGGGGGGGTTAAGGGGGGGGCCCGGTGGGGGGGGCGTGGGTGGGGAGCCGGGGTGGGGGGTCAAACTACATCCAGGCGGCGCGGAAGAGCAGCCGCGACGCGGGGGAGGACTTCAAGCGCCGCCACCCGCAGGGGTTCCACCCCGAGCCCACGGCCCACGAAGAGGAGGCCGACGCCTGGGAGGAAAAGTGGGAGGAGAAGTGGGGCGACAAGCCGGAACAGGGGAAGCGCCCGCCGCCGGGCCCCGGCGCTGGGTGGAAGGAGCAGTCGTGACCGGTCCGGACGCGCAGCAACCCGTCGGCGGCGCCCATCCTTCTATAGGAAGCGGTGGCGCGGCCTCCCCGGCTGCGTCCGCTGGGGGTTACGTCAATCCGATGCAGGTCGGGCCCCTGATCCGCATGCCGTGGTCGGCGATGTGGGCGGGGATCGGGGCGGCGACGGTTGTGGCGGCGATCGGTTTGGTGATTGTGAGGATAATTCGGCCCGCGGGGATGCTGGGCGTGGGGTTTGCGTGGGTGGCGGTGGTGGGGGCGTTTCTTGTGGCGACGGTGGCGACGCGTCCCTGGAAGCCCCGGCCGATCGGGCAGTTGCTGATGGCCTGGCTGGGGGGCCGCGGGATTTGCTTCGCGGCCGCGCTTCTGCTGGGGACGCTGTTATACTTTGCCCCCCAATCGCCGCCGGACCCGCTGGCGATGGGGCTCGTGCTGGTGGCGTCGTACTTTGCGGCGTTGCTGGTCGAGTCGGCGGTGATGTCGAGGTGGCTCAGGGCGCCGCGCGGCACATCGACGGAGTCGGGACCGGCCCACGGGAGTGTCTCCCGGGGTTGATCGAATCACCGTTCGCTTGAGAGGCGCGCGGGGCGCGCTTTCGCTCCCCCGAGGATGCAGGACCCGATGCACTCGCTCTTCACACTCGGCGCGGACAACCCGCTGGGCCACGTGGTGGACAAGCCGCTGATCGGCGGCGGCGATTCACCGATGCTGCTGTCGCTGCACATGGTGACGCTGTTCGTCGCCACGTTCCTGACGCTGTGGGTTCTGAGCCGCGCCGCCAAGGCGATCACGACGGGCCCGGAGTCGGAGGGTTCGGAGCGGTACATCACGAAGGGCTCGCTCGGTCAGATGATCGAGGTGTTCTGCCTTTACCTGCGTGAGAAGGTGGTCCGGCCGCAGTTGGGCGCCGACACCGACCGCTTCATCCCCTACCTCTGGACGGTGTTCTTCTTCATCCTGTTCAACAACCTGCTGGGCCTGATCCCGCTGCTCGATCTGCAGCACCTGGTGGGCTACCTCTTCTGGGGCGACTCGCACTTCGCGGTGGTGGGCGGGACGGCGACGGGCAACATCGCGGTGACCGGCGCCCTGGCGCTGGTGGCGTTCGTGGTGATCCAACTCAACGGCATCCGTCAGAACGGCCTGATGGGTTATCTCAAGCACTACACGGCGGGCTCGCCGGTGGGCCTGTGGCCGATCATGATCCCCGTGGAGATCCTGGGGACGTTCATCAAGCCCTTCGCGCTGGCGATTCGTCTCTTCGCGAACATGGTCGCCGGGCACACGCTGCTGGCCACGATCCTCATGTTCACCAAGATGGCGCTCAGCGGCGTGGGCGTGTTCGGCGGGGCGCCGATCACGATCGTCGCGGTGGTCGCGGCCGTGGCGGTGACGTTCCTCGAACTGTTCGTGGCGATGCTGCAGGCCTACGTGTTCATGTTCCTGGTGACGGTGTTCATCGCGCAGTTGAGCCACCACGGGCACGACGACCACGCGCACGAAGGCCACGCCCATGGGCACGACCACGCCCACGGGCATGCCCCGGCGCACTGAGGCGAACCGACTGCTTTCCCCGCGGGGCGTCGGCCCCGCATCAAAGGTTTTTCCCAAGCATCGACGCCCGCTGAGGGCGTCCCAGATTTCGAAAGTGGAGCACGAGACATGAAGATTTCGACGATCGTGAAGGCCGGCCTGAGTTTCGCGGCGCTGTCCGCGTTCGCGGGGACCGCGATGGCCGCTGAGCCCGGCGCCCCGATGGACCTCACCCCGCTGGGCAAGGGCCTGGGCGCGGGCCTGGCGGCCGGCCTGGCCGTCATGGGCGGCGCCCCCGGCATCGGTCGGATCGGCGGCTCGGCGGTCGAGGCGATCGCGCGTCAGCCCGAGGCGGCGCAGCAGATCGGCTCGAACATGATCCTCACGGCCGCTCTGGTCGAAGGCGCCACGCTGTTCGCGGTCGTCGTCGGCCTGCTGGCGATCTTCCTCATCTGATCCGATCGTCGTCCGAACGTCTCGTGCTCCACCGGGCCCCGCGCACACGGCGCGGGGCCCGGAGGGCCGAATCGACGGGCGGACGGCTCCTGGGCTCGTTCCCAAACGCACGCGCGCCCCGCGCGCTCCTGACAGAGGCCGGTCCATGACCACCCGACTCATCCTCGCGGCCGCACTCGCGGCGAACCTGACGGGCGCGGCGCTGGGCGCCGACGAGCACGCCGGCGCGGCGAACTCCAACCCGATGACCTTCGAGCCCGCGGCGTTCATCGCCGCGCTCGTGGCGTTCGGGATCGCGGCGTTCATCCTGCACAAGTTCGTGTGGCCCAAGATCCTCAAGGGCCTGCAGGACCGCGAGAACAAGATGCGCGCCGAGATCGAGGCGGCCGAGCAGGCCCGCCGTCAGGCCGCCGAGGCGCTCAAGCAGTACGAAAAGTCCCTCGCCGAGGCCCGCGCCGAGGCGCAGGCCATGCTTGAGAAGACCAAGGGCGAGCAGCAGAAACTCGCCGCCGAACTCAAGGCCAAGGCCGACGTGGAACTGGCGGCGCTCCGCGAGCGGGCCACCCGCGACATCGAGGCGGCCAAGCGCGAGGCGATCAACGAGATCTACGGGCAGGCGACGGCCATCGCCTCGGAACTGGCCGCCAAGATCCTCCAGCGCGAGATCCGCCCCGACGACCACCGCCGGCTCATCGAGCAGTCGCTCGGGCAACTCGAGACGGTGAAGGGCTGAACCCATGCCGATGATCGACTCGCAGCCCGACGCGCTGGCCCGGCTCTACGCCCGTTCGCTCTTCGAACTGGCCAACGAGAAGGGCGGGCGCGCCGCCATCGAAGAGACCGGCGCCGAACTCGGCGAGGTCGTCGAACTGGCCCGACACGACAAGCGCTTCGGGGAGTTCCTCTCCTCGCGCATCGTCCCCACCGACAAGCGCGACGCGTCGCTCACCCGCATCTTCCAGGGACGCATCAGCGACCTGACCCTGCGGTTTCTCCAGGTGCTCAACGAGAAGGACCGGCTCTCGCACCTGTCCGTCATCGCCGCGGCGTACGACGAGCAGGTCCAGGAGCAGTTCGGGCTGGTCGAGGTGGACGTGTACACGGCGGCGCCGATCGACGCGGACCTGCGCGAGCGGGTGGCGGCGGCGTTGCGGAAGGCCATGGGCAAGGAGCCGGTCATCCACTCGTACACCGACGAGGCCATGCTCGGCGGGCTCAAACTCCAGATCGGCGACCAGTTGATCGACGCGAGCATCGCCACCCGCCTCCGGCGCATGCGCGAGCGGCTCAACGGCCCCGGCGGCGCCCAGATGCGCGCCCGCATGAACGAGATCATCGAAGGCAAGGGGGTCTGAACCGATGCGCCGCGCCGCCGCCATCCTGATCGCCTCGTTCGCTCTGGGCGCCTGCGCTCCCGCGGCCGTTCGGGCGCAGGAGGGAGCGGTCGGGGCCGTCCACTCGCCGCGATTGACCGTGTCGGGCATGGGCTTCGTCGAAGTCCCCGCCGATCAGGTCACGATCCAGGTGAGCGTGGTTTCGGAGGCCAAGACCGCCGTCGAGGCGCTGGCGCAGAACCAGGAGCGCGTCGCGGCGATGCTCGGGGCGCTCAAGGGTCTGGGCCTGACGGAGGAGGAGGTCACGACCTCCCACTTCACGATCTCGCCGATGTTCGGCGCCGCGACCGGGTTCCGGCAGGGGCCCATCACCGGCTACAGCGTGCAGAACGCGGTGTCGGTGCGGACGCTGAAGTTGGACCTGGCGGGCAAGACGATCCAGGCGGCGGTGAACGCGGGGGCGAACAACGTGGACTTTGTCTCGTTCGGCCTCTCGGGGGATCAGGGCCGGGACGAGGCGATCGCGCGGGCGGCGCAGCACGCTCGCCGGGACGCGCAGACGCTGGCGAAGGCCTCGGGCGTGACGCTCGGGCGCGTCCGCGCGGTGGCGCTGGGCGGGGGCGAGCGGCCCTTCCCGATGGTGCAGATGGCGCGGATGGAGTTCGACGCCTCGGGCATGGGGGGCGCGGCGCCGTCGCTGACGCCCGGCTCGGTCCGCGTGCAGGCGACGGTGACGATGGAGTTCGACATCCACGAGTGACAATGCGGTTCGTCGCGGCGTGACGGCCGCGGACGGGCATTACGAGACGTTCGACACGGAGCCGGCGATCAGCCGGGAGCAAGCATGAAGATCAAGACCGACGAGATCACGAGCATCATCAAGCAGGAGATCCAGCAGTTCCAGAGCGAACTGGAGGTCTCGGACGTCGGACGGGTGATCACCGTCGGCGACGGCATCGCGCGGATCTACGGCCTGTCGAAGGCGATGGCCGGCGAACTGCTCGAGTTCCAGACCGACAAGGGCTCGATCATGGGCCAGGTCATGAACATCGAGATGGACACGATCGGCGCGGTGATCTACGGCGACTACCTCTCGGTGCAGGAGGGCGACACGGTCCGCTCGACGGGCCGCCTGCTCGAGGTGCCCGTGGGCGAGGCGCTGCTGGGACGGGTGGTGAACCCCCTGGGCGAGCCGGTGGACGGCGGCCCGGCGATCCGCGCGTCGGCGTTCCGCAAGGTGGACATCATCGCCCCGGGCATCGCCGACCGTCAGCCGGTTCACGAGCCGCTGCAGACGGGCGTGAAGGCCATCGACGCGATGATCCCGATCGGGCGCGGCCAGCGCGAACTGATCATCGGCGACCGCAAGACGGGCAAGACGGCGATCGCGATCGACACGATCATCAACCAGAAGCAGTACTGGGGCACGCCCGACGCGATCGTGTGCATCTACGTCGCCGTCGGCCAGAAAGCCTCGACGGTGGCGGCCGTGGTCGAGTCGCTCAAGAAGCACGGCGCGATGGACTACACCATCGTCGTCAGCGCCCCGGCGTCCGACCCGGCGCCGATGCAGTACATCGCGCCCTACTCCGGCTGCGCGATGGGCGAGCACTTCATGTGGCAGGGCAAGGAGGGCAAGTCGCCCAAGCACGCCCTGGTGATCTACGACGACCTGTCCAAGCAGGCCGTGGCGTACCGCCAGTTGTCGCTGCTGCTCCGCCGCCCCCCGGGCCGCGAGGCGTACCCCGGCGACGTGTTCTATCTCCACAGCCGCCTGCTCGAGCGCGCCACCAAACTCTCCAAGGAGAACGGCGGCGGCTCGCTCACGGCGCTGCCCGTCATCGAGACGCAGGAGGGCGACGTCTCGGCGTACATCCCGACCAACGTGATCTCCATCACCGACGGCCAGATCTACCTGGAGCCGGAACTGTTCTTCGCGGGCATCCGCCCCGCCGTCAACGTCGGCATCTCGGTGTCCCGCGTCGGCGGCGCCGCGCAGGTCAAGGCGATGAAGAAGATCGCCGGCTCGCTGCGTCTGGACCTCGCGGCGGCGCGTGAACTCGAGGCCTTCGCCCAACTCGGCACCGAACTGGACAAGGCCACCCAGCGCCAACTCGACCGGGGCCGGCGCATGGTCGAACTGCTCAAGCAGCCCCAGTACGTGCCCTTCAACGTCGTCGATCAGACGATCTCGATCTACGCCGGCACCAAAGGCCTGCTGGACGACATCGAGGTCAAGGATGTGCTCCGCTTCGAGCGCGACCTGCTCAACTCGTTCACCACGATCAACAAGCCGGTCTGGGACGAACTCAACAGCAAGAAGGCGCTCGACGACGCCATGGAAAAGAAACTGACCGACGCGATCAACGCGTTCAAGAGCCAGTGGAAGAGCCAGAACAAGGGCTGAACCCGGGTCCGATATCCAACGAAGGCCGCACGCCGGCGCCCCCTCGGGGCGCCGGTTTTTGCTTGCTTTCAGCCGGTCCGGACGTACTCTGTCAGATGGAGAGCCCCGACGTGGGGGGTTGTCGCACCGCATGCGCACGAGGAGAGACCACCGATGACCGCAGTCCGCATGGTCGCCGCCGCTCTGGCCGCCGCGCTGGCGCCCCTAGCCGCCGGCCAGACCGTTCAGCCCCCGTTTGACTCCGTGTACACCGTGGTGGACCTCGGCACGCCCGCGGGAGTGCCGGGCTCGTTCGGCGGGCTGACCCTCAAGGCCGACGACCCCAGCGTGCTCCTGATCGGCGGCTCCGCAAACCAGGTGGGCGCGATGATCTACGCCGTTCCCCTCGCCCGCACCTGCGGGCGCGTCACCGGCTTCGCTGGCGGCGGCACGGCTTTCGCCGAGGCGCCGAACATCGACGGCGGCCTCGCCTACGGGCCAGGGGGCGTGCTGTTCTTCACGCGCTACAGCATCCACCAACTCGGCCAGATCCTCCCGGGCCAGTCCACCATGCACCGCTCCGATCCGCTGGGGGTGAACGGCTTCGCCGGCTCGGTCGGCGCCATGCAGGTCGTCCCGCCGTCGTACGCCGGGACGGGCGGGGCGCTCGCATTCGCGTCGTACAATTCGAGTCAGTGGGCCCGGGCCGTCTTGACGCCCGCGGGAGACGGCTCGTACGACATCGGCGTCTCCGCGCCCATCGTGACGTTGCAGGGCGGCCCCGAGGGCATCATCTACGTTCCCGCCGGCTCGCCCCATTTCCCCGCGGCGAGTGTGCTGGTCAGCGAGTGGGCGGCCGGAGCCGTTTCGGCGTACGAGGTGGACGCCAACGGCGATCCCATCCCCGCGACGCGCCGGGTGTTCATCTCGGGCTTGAGCGGCGCCGAGGGCGCGTACATAGAGCCCGCCACGGGTGATTTCTTCTTCTCGACCTTCGGCGGCGGAGATCGGGTGATCGTGGTGCGGGGCTTCAGCGCCGCATGCCCCGGCGACACCAACGGCGACAACATCGTGGACTTCGCCGACCTGAACAACGCGATCTCCAACTTCAACGCCACCGGCGAGGGCATTCTGGGCGATGTGAATCTCGACTGCCTCGTGTCGTTCGCCGACCTGAACGTGATCGTGTCGTTCTTCAACAACGTCTGCAACTGAGGCCAAGGGCATGGAGTAGGATGCCCCTGGGCCGGCGAGCCGCCGGCGCAGGAGCGATGCCCATGCCCGAATCCGCCCCCGTTGACCCCGTCCGCCAAGCCAGCCAGGCCTACGACGAACTGCTGAAACTGCAGCGCGACGCCGCGACGCTCAGCAGCGTGCAGTCGCTCCTGGCGTGGGACCAGGAGACGATCATGCCCCCCGCCGGCGCCGCGCTCCGGGCCGATCAACTGGCGGGCATGTCCGGCGTCACGCACCGCGCGTGGACGAGCGTTCGCATGGGCGAGTTGATCGCGGCGTGCGAGTCGGACGGCGCGGTGAAGGCGGACGAGGGCGCGCTGGCGAACGTGCGCGAGGCGCGCCGGGAGTTCGACCGGGCGACGAAACTCCCGACCGACCTGGTCGAGGAGATGGCGCGCACGTTCTCGCTGTCGATGGACGCATGGAAGGACGCCCGGGCCGCGTCGGACTTCGCCGCCTTCGCGCCGTGGCTAGAAAAGGTGGTCGAACTCAACCGGCGCAAGGCCGAGTTTTACGGCGCGCCCCGCCCGACCGAGCCCGGCGAGACCACGGGCCTGTATGACGCGCTGCTGGACGAGTACGAGCCGGGGATGACCGCGTGGCGCGTGGAGCGGGTGTTCAAGCCGCTGCGCGAGCGCCTGACGCCGCTCATCGGCGCGATCGCCTCGGCCAAGCAGCGCCCCGACGGCGCCATCCTCGACACGGGCGCGCCGATCGACGCGCAGATCGCCTTCAACCGCTTCATCGCCGAGGCCGTGGGCTTTGACTTTACGGGCGGGCGGCTCGATGTCTCGACGCACCCGTTCTCAGAGACCGTGGGCCCCGGCGACATCCGCATGACCACGCGCTACAGCGAGGCGCGGGCGCTGGACTCGGTGTTCACCACGCTGCACGAGAGCGGGCACTCGCTGTACGAGCAGGGCCTGCCCAAGGCCGCCCGCTTCGGTCAGCCGCTGGCGACGTACATCAGTCTGGGCATCCACGAGAGCCAGTCGCGCATGTGGGAGAACTTTGTCGGGCGCTCGCCGTCGTTCTGGAAGTGGGCCCTGCCGCACGCGACGCGGATCATGGGCCCGGCGTTCGCGCGGTTCACGCC
>JACVCK010000120.1 GCA_016742055.1 Phycisphaerales bacterium
GGTCTATCTGGTCGGCGGCGGGCTGCTGACCGACATGAACATGTCCGGCGCCTGGGTGTTCGACGGGGAGGGGGTCAGCAAGCACATCGTCGCCGCCCTGGTCTTCCCGCCCGGCATCGCCGCCGAGACCGAGATCCTGCACGGCTGCCGCCCCGTCAGCGCCTTCATGGAGATAACCCGCATCGACGGCGCGACCGTCTACGAGCTGGATGGCGAGCCGGCGCTGAAGGTGATCGAGCGCATGCTCGGCCTGCCCATCGGCGGCGTCCTCGCCACCGACAACGCCGTCATCCCCTACGCCGTCGGCGTGGACATCGCGTGCCGCATGCGCATCACCGTCCTCGACACCCCGCCCACCGCGCTCCGCGGCGAAACCAAGCGCCTCATCAACGCCATCGAGCGCGAGACCCGCTTCGGCATCGGCGCCAAGTTCGACAAACCCCACGAACACGACGTGCTCGACGCCGAATGGTCCGTCTCGCCCGTCACGCGATCGAACAAAGACAAGGCCCGCTCCCAACTCGGCACCTCCGGCTCCGGCAACCACTTCGTCGAGTTCGGCGTTCTCTCGCTCCCCGCGCCCGACCTCGGCCTCGAAGCCGGCGACTACCTCGCGCTCCTCTCCCACTCCGGCTCCCGAGGAACCGGCGCCGCCGTCTGCGATCACTACTCCAAACTCGCCATGTCCCTGCACCCCGAACTCACCGGCCCGCAGAAGCAACTCGCGTGGCTGAAACTCGACTCGCAGCCCGGGCAGGAATACTGGCAGGCGATGAACCTCATGGGCCGCTACGCCGCGGCCAATCACGAACTCATCCACAAGTCCATCGCCCGCAACCTCGGCGCCCGCTCGCTCGCCCACGTCGAGAACCACCACAACTTCGCCTGGCTCGAAGAGCACATGGGGCTGAATCTGGTCGTCCACCGCAAGGGCGCGACCCCCGCGGGCAAGGGCGTGCTGGGCGTCATCCCCGGCTCCATGACCGCGCCCGCGTTCGTCGTGAGAGGCCGCGGCTCCGAAGACTCCCTCCTCTCCGCGTCCCACGGCGCCGGGCGCATCATGTCCCGCACCGAGGCGAAGAAGCGCTTCACCTGGTCTGACCTCAAGCGCCACTTGGAGGAAAAGCAGGTGAACCTCATCAGCGCCGGCCTCGACGAATCGCCGTTCGTCTACAAGGACATCCACGGAGTCATGGCCGCGCAGACCGACCTCGTGGAAGTCGTGGCGACCTTCGAGCCGCGCCTGGTGAAGATGGCGCCGGCGGGGGAGCGGGCCGAAGATTGAGGCGGGGCCCGCGGCGCTGGCGCGCGAAAAAAGGGGCGGCCGTCGTGCATCGGCCGCCCCTTCAGAGATATCTACAGCGCTAGTTTCGGCTCAGCGGTCCTCGTCCTTGAGCCCCATGCCGCTGCGGTCCGGACCCTGGGGGCGGGCGGGCGGCGTGTACGGGATCCGTCCGATCTCGCCGAGGATGTGCTCGATCGCCGCGTCCAGTTGCGGGTCGCCACCATCCAGCATCTTGCCCGGGTCGTCGATGACCTCGATGTCGGGGTCCACGCCGTGGCCCTCGATGCCCCAGGTGCCGTCCTTCTCATAGAACCCGAACGTCGGCACCGTGATGCCCGAGCCGTCCATGAGGTCGGGGTTCCCGTGGATGCCCACGAGCCCGCCCCAGGTCCGCATCCCGATCAGTTTCCCGACGCCCGCCTGCTTGAAGTAGTAGGGGAACGCGTCGCCGCCGGAGCCGGCCAGCCCGTTGATGAGCATGACCTTCGGGCCCTGGTGCGCATCGGGCGGCCAGGTCCAATCGTTCCCGTCCGGGCGCGCCCAGTAGTTGGTGACGGGCCGGTTGAGGAGTTCGACGAACCGCGTGGGGATCTGCCCGCCGCCGTTCCAGCGCTCGTCGATGATGAGCGCCTGCTTGTCGAGTTGGCCGTAGAACTGCCGGACCAGTTCGTTCTGCCCGTTGACGCCCGTGTCGGGCACGTAGATGTAGCCGACGCGTCCGTCGGTCTTGTCGGCGACGTAGGCGCGGTTGCGTTCGATCCACGCGCGGAACCGCAGGCCGCCCTCGCCACCCATCGGCTCGACCACCACGTCGCGGGCCTTGTCGTCCCAGGTCGGGTTCTCGCTGACGGTGAGCGTGACCGCCCGGCCGCTGGTCCCGATGAACGCGGCCCAGGGGTCCTTCGAGGTGTCGATCTTCCGGCCGTTCACGGCGAGGATGAAGTCGCCCTCCTTGACGTCCACGCCCGGCTGGCTCAGCGGGCCCTTGGCGTCCGCGTCCCAGGCGCCTCCGCGATAGATCCGGGCGATGCGGTACGCCTTCGCGTCGCCCTCGCCGGCGAGTTCGAAGTCGCAGCCGAGCATGCCCACGCCGACCGTGCGCGGGCGCTCTTCGTCGGCGCCGCCGGGCCGGTAGTAGGCGTGCCCGACGTTGAGTTCGGAGATCATCTCGGCGATGACGAAGCCCACATCCTCGCGGCTGACGCAGTCCTCCAGCATGGCGCGGTAGCGCTCGCGGATGGCCGGCCAGTCCACGCCGTGCAGGCCTCGCTCGTAGAAGAAGTCGCGCTGGATGCGCCAGGCGTCCATGAAGATCTGCGCCCACTCCTCGCGGGGCTGGACCTCGGAGGTCATGCCCGCGGTGACGACGTTCTTGGCGGTGGCGCCGGCGGAGGCGTCGAGGATCTGCATCGACCCGCCGCGCATCACCATGAGTTTCTTGCCGTCGGCGGACATGTCGAACGACCCGGCCGCCGTGACTTCCTTCTCCTCCTTCTTGTCGTCCTTGAGGTCGAAGATCTTGATGGCGGTGGCGCCGTCCTGCCCGCGTGGCGTGCGCCGGACGAAGATCAGTTGCCCCTTGTCGTTGACCGCCATCGGCCCGAACACGCCGGCCTTGATGGGCAACTCCATCGCCCGCGCTTCCAGCCCGTCGAAGTCGATCTCGACCTTCTCGCGGGGCTTGCCGTCGTCCTTCTTTTCGTCCTTGGCGTCCTTGCCCTCGGCGCCCTCGGGCTTGCTCGTCCGCTCGGCCTCGATCGGCATGTTGAGGCCCAGGGCGTCCACGCGGAGCGTGCCGGTGAGTTTGCCGTCGGCGATCGTGCCCTCGAGTGACACGGGCGAGCCGTCGGGCGCGGTCAGCGCCAGCGTGAGCCGCTTCGACTCAGGGTCCCACGTGCCGCTGCTGATCGGCGCGTCGCCCATGGCGGACGAGGCGCCGCCGGAGACGGTGTTGTCCGCGTTCAGGGTGAGGTTGAGCGTGACGGCGACGGCCTGCCCGTCGGGTCCGGTCATGGAGAACGTCCAGGTTCCCGAGACGCCGTCGTCCTTGGCCGCGTCGTTCTTCTTGCCGTTGTCGCCATCGCCGCCGTTCTTGTCGTCGCCGTCCTTCTTTTCGCCGGCGCCGTCTTTCTTCTCGTCCTTCTTGTCGTCCTTCTTCTCTTCCTTTTTGGGCTCCTCCTCGTCGCTCTTGGCGAGGTAGGGGCTCTTGACGTCCTTGCGCAGGGGCAGGGCGCTGATGGTCTGCGTGCCGGCGTAGATGAAGGAGGTGTCCAGGTCGCCGTAGGACGGGCTGAAGTTGCGGGAGGCCTGGAAGAACAGCCAGTCGCCCTTGCGGTCGAAGGCCGGCGCGCCCTCGGAGAACATGCCGCTGGTCACCTGCTTCGCTTCGCCGCCCTCGACGTCATACACCCACACGGACGTGCCCTGGCGCGACCGTCCACTCTTCTCGTACGCGATCCAGCGGCTGTCGTGCGACCAACTCATGTCGCGGCTGGCGCCGTCCCAGGCGAACGGATCGGTGTCGATCTTTTTGGTCTCGCCGCTCTCGATCTCGGTCAGCCAGATCGCGCCGGTCTTGTCCGCGAAGACCACCTTCTTGGAGTCCGGCGACCAGGTGGCCCCGTACTTGAAAGTCGTGGCGCCGGTCGTGACCTGGCGGGGCTCGCCCTTGCCGTCGGCGGACTGCACGTACAACTCGTACTCGCCCGTCGCGTCGCTCATCCAAGCGATCCAGCGCCCGTCCGGGCTCCAGGCGGGATAACGCTCGTACACGCCGTCGGTGTCGGTGATCTGGCGGGGCGAGCCGTGCTCGGCCGGGGCCGTCCAGATGTCGCCACGCGCCGAGGCCACCACGCGCTTGCCGGTGGGCGAGATCGACGCCGAGGAGATGTTCTTGCTCGCGTCCACCATCTGGGGACGGATCTTGGGCAGGTCGCCGGGGATCGAGATCTCCAGGCGCGTCGTCCGCCCCGTGCCCAGGTTCAGCAGGTGCAGGTCGCGCCCGTGCTGGAAGACGATCTCGCCCTCGCCGTTCGCGCCCGGGCCCACCGACGGCCAGCGCACGTCGAAGTCCGTCATGTTGGTCATCTGCGCACGACGGCCCGTCGCCGGGTCGAACGACCAGATGTTCAGTTTGTGCTCGGGCCCCTGATCGGACAGGTAGTAGACCTTGTCCTTGTGCCACATCGGGATGGAGTCGGTGCCCTCCCAGTCCGTGATTTGACGCGACTCGCCCGTCTCGAGGTTCAGCAGCCACACGTCCGTCGCCATCCCGCCGCGGTACCGCTTCCACGTGCGGTTGTCGATAGTGTGCGGCGTGTAGGCGAGCCACTTGCCGTCCGCGCTGAGCGCGCCGTTGGCGCCGTAGGGCGGCGCCAGGCGCTCGGCCAGCCCGCCCTCGGGCGAGAGCGCGAAGAGTTGCGTCTGGCGGCCGAGCCCGCCGAGGCCGCTGGCGAAGTACACCAGGCGGCCTCCCGCCGACCAGTCGGTGAGCGTTTCGCCGGCGGGGTGGTGGGTCAGGCGGCGCGGCACGCCGCCCTTGGTGGGGACGATGTAGATGTCCTGGCCCCCGTCGTAGTTGCCCACGAAGGCGATCTCCGATCCGTCCGGGCTGAACTTCGCGTAGGACTCCGCGCCCTCGGGGCTCGAGAGCGGCAGCGCCGTCCCGCCCTCGCGGGGCGCGACCCAGAGGTCGTTGGCGTACTGGAACACCACGTGCGTCGGGCCGACGTCGGGGTGACGCATCATCCCCGCGTGGGGCCGCACTTCGGCGAGCGCGGCGGGCATGGCTCCCGCGCCGCCCGCGAGGGCGACGAGGGCACGGATCAGCGTACGGCTTGGCTTCACGGTGAGGCGCCTCCTGAGGCCCGGCCGGATTGGCCGGGGGGCTGGTCGATTTGGAAACCCTTATACCGGCCCAGACCCGACCGATTGCACAACCCCCGGCGCCGGGGGCGAGCGCCCCCGGGCGGCGGGCCCGTTTCGGGCTCGGCAGGACCGATGCTGGGGCCTGCACCCGCAATAGGCCGATGTCGGTAGCGTTAGGCAGGCCGCGGCGGGGAAGAAGGCGGCCCCGAGGCCCCCATGCTGGCCCTGCGGACGGGCGGAACGGAGCGGGTGGATGTCGGAGCGTCGGGCATTCTCGCTGATCGAACTGCTGGTGACGATCTCGATCATCGCGATCCTTCTGGGCATCGTGCTGGCCGCGATGCCGAAGGTGCGCCAGGCGGGGCTTCGCGCCGCCTGCGGCGCGAACCTGCACGGGATCGGCCTGGGCTTTGAGGCCTACAAGAGCGACAACGGCGAGAAGTACCCGCGGGCGCGGTACATGCCCCCGCCGCTGCTCTCGGGCGACCCCGACCCCCCGCTGACCGTGGCGCTGACGGACTACATCGAGCCGAACAACCTCGCGTGGCGCTGCCCGGGGGATTCGACGGTCTACTACCTGGAGTACACGCTGGATTCCGGCGAGACGAAGACCTGCGGCTCGTCGTACACGTTCGTCACTGGCCTCTCGGGCGTGACGTTCGATCAGTCGTTCTTCGCGCGGTTCCTGCAGCGCCGCCCCGAGACCACGCCCGTGATGTACGACTTCGATGGGGGCACGTTCGAACTGCAGAATGAGCAGGAAGTGACCGTGGGCTTCTTCCATTCGGAGCGCATGGCGCTTTTCGTGGACGGGCATGTCGGCAACGTGGTGGAGTCGGCGCCCCCGGCGGCGCAGTAGTGGAGGAGATCAGCGATGACCAAACGGATCGACATCGACGCCCAGATCGCCGAGGCCCGGCGCCCCATCGACGCGAACTGGACGAAGCGCAAGAAACTGGCGGTGGGCGGCGGCGCGGGCGCGGTGGCCGTGCTCGCCCTGGCCGGCGGCGTGTGGGCGGCGGTGGCTTCGCGGGAGCCGGGCATGCCCAGGAGCGCCGACGACGTGCTCGCGGCGCTGAGTTCGCCGAAGTTCGCGCAGATGAGCAACGACCGCAAGAGCCAGTACCTCGACGAGGCGCGCCGCATCATGCGCGACATGAGCGAGGAGGACCGCGCCAAACTCCGCGACGACGAGCGCGCCCGCAAGGCCTTCGAGCAGATGCGCGAGGAGATGTTCGACGAGATGGCCCGGCGATTCGCGCGGGGCGAACCCATGCCGTGGGCCGGTCAGCCCGGCACGGGCGAGCGGCGCGAGGGCCCCTCGCCCGAGGAGATGCGCCGGCGGCGGGAAGAGATGGAGAAGATGACCGACGAGGAACGCGCCAAGATGCGCGAGCAGTTCCGCCAGCGCATGAACCAGCAGTTCGACTCCCAGGTCTCCGGCGGCAACGCCCAGTCCGGCGGGCTGCGATCCGAAATGTTCAAGCGCGGCGGGGGCATGCGTGGCGGCGGCGGCGGCCGGCCCGGCGGGGGCGGCGGGCCCCGCGGCGGTTGACCTGGCGACCCGCGGCGCCGACGATGAGCCGTCCACCCGGTGGGGTGGCCGAGCGGTTGAAGGCGCCGGTCTTGAAAACCGGTGAACCCGTCAGGGTTCCGCAGGTTCGAATCCTGTCCCCACCGCTTGCATCACCGTTCAGCGCCGCGGGGCGCCGGGCTTGAGCCGGTGGAACGGCTCCGGCGCCCTTTCGACGCGTTTGAACTCCATCGCGGAGATCATGGGCGTCCAAGCGGCGTCCGGCGTCTGCGGGTTGCGGTAGTCGATGCTCATCGCGTAGCGGTCGGCGTCGAGGAACTCCATGATGACGCGGTAGACATCCACCTCGCCGCTCGGGCGGGTGACGGTCCAGTCCCAGAGGATCGTGTCGTGGGATTCGAGCGTGATGGCGCCGCTGGCGATGGAGTCCGCCTCGTTGATGCTCTGGTAGACCACGCGCCCGGTGACGGGCTCGCGCCAGATCTGGCCGGCGCCGTGGTGGAACATGCCCTCCGCGTCGCCGAGCCAGCCGGCGGTGAGGATCACGTTCTCCGTCGCGCCGAACGTCATCAGGTTGCGGACGCGGAACACCGAGCCGTCGGGGCGGATGTTCTCGACGATCCACTCGCCGCCCACGAGCCGGCGCAACAGGTCGAACGCGCGATCGTTCTCTTCGCGCGACGGCGAGGGGAACAGTTCCCGGAGCCGATCGAGCGTCCACTGGTTGCCGGAGCGGAAGAACTCCTCCGCGGCGTCCCAGTCGGGGCCCTCGCCCCAGCCGCAGGATGAGAGCGTGATGCGGGTGCGATTCCCGGGAAGGGGCTCGAAGCGTGTGACGCCCCAGGATTCCTCGATGCACTTGGGCACGGGCGCTCCCTCGGGGACGGTGACGCGCGAGGCGATCATGCGCTCGGGCTCGATGGCGAGGTAGGTGTGGATGATCGTGCCGGGTGTCTCGGGAGTGAGTGGCCCTTCAACGCTGTAGTTGTTGAGCATGGCGCCGCCGATGCGCAGGTCGATCTGCGAGTTGGGGACCATCCACTTCTCGACCTGCTCTTCGACGGTGAAGGCCCGCCAAACGTCGGCGACGGGGGCGTCGACGACCACCTCCCAGCGGAGGACCTTCTCCGCGAGCGCGAGCGGGCTGAGCGCGAGGCAGGCGAGGATGCACATCGTGCGGGGCATGGCGGGGGCTCCACTATTGAAGTCGCTGGGGGCCGGCGGGAACACGGGCGCGCCGTTTCACCGGCGCGGGCGCGGCCTTCTCGAGAAGATCGAAGTACGTGCGCAACTGCGCCACGGACGCGTCGTACGGCGCCAGGTCCCCCGCGGCGCGGGCCTGCATCACCGCGCCCTCCATCACCGTCAGGATGAAGTGCGCCAGGGCGGCTCGGTCCAGTTCCGGCGCCGGGGGCAAGCGCTCGCCGGCGTCGTCGAGCCACCGCCGAACGCCGCTCGCCCAGTTGCGGAAGTTCAGGTCGATGAGTTCGCGCATCTCCGGGTGGCTGTCGCCGACTTCCAGCGCGAGGTTGCCGATCGGGCAGCCCATCGTGCAGCCCGAAACCTCCAGGCCCATCCGGTACCACGCCAGCAGCGCGAACACGCGCTCGATGGGGTCGTTGGCGCTCTCCTCCTGCGGCGAAAGGACGACGGGCTCAAGCATGTCCACGTACCGCCTCAGCACGCCCACCAGAAGCGCCTCCTTGGACGGGAAGAAGTGGTAGAGCGAGCCGGCGTTGACCTTCGCTTCGCGCAGAATGGTCGAGACGCCTGTGGCGTTGTAGCCCTGCTCGTGAAAGAGGCGCATCGCGACGTCC
>JACVCK010000121.1 GCA_016742055.1 Phycisphaerales bacterium
AACTGTCCGCTCCCGCTGCGCGCACGCCTCGCGCCGCTGCCCGCCGAAAGCCTCGCCTTGCACGAGCCGGCCGCCGCGCGTCGGCTGCTGGCGGGGCAGGAGGAGGTGGCCAGCTTCGCGCTGGCCCGCGCCCGTCTCCATGAAGCGAGCGGCGAGGTGGACGCGGCGCTCTGTTGCGGCGCCGACGTGCTGAGCGTGGACCTGCTCGCGACGGAGGCGCCGACCTACGCGCTCCTGACCGGGCGGGACCTCTTCGATGAGGCGCACGAGAACTTCGAGCGGCTGCTGGCCCGGCGCTCCGAGAACGCCTGGGCGGACGGCTGGTGGGCAGTGGCGCGGATCACGCGCTGCGACGCGGTGTACGAGCAGGTGGAGCCCTTCTACGACCGCTGGACGCTGCGCTGCGGCGCGGCGGTGATCGACCCGCTGCCCGCGGCGCCGGGGCCGTGGTCGGAGGAGGGCGGACGGATCGGGCCCCTGCCGACGCCGGCGCACGCGCGGGCGCGGCTGGCGCGGGAGCGGGTCCATGTGCGGGTGGACGGCGCCGTTCAGCGCGCCGGGCACGAAGACACGATCGACGCGGCGCTGATGGCGCCGAGAGGAGTCTGAGATGGGAGCGCTGGCGGTGATCCTCGCGCGGTCGGGGAGCAAGGGCGTGCCGGGCAAGAACGTCGCCCCGGTGGCGGGTCGGCCGTGCATCGCGTGGACGATCGACGACGCCAAGCGCGCGCAGACCGTCTCGCGGATCGTCGTCTCGACTGACGGCGAAGAGATCGCGCGGGTGGCGCGGAGCGCTGGCGTCGAGGTGGTGATGCGCCCGCCGGAACTGGCCAGCGACACCGCCCGCGTGGACGACGCGGCGCGCCACGCGGCGCTGGAGGCCGAGCGCACGGGGACCCCGGGCGACCCGATCGTGATCCTCTATGCCAACGTGCCCGTGCGCCCCGAGGGGCTGATCGACCGCACGGTGCGCATGCTGCTCGACACGACCGCCGACTCGGCCCAGTCGTTCGCGCCGGTGGGCAAGCATCATCCCTGGTGGACGGCGCGGGTGGACGGCGCGACCGGGGCGCTGCGGCCCTGGGAAGGGCTCACGCTCAATCACGGCGTGTTCCGCCGGCAGGACCTGCCGCCGGCGTTCGTGCCCGATGGCGGGTCGCTCGCGGTGAGCAGGCGGGCGCTGTTCCTGCAGGTCAGCGGCGTGGCGGCCGGACCTCACGCGTTCTTCGGCTCCGATCGGCGCGGCGTGGTGACCGGCGAGGGCGAAGTGGTGGACATCGACACCGAGATCGACCTGCTCGTCGCCGACGCGATGCTGCAGCGGCGGAAGCCCTCGCCGATCGGCTCGATCGGGAGGAAGTCGGCGTGAAGATCGGCGCGCGCGAGGTCGGGCACGGCGCGGGCGTCTACGTCATCGCGGAGATCGGCGTCAACCACGACGGCGACGCGGATCGGGCGCTGGAACTGGTGGACCTCGCCGCCGACGCCGGCGCCGACGCCGTGAAGGTGCAGGTGTTCGAGGCCGAGCGGCTGATGAGCCGCGCGGCTCGATTGGCGGTGTACCAGGAAGCGGCGGGCGAGACGGACCCTGTGGAGATGCTGCGCCGCCTGGAACTGCCGATGCGCGGCATGGCTCGCGTGGCCGCGCGGGCGCACGCCCGGAAGATCCACGCGATCGCGACGGTGTTCAGCGTGGAACTGGTCGAGGGCGCCGCGGGGCTGGGCTTTGACGCGTTCAAGAGCGCCTCTCCGGACATCGTCAACCGCCCGCTGCTCGAGGCGATGGCCGCCACGGGGGCGCCGCTGATCGTCAGCACGGGCGCTTCGACCCTGAGCGAGGTGGAGCGGGCCGCGACGTGGCTGGCGCCGATCCGCGCTCGGCTGGCGATGCTGCAGTGCGTGAGCGCGTACCCGGTCCCGGACGCCGACGCGGCGCTGGGCGGGATCGAAGCGATCCGGGCCGCGACCGGCCTGCCGACGGGCTACAGCGACCACACGCGGGGCGTGGAGACGGGCGCGCTGGCGGTCGGCGCCGGGGCGTGCCTGCTCGAGAAGCACCTGACGTACGACCGAACGGCGCAGGGGCCGGACCACGGCGCGTCGCTCGATGGGGAGCAGATGAAGGAGTACGTCGAACTGGCCCGACGTGCGGCGGCGGCCGGTCCGGATCGCGCGGCGGGCGGATCGGGCCCCGCGGCGACGGCGGTGCGCGTCGAGAAGCGCGTGCTGGAAGTGGAGCGTGACGTTCGCCTGGCGTCGCGTCAGTCGCTGGTGTCGCGTCGGGCCTTGCGGGCGGGGCACGCGCTGCGCGCGGAGGACGTGGTCATCAAGCGTCCGGGCACGGGCATCGAGCCCTGGCGGCTGAGCGAGACGATCGGTCGGACGCTGGCGTCGGACGTGGACGCCGACGTGCCGCTGTGCGATGGGGACCTGCGTTGAGCCGGCTGCGCGTCTGCGTGGCGACGGGCTCGCGGGCGGAGTTCGGCCTGCTGCGGACGGTGATGCGCGCCGTGCGGGCGCACCCGGCGCTGGAACTGAAGGTGGCGGCGATGGGCTCGCACCTGCTGGCGCCCGCGGAGACGTGGCGCGAGGTGGAGCGGGAGTTCGCGGTCGACGCGATCATCCCCATGCAGCGCACGGGGGCCGAGCGGGGGCTGCCCGACCGGCTGGAGGACGCGATGGCGACGGGCCGGGGGATGGCGGCGCTGGCCAGAATTTTCGCCGAGATGGAGCCGGCTTGGGTGGTCGTGCTGGGCGATCGTATCGAGGCGTTCGCGGCGGCGAGCGCGGCGTCGATCGGCGGGATCGGCGTGGCGCACCTGCACGGGGGCGACCGGGCGGAGGGCGTGGCGGACGAGGCGATGCGCCACGCAATCACGAAACTGGCGCACCTGCACCTGGCGGCGACCGAGGCGTCGGCGGCGCGGATCGTGCGGATGGGCGAGCGCCCGGAGGACGTGCGCGTGGTCGGCTCGCCGGCGATCGACGGGCTCGCGGGCATTCCGGCGCTGACGGACGGCGACTATGAAGCGCTGGGCGCTCCGGACACGCTCGTGCTGATGCACCCGATCGGGCGCTCCGATGAGCAGGAGCGGCGCGCGGTGGAGAGCGTGCTCCGCGGCGCGGGCGGCGGGCGCTTGCTCGCGCTGGCGCCGAACCACGACGCGGGGCGCGGGGGCGTCGCGGCGGCGCTGGCGGCGTCGGGCGTGCGCGTGGTGGAGCACCTGGAGCGCGGCCTTTTCGTGGGCTTGCTGCGGCGTGTGGCGGAGCGCGGGGGCGCGCTGGTGGGCAACTCGTCGGCGGGACTGATCGAGGCGGCGGCGATCCGCCCGGCGCTGGCGGTGGTGAACGTCGGCGACCGTCAGGCGGGGCGCGAACGCGCGGGGAACGTGATCGACTGCGCGGAAGATGAGGGGGGGGTGCGGGAAGCGCTGGCGAGGGCGCGGACGCTGCGTCCGGGGAACCTCGAACATCCCTACGGGGACGGTCGCGCCGGGGAGCGTGCGGCGGCGGCGCTGGCGGAGGGGCCCGCGGGGGCTCGTCTGCGGAAGCGCTGCGCTTATTAGGACGTTGGCGGCGCGGGAGCGGGGTGGGCGGGATCTGGCCCGGCGCGGGCGTCAGCGCGCCGGAACAAGGGGGTTTGGCGGCGGAAACGGGCGGCGGCACGGCGGCGCGCCCAAGTCGGGGCCCTCGGTGGTCGATGTCCGGAGGGGCCCGCCGAGGCGTGGGCCCTCTCACGAGGGACGCGAAGGGAGCATCGCGCATGACCGCCAGCGCCACGAAAACCGACCCGGTGATCGCCACGGCGATCCAGGAGATCAACCACATCGCGACGCTGCCGGAGGTGACGCTCCGCATTGTCGAACTCGTGGAGGACCCTTCGTCCACGGCGCAGGACCTGCAGCGGATGATCAGCAACGATCCCGCGCTGTGCAGCCGCATTCTCAAGGTCGTCAACTCGGCGTTCTATGGCCTGCCGGGGCAGGTGGCGTCGATCGACCGGGCGATCGTGCTGCTGGGGCTGAACGCGGTGAAGAACATCGCGGTGGCGGCGAGTCTGGTGAAGTTGTTCCGAGGCGGCGAGTTGGGCCAGGCGTTCTCCGCGCGTGAACTCTGGACGCACTCGATCGCCACGGCGACGGCGGCGCGTCAGATCGCGACGACGATCTCGCTGGGCCTGCCGGACGAGGCGTTCCTCGCGGGGCTGATGCACGACATCGGGGTGGTGGTCGAACTGCAGTACGACCGCCAGAAGTTGCTGAAGGTGGTGGAGATGCTGGGCGTGGACGCCGGCGGCAAGCCGCGCCGGAGCATGATCGACGCGGAGCGCGAGGTCTTCGGCGCCGACCACCAGGCGTTCGGCGAGGCGCTCAGCCGCAAGTGGAAGTTCCCGCACTCGCTCTCGATGGCGGCCGGCCATCACCACGACCCGCTCTCCTTGCCGGCCGAGCAGCGGACGCTGCCGACGGTGGTGCACATCGCGGACCTGATCGCCGCGGAGAGCGGCATGGGGTTCCGGCTCGATCTGGTGGACACCAAGGTCTCGGACGAGGCGATGGACGCGATCGGCATCAGCGCCGAGCAGGTCGAGGAGATCCTGGGCAACCTGCCCAACGCGCTGCAGGAAGTCCGGCAGTTGCTGTCCTGACGAACCACACGCGGCGAGCGGCGCAGGGACGCGCCGAACCC
The DNA here is from genome assembly GCA_016742055.1 of Phycisphaerales bacterium. GTDB lineage: Bacteria > Planctomycetota > Phycisphaerae > Phycisphaerales > UBA1924 > JACVCK01. The sequence goes on from JACVCK010000121.1 coordinate 4,690, forward strand.
GCGTCACGAACTCTCTTTCTCCCTCCGGGCGGCAGCGCGAAAGCGCCGCCGCTCCTTTTTTGCGCCGAGCCTCCGGCGGGCAGGTCCGAGGAGGGGCGGGCGACGTAGAGTCTCCGTGGCGGCGGATCGACCCCGGCTGGAGCGTGCGAGGCGTGATCTTCTTCGTGATTTACGCGGCGGCGGTGTGGTCCGGGGCCTACATCCTGCGCCGGCGGCCGATGGGCTTCGTGCTCGCCGCGCTGAGCCCGGTCCCGGTGGCGCTGTTCACGTGGCTGCTGCTCCGATGGCTGCGCGAGACGCAGACCACGCCCACGCACGTGCTCGTTGTGTTCCCCATCGCTTACGGGCTGGTGATCACGGCGGGCGCGTGGATCGGCGCATCCGCGCGGCGCCTGCCGCGGGTGGCGTGCGCCGTCTGCTCGTACGACCTGGAGGGGAACGTGTCTGGCGTGTGCCCGGAGTGCGGCGCCGTTCAGGCGGCGCGCCGGGCGCGCGCGCGGGAGTCCACGATGGAGAGCCCGAGCACCAGCGCGGCGCCGACGCCGGCGACCAGCGCCGCGAGCCCCCAATAGCCGGATGCGGAGGGCGCTCGCTCGGCTGCGCCGACCACCACCATCGCGGGCTGGCGGAGCGCGCCGATCATGAATCCCGCAAGGACGGCCATGGTCAGGTCGTGGGCGCGGTGGAAGAGCCATGAGACCACGCGGCTGAAGGTGGCCAGGCCCACCAGCACGCCGCAGCCGAAGACGCCCAGGAACAGCGGGTCGCTCCACCACGGCGCGCCGGACAGCGCGGCGAGTGAATCCTGCGCGCGGCCCGCGAGAGAGAGTCCGACGCCGACCGAGCCGCGGATGGCGGTGAGAACGGCGTAGTACTGGCCGAGAAAGAGCAGGAGGAACGAGCCGGAGATGCCGGGCAGGATCATCGCGGAGATGGCCACGGCGCCGCAGACAAAGATCCAGGGCAGCGAAGCGCGCGCGGGCGCAAGGACGCGGATGGAGCCCGCGGCGTTGGCGTGCGCAGCGAGGTCTTCTTTGGTCTGGAACGCCACGACGACGGGCAGGTTGGCGTCGGCTGGGATGGTGGGGAGCACTCCATCGGGGTCCAGGAACAGGATGGCCTGCGCGGCGCCGGCGCGGGCGCGTACGTCCGCCGCTTCATCCTCGCTGTGGAGTTTGGCGGTGTATACGGCCGCGGCGACGCCGTTCGGCGCGTCGTCCCGAACCACTTCGACGTCCAGGTGGCCGGGGCGGAGTCCGACGAAGAAGAAGGTCGCGACGGCCGCGACGAGGGCGGCGACGGCGTGTGCGGCGGTTCGTCGGCGCATGCGCCCGAATGGCGCCCAGGCGGAGGCGAGGATGAGGCCGAAGAAGAAGGCGAAGGTGGGTCCGGGGTGGCGGTCCATCAGGCCAGTGATGAGGGAACTCATGGCGACGATGGCCAGCGCGACGCCGGCGCCGAGGGGTATGAGCGTGGCCCAGTGGATGGCCAGGAAGCGGGAGTAGGCCTCGCGTGGCCGGCCGCGGAGGAGCGCGAGGGCGAAGGCGGGCGTCAGCGAGCGGAGGGCCTCGATGAAGCGCTCGTAGATGCCGGTGATGAACGCGATGGTGCCGCCGGAGACGCCGGGCACGATGTCGGCGGCGCCCATGGCGAAGCCGCGGACGAATAGGCCGCCGATCGCGGGCGCGGAGAACCTGGGCGTGAGCGCGGGGTCTCCGTCGGGGCTGCGGAGCGGCTGTTCGGGCGGGCTGGCCTGTGGCATGGGGCGTGAGGATAGCCGAAGGGCGGATCGGTCCGATGAATGCGGCATGACGAGCGTTCTGGTGACGGGGGGTGCGGGGTACATCGGCTCGCACGGCGCGCTGGCGCTGGTGGAGTCCGGTCGGCGCGTGGTGATCCTGGACAATCTCTTTCGAGGCCATCGCGCCGCGGTGGAGGCCGTGCGGCGCTTGGGCGGCGGCCGGGTGGCGTTCGTCGAGGCGGACATCGCGGACGACGCGGCGGTGCTGTCCTGGGCGGCCTGGGTGAAGGCCGCCCTCGGCTAGCCGGCCTTCGCGCCGAGCGGGAGGCCCTTCAGGGCCTCCATCGTGTCGAAGTCCCGCAGCACGGCGTCGTCGGCCATCTCCACCTCGACCATCCGGTCGGCATGCTTGCCGACCAGGTGGCGGGCGCCGACATCGCCGGTGATCGACAGCATCTCCGGCAGGAATTCCCGGGCCCACAGCATCGGGTTGCCCTGCTTGCCGCGGAAGGTCGGCATGACGATCGCGCGGCCTTCCTCCGGGTCGAAGGCGGCGATCAGCCGATCGAGCATCGGCCCCGAGACGAGCGGCATGTCGCCCAGGCAGATCACGACGCCCTCGGCTTCCGGCGGCAGCGCGGCGAGGCCGGCCTTCAGCGAGGCCGACAGGCCCTCGGCATAGTCCTCGGCATGGGCGAAGTGGACGGGGCGGCCGGCCAGCGCCTCCTCCACCCGGTCGCGCTCGTGGCCGGTGACGACGATGACGGGGCGGGCATGGCTGCCGAGCGCGTTGTCCACCACCCGCGCGACCATCGGGATGCCCTGGGTGTCGGCGACGAGCAGCTTGTTCAACGGCGCCATGCGGCGCGACCGGCCGGCGGCGAGGATCAGCGCCGCGACGGAGCGCGCCCGGCGCGGCGCGATGGCCGGTGGAGCCACGCCCGGCGCCTGTTCGCGCGGCAGCGGCCGGACCTCGATTTCCTTCAGCAGGCCGCCCACCCCCATGCCCATCACGTCGGCGGCCGTCACCGGCACGCCGGCGAAGATGCGCTGCAGCACCCAGTCGAAGCCGTTCAGCTTGGGGCTGCGCGCGCAGCCGGGCAGCACCATGGCGGGGATCTCCCCGATCCGGCCCAGGCACAGCAGGTTCCCCGGATCGACCGGCATGCCGAAATGCAGGATCTCGCCGCCGGCGCGCACGATGCCGGCAGGACCGACGTCGCGCCGGTCGACCACGGCCGACGCGCCCGCGACGAGCAGCAGTTCCGCGCCGGCGCGCCTCAGCCGGTTGAGCGCGTCCCCGATCTGCGCTTCCTCGTGCCGGACGCGCTCGACCGGCAGCATGCTGCCGCGCAAATCCTCGACGCGCGCGGTCGTCGCCTCCACCGCGCCTTCCATCACGCTTTCCTTGATGCCCGGCAGTTCCGTCAGCACCAGCCCGACCTTGAGCGGGCGGAAGGGACGGATGGCGAACAACGGCGCCTTGCCGCCTCTGGCGACCGCCTCGACCACGCCGAGCACGGGGCCCGGCACGGCGAAGGGGATCACCTTGATGGTCGCGATCATCTCCTTGATCGCGACGGGGGTGTAATTGGGCAGGGTCGCGACGGTCAGGCTCTCGTCGATCGCATTGATGGCGTTGATGCGCTTCTCGTCGATCACCAGCAGCCCGGCGGTCTCGGCCAGCAGGTTCACCCGGCCCGTCGCGGCGCGGGACCGCGCGATCAGCGGCGCGGTCAGCGTCACCGCCAGGCGCTCGGCGGCGTCGTTCTCGGGCACGTCGCCGGCCTCGAGCCGCGCGGTGATCACCTCCCGCTTGCCGCCGTCGCGGATGGCGGCGATCGCCTCATCGTCCAGCACCGTGCCCTTCTTCAGCACCTTGCCCGGCAGGCGGAGGGAATGGGCGAGGATGGCGCCTTTCGCCTCCTCGAGCGGGGTCGGGCCGAAGATCATGCGGAGATGCCGATGCTGACGCGGCCGTCCTGGGGCGCGGGGAGGGGACGCGGTTCGCCGAGTGCGGCGC
>JACVCK010000122.1 GCA_016742055.1 Phycisphaerales bacterium
CCCTCGACGAGCCCAGCGCCTACGAGCTAGTGGACCCGGGGACCGACCTCAACATCGCGTCCGCGCGCTCGTTAGGCTGACGGCTCCCGCCGGCAGCCAGCCGGCGTCCGCAGTGCCCCAGAGCCGATGCAGAGAGCGAGCCACCCGTGGCCAAGCCGCCCCCGTCCGCCGTCGACAACGTCGTCTCCCTGGCCAAGCGCCGAGGCTTCGTCTACCCGTGCGGCGAGATCTACGGCGGCACCCGCTCGGCGTGGGACTACGGCCCGCTGGGCGCCATGCTCAAGAAGAACCTGCGCGACGCCTGGTGGGACGACATCGTCATGCTCCCCTGCTGGGGCCGCAAAGGCCCCGACGGCGACAAGGTCAGCATCGTCCCGCTGGACACCTGCATCATCCAGAATCCGAAGGTGTGGGTGGCGAGCGGGCACGTCGGCGGGTTCAACGATCCGATGGTGGATGACAAGGAGACGAAGCAGAGGTTTCGGGCGGATCATCTGCAGGGCTTCTACGCCGGGACGAAGGAAGATTTTGCCGCGATGGATGCGGCGGATGAGGCCGTTGAGCGCGGGCTTGCGAAGTTCAACGTGCGCCCCGTCGCGACGCTGATCGCGAATTCACCCAGCGAGGCGCTTGAGCTGATGCAACGGGATCCGAAGCTGATCAAGCCCTTCAAGATTGTTCGCGTGTACCAGACGTCGAGCGCGGGGCCCGGCACCATATCCGTGAAAGTGGAAGAGCGCGGCCACGCATCGATTGGCATTATCAAGGCGGTCGAAATGTCAATGCTGGTCAACGAACCTGAGTCGGTGCTGTCGCCGTTCTCTGGTAAGGCGGGCGCGCTCACCGCCCCGAGACAGTTCAATCTGATGTTCTATTCATACACAGGCGCGGTTCACGACGAAGCCACCAAAGTCTACCTCCGCCCCGAAACCGCCCAGGGCATCTTCATCAACTTCAAGAACGTCGTGGACACCAGCCGCGTCCGCATCCCCTTCGGCATTGCGCAGACCGGCAAGGCCTTCCGCAACGAGGTCACCCCCCGCAACTTCACGTTCCGCTCGCGCGAGTTCGAGCAGATGGAGATCGAGTTCTTCTGCCACGAGTCCGACGCCATGGCCTGGTACACCTTCTGGCGCGACTTCCGCATGGAATGGTGGAAGTCCATCGGCCTCGCCGGCGACAACCTCATCCTCCGCGAGCACGATACCGACGAACTCGCCCACTACTCCAAGGCCACTTCCGACATCGAGTACCGCTTCCCCTTCACCGCCCCCGGCTACGGCGAACTCGAAGGCGTCGCCTACCGAGGCGCCTTCGACCTCACCCAGCACACCGAGCACTCCAAGGTCAAACTCGACTACTTCGACACCGAGCGAGGCCCCATCAACCCTAAGACCAACCTCCCCGCTGGAGAGCGTTACACGCCGCATGTCATCGAGCCCTCCGCCGGCCTCGATCGCGGCGTGCTCGCCATCCTGTGCGAGGCCTACACCCCCGACACCACCCGCGCCTCCGGCGTCTTCATGAAGTTCCACCCCCGCGTCGCCCCCATCAAGGCCGCGGTCTTCCCGCTTGTGAACAAGGACGGCCTCCCCGAACTCGCCGACCGGCTCCACGCCGACCTCGTGAAGCGCTTCGGGCGCTACGGCCTCATCGAAACCGACGCCAAGCAGTCGATCGGCAAGCGCTACGCCCGCATGGACGAGGCCGGATGCCCCTTCTGCTTCACCATCGACGGCCAGACCCGCGAAGACGGCACCGTCACCGTCCGCCACCGCGACGACCAGCGCCAAGAGCGCATGCCCCTGGAGGACGTTGTGGTGTTCCTGGAACGCGCCCTGCAATTGTGAAAAGAGATTCAGAGATCCCGAATCCGGTCCCGCTCGCGCCTCGAAGACCAGACTCGGCCTCCGTCAGACCGTCCCGTATCCCCCGCCGCCATGTTTGCAGAAAATTTGGGTTATCGGGCCGAATGCGGCCCACCGCCTCGGATTCGCCTCATCGATCCCCGGCAAAATCCCCGATATAAGGTGGCACAATAGGTGGTCCCACCGTCGGATGCTGAGGTATGTTAGAGCGTCACAGTTCTCTGCCCGAGACCCGACCCGACGGTAGAGACACATCAAGCCGCCTTCATCTGCGGGGGGCACGCCCCGCCCTGAGGCCCACGAATGCCCTCATCTGTTTCCTGGCGTCATTCCTCCGAAATCCCTGAGATCATCACCACCGCGGGCGCCCTCGTGGCGTTCATGGGTGAGGACCTCCGCTGCAAGAGCATCTCGGCTCCGTTCGCGGCGATCACCGGGCACACCCCCGAGCAACTGATCGGCGCCCGCTGCGCTCAGTGCATCCCCCCCGAAATGGCCGCCGAGCGCGACCGCCTGTTCCAGCAGGTGCTCTCCACCGGCAAGCCGGTGCAGTTCCTCGAAGCCGTCGGCGGCGGGCGCTACCGCGCCACATTCTCGCCGGCGACGCTGGCGGGCAGCCACGAGCGCGGCGTGGTGATCATCCTCACCCCGCTCTACCTGCTGCCCCCCGGCTCCACCGACCACCTTCCCTTCGCGCAGCACAACCACAACGACCCCCTCGAAGGCCTGACCCGCGCTGAGACCGAACTGCTCTCGCTCATCGGCTCCGGCCTTTCGACGCAGCAGATCGCGCGCAAACTCCACCGCAGCGTCAAGACCATCGAGTCCCACCGCGCCTCGCTCGGCCGCAAACTCAACGTGACCAACCGCGTTGAACTCGCGCTCATCGCCGTTCGGGCTGGCCTGGTCTCGCTCGTCGCCGTCCCCGGCGCGAAATCCAAGAGCGGAGACGACTCAGACCTGGAGGAGGTCGGAGCCGGCTCAATGGCCGACTGAATCGCCGGACCCTGCCCCGCTCTCTTCGTCCGTATCGTCATCGCCGGGTCGCTGCCCGGTCGCGCGGTACACGCTGCGCCGAGCCGAGTAATCCTCGGGCGAAAACGGCAGGTCCACCTCGCGCCCATCCACGTGCAACCGATGCAGCCGCTCCAGGAACGGCACGCACCACCGGCAGCCCGTCCCCGCGCCCAGGCACTCGCTGATCAGCGACGCCACCGGCGGGTCCTCCCGCGCCATGTACGCACGGATCTTCCGCAGCGATACGTGAAAGCACAGGCATACGTCGTCGTCCGGGTTCACGAGGCAATCGTACCCGGCAAAAGACGCGGCCCCGGGTTGCGCCGGGGCCGCGGGGGTTCGCCCTGTTGTCCGTCAGGAATTGCTCAGATCATCTTCTCGCGCCGGCGGCCCGAGGCAAAGAGCATCGCCGCGCCCATCAGCGCTGCGCCGCCGGGGGCGGGCACCGCCGTCAGAGCCGTGCCGACCACCTTGGACGAGCCGCCGTCGTTGAGGCCGCGGAACCGCACGACAAAGTCGAAGTCGCGCGGGCCCTCAAAGGGCGTCGAGGCCGAGAACTGCGAGGCGCTCGGGCTGCTCACCGCGAACGTGAACACGCCCGTCTGGCCCGACGACAGGCCGCCCTGCGGACGGCCGCCGCCCAGCCAGTTCGCGCCGACCGCGGCGCCGGCGTCGTAGCCCTTGCCGAAGGGCTCCGCCGACACGTTCGTGATCCCAACGAAGTTCAGGACGGACGCGGACTGCAGAACAGCGCTGCCCTCGAACGTGCCGAGGTCGAACGCGAAGCCCGTCAGCATGCCGCCCACGTCCGAGCCCGTGGTGTTGGTCAGCGTGATCTGCAGCAGGCCGTTCGACCCGCCGGAGTACGTCCAAGAGGAAGAACCCGAGAACGACACGCCCGTCGAGCCCACGATCGACGCGCTGTCGCTCTGGAAACTCGCGATCGACGCCGAGGCGGCGCCGCACATCGCGGCCAACCCCAGAGACGACTGAATCAAACGGATGCTCTTCACCTGCGCACTCCTTTCCGAAAGGCGGCGCCGCGCTCGCGGCTTCCGCCCTTCGACACACCAAGAGTGCGAAACGTCTCCCCGCCGTCCAAACGACCGGCCAGCGCCAAAACAGGGGGATACCACCCCCCAGACCCACCCCCTGCGAATCAGGTCCGAGAATCTCTCACTCCGTCGCGGCGAGCGTCTCCTGCACGCCGGTCTCAAACCCGTGCAGGCACACATCCACCAGGATCGCCAGCGACCCGATCAGCATCAGACAGCCCGCAATCTTCGGTATGCGGACTTTCCAGTCCAGGGGAACATCCTCGCCCAAGCCCCACCGGAGTTTCAACCAGTTCCGCGGATAGGGCGTGAACAACCCTTGAATCCCCACGACGAGCAACGCCGTCGCGAGCGCCAGCGGCTTGAGCAGATTGAGGTCCATGCCAAGGCCCTCCGCGAAGCGTTCTCTGCGGGCCGCCACCCGCGGCCCGGGCTTGGGGGAATCCCATCCCCGGACGAAAGCATAACCCATCGTCGGTTCTTCACAACCCCATTCTTGGGATTTCCGGCGCCTCCCGATCTGGCCCTCAGCGCATGCCGGCCGCCAGCGCCACCGCCAGCCGCTCGTACTCCTCCCGCCGGTTGTAGAGGTGCGCCGAGAGACGCACGAGGCGGGAGCCGTCGGGCCGCTGGATGACCGGAACCTCCACCAGAGCCGCTTCGAGCCGCGCCTTGACCTCCATCGCCGAAGCGCCCGGAAACACGCGGTCCGGCAACTCGACCGCCGCGAGCGATCCGATGAACGCCTCGGGCACGGGCGGCGGCGCGTCGATCGCGGCGCTCACCATCGCCCTCCCTGCGAGCGCCTTGGCGCGATTGGCGCGCATCACGGCGGGCCAGCCGCCCTCCAGCATCGCCCCGACGGCCGCGATCGCGCCTGGCACGCAGAGCGCCGGCGTCGGGTCCGCCGTGCCGGTCCAGTCGAACTCCAACCGGAAGCGCGAGCGATCCGTGCGCGGATCGTTCCGGCCGTGCGAGATGACCGCCGGGTGAATGCGCGCCTGCCGGTCCCGGCGCACGTGGAGCATCGCGGCGCCCTTGGGCGCGCACGTCCACTTGTGGAAGTTGGCCGCGTAGTAGTCCGCGCCGATCTCGTTCACGTCCAGCGCCGTCATCCCCGGCGCGTGGGCGCCGTCGATCAGGACCTCCACGCCCCGGCCCTGCAGCGCCCGCGTGATGTCCCGCGCAGGCCACATCAGCCCCGTGGGGCTGGTGATGTGCGAGATCATCGCCAGGCGCGTCCGCGCCGTGACGCGCGACGCCACGCGGTCCACCACGTCCCCGGGCGCCCCCAGGCCCCGCGGCACGTCGGCGCACACCACCACGGCGCCCGTCCGCTCCGCCACGAAGTCCGCTGCGTTCCTGCAGGCGTTGTACTCGTGGTCGGTGACCAGGATCTCATCGCCGGGCCGGAACTCCAGCGAGCGCAGGACGGCGTTCACGCCCTCCGTCGCGTTGCGGACAAAGGCGATGTCGTCCGGATCGGCGCCTACGAACGCCGCCGCGCCGCAGCGGGCTTCGTCCAGCATCGGCTCGAGTTCGCGCATGAACTTCACGGGCTGGCGCTCGAGCCGCGCGCGGAGCGCGGCCTGTTCATCCAGCACGGCGCGGGGCGCGCCGCCGTAGGAGCCGTGGTTCAGGAACGCCCATTCCGGGTCGAGCGTCCATGCCCCGCGCGAAACGGGTGCGAACGGGTCCGGCGTCGGCGTCGTGTCGCCCATGGCCGATCAGGGTAGCGGCCGGACGCGGGGGTTAGGATGACGCCATGACCATTCTCTTTCTGGCGCTGGCGGTGGCGTTCGAGGTCGGCTGGGCGCTGAGCATGAAGAAGTCGGAGGGCTTCACGCGCGTCAACTGGGCCGCCGCGACCGTGGCGATGTACCTGCTCAGCGTCGTGTTCCTGGCGCTGGCGTCGAAGAAGATGGAGATCGGCGTGGCCTACGCGCTCTGGGCGGGCAGCGGAGTGGCGCTGATCGCGGTGGGGGGGGTGTGGCTCTTCGGCGAGTCCATGAACCTCGCCAAGGCCGCATCCATCGCGCTGATCGTCGCGGGCATCGTGGGCCTTCAACTCGCCGGAGGCGGCCACTAGGGGGCGCTCACGCAAACCCGATCCGGCGCCGCGCGCGGAGCGCTGTCCGCCGGAGGCGGTCAACCGTTGATGTCGAGCGAGCGGCCCAGCGCGACCAGGGTCGCCGCGCTGTGGCGGTCCGCGGGGTGGCGGTACATCTGCAGCGCCGCCTTCGAGGGCATGGGCGTCGCGGCGCTGAAGTCCACGGCGCCGGGGACGACGGCCGCCACCAGGCGCGCCGTAGCCGAGACGGCGCCCGGCTGCTGCGCCATGCCGATCGTCGCGACCGTGTCGGATCGGGACACCGCCTCGGCCCGCTGCAGCGTCGTCGTTGCGGCGACTGGGGCCGGCCGCGCGACCGGCGTCTGCGGCGCAAGGCCGTAGGCCTGCGTGATGCGGTACGGGTTGGATGGTCCGTCGATTCGCATGGGCCAGTGAACCTAAGCCGCCCGGGGGTTGGAGGTCCAGCGCGGGGACGGTGTTGATCGGCTGTTGGTGAATGCGGGCGACAGGAATCGAACCTGCACGGCCTTGCGGCCACGGGATCCTAAGTCCCGTGCGTCTGCCAGTTCCGCCACGCCCGCGATCGGCGATTCTTGCGCTGGCGAGGCCCGGTTCGGGTCGAATCTCTGCGGATGTTGGGGCTTTGGCCGATATCGGAGCAGAACCGGGGCGGTCGAACAGCGAACAAACGATACCGGGCCGGCGCGCACGGCGCGCGTCCCCCGGGCCGGAGACACCCCCGATGGGCTTTCGTCACTCGATGGCGCTCAACTTCTCCCCCCTTCTCCTGCGGGTCGCGCTGGGCGTGACTTTCTTCTACGCCGGGTGGGGCAAGATGCTCGAGAAGTCGGAGTTCGCGCCGGAGCAACTCGCGGTTTTGGCCAACATGGGATTCGGCGCCGCGAAGGACGCCGCGGCCGGCAGCCCCGCGCCCGTCGAGGCCGCGCCCCTCGAACGCGCGCCCGAGCGCGCCGACCCTCAGGACGAACTGCCCGAGCCCGGGCGAGTCGAGAACCCGGCTGAGCGTTCAGGGGGAAGGGCCGTGCTCGTGCGTCAGGCAACAACCACCTCGGCGCGCGTCTACCGCGCTTCCGACTTCGACAAACCCGCCGAACTCTCGCGGACGCACTTCATCGGCCTCGCGCTCCATAGCGCCGCCAACCCGGCCGACGGCAAGCGCCGGTTGCTCCCCAAGGCCCTCGCGGAACGGCCCTGGGGCTGGGCGCTCTCCCACGGCGCCGCCATCACCGAGTTCGTCGGCGGCATCCTGATCTTCATCGGCCTCATGACCCGACTCGCGGCGCTGGGCCTGACCGTCGTCATGGGCATGGCCATCTGGCTGACCACCATTGGCCCCAGTCTCGGCGCAAGCGGCGCCTTCCTCGGCGTCCTGCCCCCCGTCGGCGCATTCCAGTCTACGGAGTGGCAGACCTGGCTCCTCCAACTCGCGCTGTTCTGCTCCGCCGCGGCCGTGCTGTTCAGCGGGCCCGGCGCCATCAGTCTCGACGGCGTGATTCTCGGTCGGCGTGCCTCCGGCGGCGCCGACGCGGAGGACGAGGAAGAGGAATGAGGCGTCGAAACGGCCCTTGGGTGGCGCCGAGCCCCTATCCTCACCCGTGCCGCGGGTCGATAAGAACACGATGCAGGGCGCGATGACCGGCGAGACGTTGGGCGCTGACGGGGCGATCGCCTCGGGGGTTTCTCCCGCGCGCCGATGGCTCACCCTTGGGCTTCCCTGGGGGGCCTCCCTCGCGGTCCACGCCGTGCTGGTCGTCTTGGCGCTGGGGATTTCCTTCCAATGGGCCAGTGATCCCGGCCCCCCGGCAGGATTGAGCGTGACCTTCGATCAGCCCGCCGCCGAGCGCGCACGGGGCTCCGACCCTGCCGAACCGTCCTCGGAGCGGTCCGACCAGCCGGCCCCAACCCCGGTGATGCCCGCGGCCATGCTCGACCTGCCCCTGCCCGAGATCGCGCCCCTGGCGGGACTCGAAACCGAGACGCTCCTGACCCCGGTCAATCTCGAGGCGGTGGAGGCGCCGACCCGCGAGGCCGCAGCCGCCGCGCCGCCGGAGTTCTTCGGCGCCAGGGGCGAGCGCGAAGCGGAGAAGATCGTCTACGTGGTGGATGCCTCGGGCTCGATGGTGAGCGCGTTCGCGTCCGTCGCCCGGGAACTGCGGCGCTCGATCGACGGGCTGGGCTCCGGGCAGTGGTTCCAGGTGGTGCTCTTCAATGAGAGCGCGATCGAGACGCCCCGCGGGCTCTGGGGGGTGGCGGAGGGCTCGCTCATCCGGGCCACGCCCGAGAACCGGCGAGCGGTCTTCCGCTGGCTGGAGAACGTCCGCCCCGAACGGCGGAGCGACCCCTTGCCCGCCCTGGAACGGGCGATGGCTTTCCGCCCCGATCTGGTGTTCCTGCTGTCCAAGGGGATCCTGGACGG
>JACVCK010000123.1 GCA_016742055.1 Phycisphaerales bacterium
TTCCCCGCCCGCCCGCGGAAGCGGTACCCTCCCCCCACCCCTGACCGCCATCCTCTTCAACGGCGCCCGCGTCATCTACCCCGCCAGCCGCACGGACCGCGTTGTCGATGTCGCCGTGGAGGGCGGGCTCATCCGCGCGATCGGGCCCGGCCTCGCGCCGCCCGCCGGCGCCGAGACGATCGACTGCCGCGACCTCATCCTCAGCCCCGGGCTCATCGATCCGCATGTCCACCTGCGGGAACCGGGGGGTGAGCACAAGGAGACGATCGCCACGGGCTGCGCCGCGGCCGTCGAGGGCGGGTTCACCACGGTTTGCTGCATGCCCAACACCACGCCGGCGCTGGATTCGCCCGAGATCGTGGAGTTCATCGCGCGTCGCGCCGAGCAGGCGGCGGCGAACCCGGCGGGCGCGACGGCGCGGGTGTTCTCGGTCGCGGCGGCGACCAAGGGGCGCAAGGGGGAGGAACTCGCCGAGATCCACCTGCTCACGCGCGCGGGCGCCGTGGGCTTCTCCGACGACGGCGACTGCGTGGCGAGCGCGGGCATGATGGCCCGGGCGCTGACGACCATCCGGCCGACGGGGCTGGCGTTCATGCAGCACTGCCAGGAGCCGACGCTGACCAAGGGCTCCGTGATGAACTCCGGCGCGCTCGCGACGCGCCTCGGGCTGGCGGGCTGGCCGGCGGTCGCCGAGGACCTGATCATCGAGCGCGACGTGCGCCTGAACCGCGCGATCGGGTGCCGATATCACGTGCAGCATCTTTCGACGGCGGGCGCCGCGGAGATCGTGCGCCGGGCGCGGGCGGAGAACCAGCCCGTGACGGCGGAGGCCTCCCCCCACCACCTGCTGCTGACGGAGGAGGCGTGCGCCGGCTACGACACGCGGGCGAAGATGAACCCGCCTCTCCGGACGGAGCGCGACGTGCAGGCGCTGCGGGAGGCGGTGGCCGACGGGACGATCACGATCCTGGCGACCGACCACGCCCCGCACACGGAGGACGAAAAGGCCCAGCCGTTCGACTCGGCGCCCTTCGGCATCATCGGCCTGGAGACGGCGCTGGCGCTCTACGCCGAGGCGCTCATCCAGTCGCGCCTCATCGACTGGCCCCGCATGATCGAGATGATGACGATCCAGCCCGCGCGGCTTTGCGGGCTGGACGGCCGCGGGCTGGGGTCGCTGCGCGTGGGCGGGCCGGCGGACCTGACGGTGATCGACCCCGACGCGCGTTGGACCATCTCAATCGGCGACCTCAAGGGCAAGTGCCGCAACACGCCCTTCCTCGGACGCGAAGTGCGCGGGCGCGCCGTGATGACGGTGGTGGACGGGCGGGTCGTGATGCGCCGCCGGTGACGGGAAGGCTCAGTCGCCGGTGAGGCGGCGGACCTCTTCGAGCGTCGCTTCGAGTTGCTTCTTGAGGAGGCGCACGCGCAGGAGGGACTTGACGCGCGTGACCAACTCCAGGCGATGGACGGGCTTGGTCAGGAAGTCGTCGGCGCCGCTCTCGACGGCCCGCTCCACGTCGCCGACCTCGTTGAGCGCCGTGACCATGATGACCGGGATGTCTCGAGTCGCCGGGTCGGCCTTGAGTTTCGCGCAGGCCTGGAAGCCGCTCATGCGGGGCATCATGACGTCCAGGAGCACCAGGTCGGGCGGGTCGGTGCGGACCTCCTGAAGCGCCTCGAGTCCGTCACGGGCGACGCGCACCCGGCATCCGATGCTCTCGGCGTAGGCCTGGATCAGTTCGAGGTTCTGTTCGTGGTCGTCCACGACCAGAATGGTCGCGCTGGTGAGGTCCGGGTCGGTCGCTGCGGCCGCGCCCGTGGTGGGCTGGTCTGATCGGGGGTCCGTCATCGTGGGCGTTCTCCCATCGGGGCCTCCATCCTAGGTAGACGGCCCGTCCGGGTCACCCCTTACGGGGCGTCGCCGGGCTGGGGGGCGTCGGCGGGGGCTTCCGGCGCGACCCACTGGCCGTCGCGCCAGAGGGATTTCGTCGGATCGACGCCCAGAAGGGCGGCGAGGTCATCGGGGTCCACCTCGCGGAGCGTGGCGCCCCGGTCGGCGACGATCTGGGAGGACCAACTCCGGCGCGAGCCGCTGAGCAGGATCGACTCCACGCGCAGGTGCGCCACCAGCGAGCGGAGGTCGAGCCCCGGGCCGGGGTCCCCGCCGCAGGTGTAGCAGAGGCGCCACTCGGCGCGGGGATCAAGATCGGCCTTGACGATCCGCGTGTTGCGGCACTCGCGGCAGGATGGCTTGGCGCTCATCTCGCGGATCATGGCGTCGGCGTTGCCCAGGAGCGCCTCGTGCCGACGCAGGAGGGAGGCCACTTCGGGGCGGGCGAGGATGTTCGAGGCGCGGTCGTACTCACCGGCGCGGTAGTGGCCGAGCGCGGTGGCGAGGGCGAAGCCGACTTCGTCCTCCGCGGTGCGCGCCTGTGGTGAGTGGATGACGGCGAGGCCCGGCGCCGAGGGCTCCGCGCCGAAGGCGCGGGCCAGGGACAGCAGCAGGGCGCGGTCGGCGTCGGTGGCGGCGATCTCCGCGAGGGCGAGGCACACGCTGCGCCCCAGGGGCGCGGCGTCGGAGCCGGCTCGGTCCATGTCGTACGCGAGGAGGTACAGCCGGCGCGCGAGCGCCACATCGTCCGCGTTGCGGGCCTCGAAGGCCACTTCCTCGCCGAGTTCGAAGTACGCCGCGGCGTCGCCGGGCTGCAGCGCGCTGAGGCGCGCGCCCAGATCGGGCAGCGGCCCGGCGGGGGGCGCGGCGACGGCGGCCGAAGCGAGCAGCGCGAGCACGGCCTTCACGCGGGGCCCCCTTCCCCGAGGAGCACGATCCAGAGTTCAACGATGGCGCGCTGGGCGGACTCCATCTGCTCCTCGACGACGCTCGCGGTGCGCCGCTCTTGTTCGGCGCGCTCCACGATCTTGTTCGCCTCGGCGGCTGCGGATGGGCGCTGGATCGCGATCAGGAGCGCCAGCGCCTCGACCACGCCGCACTGCTCGGCGACGAACGCCTGAAGGCCTCCTTCGGCGAGGGTGCGTCGGGCGCCGTGCCGCCGGTCGAGCGCGCGCAGGCGGCGGGCTGCCTCGGCGTCGCCGGAGGCGGCCGCTTCGGCGCGGAGGTCGTTGAGGGCTGCGGCGGCGGCGTCCGCGGGGTCGAGCGCGACGGCTCGCGGCGCGGCGGATTCGGACTCGGGCGCGCTCTCGTCGGGCGTGGCGTCGGAGGGGGCGCGCGTCGAGCGGGGCGAGGCGGCGCTGAGCGTGACGCTCCAGCCCGAGTAGGCGTCGGCGATGACGCCGGCCCACTCGTCGATGGAGGAGAGCCCGTCGCCGGCGTCCAATGACTCAAGGAGGCGGGCCACTAACGCCCGACGGGCCGCGATCGGCCAGTTCTTGTCGCGCACCGGCGGCAGTGAGGCGCGGGCGGCGCGTTCGTAGAGCCGTCCCGCAGCGGCGGTGCGCGGCGCCCGGGGGAGGAACTCGAGGAGCGCGTTGGCGACGGTGGGTTGGGTCGCGTAGCGCTCGGCGATGCGGAGCGCGGTGTCGCGGACGTCCACGGGGGCGCCGAAGAGCGCTGCCTCCACGAGAGTCTCGGCGTCCACCACGCCCAGCGAGCCGCCCTGCACCGACAGCGCCGCGAGCGCGGCGCGACGCTCGGCGGCGTTTCGGCGCGCGCCGAGGAACTTGGCGGCCCAGCGCCCGTCGCGACCCGCGGCGTCGGCGCCGAGGGCGCCGACGGGAGCGCCGCCGGAGCCCGCGGCACGCCCGGTGGAGGCCTTGGCGACCGCGACGCGGGCCTGCGCCGCTTCGCCCCGGTGCAACAGCGCGGCGGCCTCGGACAGACGGGCCAGTTGCGCGGCGCGCGCGAAAGCGTCGGGCCCTGCCTGCGCGCCGAGGGACAGGGCGCTGCGCGCGGCGGCGATCCACGCGCGGTGCGCGTCGGCGGCCATGGCGGGGGGCTTCAGCGCCCATCGCGCCGCGAGGTTGTCGCGCAGGCGCGCGCGGGCCTCGTCGTCGGCTTGCGCCGGCAGAACATGGTCGACGCCGATAGTTGCGGCGGGGGCGCCGCTGACCATCCACTGGGTGACGGCGGCGAGTTCGCGGGGGCCGATGCGGTCCTTGTCATCGAGCCAGGAGACGACGGCGGCGCGGGCGGCGCCCTGTTCGCTCCAGTCCAGCGGGGCGAGCATCGCGAGGATGATGCTTCTGGTCTGCGGATCGGAAGGACGCGTTGATGCGGCGGCGAGCAGGTCGCCCACGGCGCGGAGCACGGCCCGCTCCTGCGCGGGGCGGTCGTCGGACCAGGCGCTCTCGGCGGCCTGCGACCAGCGCCGCCATGCGCCAGCGCCGCCCACATCGCCCGATGTCTCGCCCAGCCCGGCGATGCGCGACGGCAGCAGCGTCAGCGCGGCGCGCGCGCCGGTCCAGAACCCGCCGGAGTCGGGCAGGCGCGCCGCGCCCAGCGCCGCCTGCGCGCGCCCGCGAATCGCGGCGGAGGCGTCGGGAAGCGCCGCGATCTCCGACATCGCCCCGGCGGACCATGCGGCGGGCCAGATTTCGTGAGCCGCGGCGCGCGCTCCGGAGGCAAGCCGCTCCAGCCCCTTGCCCACGGCCGCGAGCGGCGCGTCGGCGCCGCCGGGCACGCGTGAGGCAAGTAAAACGGGCTGCGCGATCAGGCGGTTGGCCTCCTCCACGGTCGCGCGGTCGAAAAACGCCCAGGAGTCGGCGAGCGAGTGGACGGCCTGCTCGAACCGCCACGCACGCTCGGTTTCGGACGCGGCGTTCTCTTCGAGCGTGGAACGCAGCACCCGAAGCAATCCCGCCGGGTCCGCCGCGCGCTCGGGCGGGCGCTCGGCCTCGTTCTTCAGGCCGCCGATGCGGACGACGGCCTCAGGCGCGCTTGCCGGCTGTACCGGCGCGGGCTGCGGCGTCGGGGCCGCTTCGGCCTGCACGGGCGTGGGCGCGGTGGATGGCGCCGCGGGCGGCGTGGGCGACCAGAGCGCCACGACGGCGACGGCCATGGCGAGGATCGCGCCGCCGGCGACGACGACGATCGCGGCGAGCCGACGGTCCGCTCGCCGGTCGTTCTCGCCGGGGTCGAACAGCGTCTCGGGCAGGTCGTCGAAGGGATCGCGCCGCGGGGGCGGGGCGGCGCCGGGCATGTGGTTCGATTCGCTCATCGGGCGCCCTCCGCACCGGCGGCGAGCCGCTCGTCGAGCGCGCGCAGGCGCGGGCCCCAGGGCGCGGGGCCGTAGTCCGGGTGCAGGGCGCGGTGCTGCGCGAGCATCTCCCGCGCGCCGTCCGGGTTGTCGATGGCGGTGAGTTCGATGACGTGCGCGCGGGCCTCGAACCACGCGGGGCTCGCCACGTCGGCGCCGGCGAGCAGACGCGTCCATGCGCCCAGGGCGGCGCGGGTGTCGCCGTGGGCGGCGGAGAGCGTCGCCATCCTTCGCAGCAGCGCGCCGTCGTTGGGCTGACGCTCCAGAGCGAGACGGTGCATCTCGATCGCCAGTTCGAGCGCGGGCGCGTCCTGGGCGTTGTCCCACAACCAAGCCGCGGCCTCGCCCACGTACACCCGCACGGTGAGCCGCGCCGCGTCGTTGAGGCCCATCCAGTCCGCCGCCAGGGCGCGCAGGCCGGTGCGGACCATTTCTCGGGCGCGGTCTTGATCGTGCGCCCCGGCGCGCCACGCGGTCGCAGCGCGCTGGAGCAGCAGACCGAGGCCCGCGCGCGCGAACGGCCCACCCCCGGCCTCGGCGCGCCGGTGCAGTTCGTCGCCAAGGCGCGCTGCCTCGGCCTCGTCGCCGGCGCCGATGGCCGTTTGGAGGCGGCGGAAGAGCAGTTCATCCTCGTAGGGCGTCAGATCGACGACGCGCGCGGCGAGCATGGATTCGAGGGCGTTGATCGCCAGCGACGCGGCGCGGAGGTCTGGGGCGCTGGGCGTGAGGCTGACTTCGAGCACCTGGCGCGCCAGCAGCAGCGCGCGGTCGGCGGCCTCCACGTCGGCGCTCCGGACGGCGGCGGCGCGGTCGTGTTCGAGGATTGGCGCGGCGGTCTCGATGAACCGGCGGCCCGCGCCGGCGCGGGCGGCGGGATCGCCTTCGCGCGTCATGCCAAAGAGCAGACGGGCCGCTTCGCGCAGCGCCGCGAGGCGCATGGGCGAACCCTCGGGCGTGGCGAGCAGGCGGGAGACGGCGTCCTGCGGGTCGAGGGCGCCTTCCGCGGACTGCCGGATCAGCAGCCGGCCCGCGCGCTCGTCGGCGGGAAAGAGCGCGATGAACTCGCCGATCAGCGCCTCGCGCCGGTCTCGGGCCTCGTCGCGCCGGGGGCCCTTGGCTTCGGCGGCCCACTCCAATGCGCGGGCGGCCATCCACATCGCGTCGGCGCGGATTCGCCCCTCCGCAGCGCCGTCGGGGATGCGCTCGCCGGCGCGGAGGAGTTGATCCGCCGCGGCCAGCGCACGGGCCTGCGCTCCGCCGCCGGACTCGGAGCCGGAGGCCCACAGCATGGCGAGGCCCCGAAGAAACTGCGCGTCAGCGAGCGCCTGAGGGAACTTGACGGCGTCGTCTTCGGCGCCTGCGGCGGCGAGGAGGGCTTCGGCTGTTTCGTAGAGCGTGACGGTCTCGCGGATTCCGGTGGGCTTTTCGGCGTCGGCGCCGCCGGCGGCGTGGGCCTCGCGGGCGCGCTGGAACGCGAGCAGCCCGCGCACGTAGTCCACGATGAACCCGCCCTCGCCCAGGGGCTCGGTGCCGTAGCGGCGGGCAAGGTCCACGACCTGCGAGAGTTGTTCGCGCGCGACCAGGTCCGCCATGGCGGTGGCGCGGAGGGCGCGGGCGGAGGCCTCTTCACGCTTGGAGGCGGACTCCTCGAAGGCGAGCGCCGCGATCAGACGGGCCTCGTTCGAACTCAGCGGCGACGCGACGGTGCGACGGCGGGCGCCGTCCACGCTCTCGCCGCGCCGGGCGGAGACCAGGCGGACCAGTTCGGCCCACTTGCCGTTGCGCGCCAGCGCCGCGGCCCGCCGGGGGAAGACCTGCTCGCGTACGGCGGCGGGGACGCCCTCGGTGTTTTCGACGAGGTCGAACCACGCGCCGGCGTCGTCGGGTTGACCCCGTACGCCGAGCGCGGTGCCGACGCCGAGCGCGGCGCGGGCGATGTGCTCGTACTGGAGCGTTTGCGTCGGGACGCGCTCGAGCGTGGGCGCCTCACCGTCGGGCGCGTTGAGCAGCCAGCCCAGTTGCCGCGTGGCTTCGACGGCGACGGGCCCTGAGCCGGTGATCTCCGCGAGGTACACGGTGGCCCATCCGGCGAGGTACATGGCCAGCGAGCGCTGGCGCCTGGCGGCGCCGAGGGCGTCGCTCAGGAGTTGCGCGTCGGCCTCGCGTCCGAACTCCTCCTGCTTCTCGAGCGCCTGCACCCGGCGGTTGGCCATGGCGCCCAGGCGCGCGAGGTCGGCGCCGAGCGATCGGAGCGTGCGCTCGGCGTGCTCGACCTCCTGCGCTGTGGCCAGGCGGAGCCGCCAGCGCTCGGCGACTTCTTCGGCGCGAAGGTACGCGGCGCGATGCAGGTTGAGGCGCAGGTCCGCCGAGTCGGCCTCGGGGACGGACTCCAAGAGCGCGCGGGCCCGATGCTCGAGTTCGGCGCGGGCGTCGGGGGCGGAGGCCTCGGTGAGGAGTTCGGCGTAGATGGCGCTCAGGCGCTCGGCGAGCGGGAGGCGCTCGGCGGGCGCGGAGGCGGTCAGACGGCGCTCGAGGTGCTCAACGAGCAGCGCGCGGAGATTGTTGGCTTCAAGGTATCGCTCGAGCGCGCCGCTCGCCTCGGCGGCGGTGGTGGAGCCGCCCCACACCCCCACGGCCGTCGTTCGCAGGGCGGCGGCCTCGTCGCGGAGCGACTGCGCCGCTCGGAAGTCGCCGTCGATGTCCAGCGCTCGGGCCGCTTCGCGGAGCGCGATCGCCGCGAGCGCGGGCTGGCTGGCGCTGAACCGCGCGGGAATGTGGAGCAGTTCGAGCATGCCGGCGCGTCGATCGGCGGGGCGCTCGGCGCGGGCGAGGCTCACGCCCATCGCGGCGCGCCGCCAGGCTTCGCGCCAGGTCCCCAGGTCGCGCGAGAGGCCGGCGCTGAGCGCGGCGCGGGCGCTCTGCGCTTCGTCGGCGTTCCCGTGCAGCGCGCGGGTCATCGCCAGGACGAGCGCTACGGACGGATGGGCGGCTTCGTCCTGCCCCACCACTGGTTCGGGCGCATCCACGCCCGAGGCGCGGGGCGCCGGGCCAAACCCCCCCCCAGAAAAAACTCCCCCCCCGCCCCGGGCCACCGCCGCGGGAGGACGGCGACGAGGTCGAACCGCACTGATAGCCGCGCAAAGTCCGGTTGGCGCGAGAGCCAGTGGTCCGCCGCCGCCTCGATCCGCCGCTGCGCATTTCCACCCACCGCCT
>JACVCK010000124.1 GCA_016742055.1 Phycisphaerales bacterium
CGGTATCCCACCGGTCGGGGCCCGCCCGCCGGATGCGGACCAGTTCATCTGGGAAGGCCACGCCTACGACATTTCCGAGGGCGGCATCCAGTTCGAGATCGACCATGCGCTCCAGCCCGGATCGCAGGTGGGCATCCGGATCGAACTCCCGGGGCGCGGCCTGACGTCGCGCCAACTGCTCGGCGCCGAGCGCCTGCCGGTGTACGCCGTGGGCAACGTCGTCTGGGTGGACGACGACGGAGGCCTGGGGCCGTGCCGAATCGCGGCGGTGTTCTCGAAGTTCACGAAGCCCGGCGATCGGGAGCGTCTG
Organism: Phycisphaerales bacterium; assembly: GCA_016742055.1. GTDB lineage: Bacteria > Planctomycetota > Phycisphaerae > Phycisphaerales > UBA1924 > JACVCK01. Next base: position 311 of record JACVCK010000124.1, read on the forward strand.
CTCTCGCGTCTGGCCAGCGGGTACTTCACCCGGGCCGCCTGAGCGGTCCATCCTTATTTAAGACGGTCCCTGGGGCGCGCCGGCCTTGCCGACGATGGGCGCCAGCACGCGCTCGATGCGCGCGAGGGACTCGTCTTCGCTCAGGTCTTCGATGACGGCGAACGCCAGACTGCGATAGAGCGGGTCTCGGAAGCGGAAGACCTCGTCCATCTCGGCGAGCGGGTCCTTGCCGGTGATGCTGGGCCGGTCGGCGCCGAGGCGCCCGGTGAGTCGGCGGCGCAGTTCGGCGGGCGTGCAGCGGAGGTAGACGACGACGGCCCGTTTGTGGCGCGATTCGTGGCGCACGTGGTCGGCCACGCCCGGCGCGGTGGGCGTGCCGCCGCCGAGGGCGACGACGGCGCCGGAACTGTCGCGCATGGCGGCGCGGAGGGCGTCGGCCTCGGCGGCGCGGAACGCCTGCTGGCCGTGGGATTTCCACGCCTGGGCGACGTTGGGCGCGCCGAGCCGGGCGAGCGTGGCCTGGTCGAGGTCGATGAAGGGCCTGGCGAGGCGCGAGGCGAGGCGTGCGCCGATGGCGCTCTTGCCCGAGCCGCGGAGCCCGATGAGCAGGATGTTGGGGCCGGCGGGCGGGATGCTCACGGCGCTGAGGGTACCAGCGGGCGTTCGCGGGCGCGGAGCGGAGCGTTCAGGCGGCGGGCCGGTCGGTCCGCGCCAGGCGTTCACCCGGGCGCATCAGGGCGACCCCGCCGTCGCCCTGCATGAAGCGGGTGGAGAGCAGTTCCTGCGGGACGGCGATGAAGCGGCATCCTGAGGCGTAGCGCATGTCGCCGATGTAGTCGGTGTACATCACCTCGATGCCCACGATGGCGTGCTCGGCGGCTTGGCGCGTCAACTGGACCACGCCCTTGGCGCCGGGGTAGAGCATGTGCCGGCAGACCAGGCGGATGCCCCCCACCGAAACGTCGGACGCCCGGAGCAGCGCCACCTCGGAACTGCGGTTGAGTTCCCCCAGCCAGTACACCGGCACGTCCTTGTGATAGGGGTGCCGGCCGTGGTCGCGCCGGTCGTTGTCCTCCGACGGCTTCCGGCCAGCGCCGATCTTCGCCGCGTTCGTCAGACAGTCGTCGAGGGTGAGTTTTCGGCCCTTGGCCATCGTGCGCGGCTCCGTCGCGGCGCTCGGCCGCTGCGGAGATATCGATCCATCGCCCGGGCGTCTTGATGCCCCTCAACGGGCCAGCCCTGCTCAGGCGGCGTCCAGGTCCGGTATGCACGAGGGCGCGGGCTGACCGGGGGTGAGCGGCACGACCACGCCCCGCCGCACGAACCGCACCACCTGATCTTCCGGGACGGGGATGAAGCGGCAGCCGCTGGCGTACATCATGTCGCCGACGTACGAGGTGTGCAGCACTTCGACCGCCACGAGCACGAGCGTTCCGTCGGCGCGGGCCAACTGGATGACGCCCGTGGACCCCGGGTACAGCATGTGCCGGCACAGCAGACGGACGCCGCCCACTGAAACGTCCGACGCGCGGACGCTCTGCACGCGGTCCGACTGGCGCAGCGGCCCCAGCCAGACCACCGGCACGTCCACGTGGTAGGGCCGGCGGTCGTGGGCGCGCCGGTTGTCGGCGGCGGCGGGGGCGCGGCCGGAGCCGATCTTCGCCGCGGCGTCGATGCAGTCATCGAGCGCCTTCATCTTGTTGCGCACAAAATCGCTCATTGCTCGCTGCACCCATTCGCGGCGGAAAGCCGCCCGTTGGGGGGGTGCATCGACAACGCAGGGGTTTGCCTTGACCAAACGGGCGCCACACTCCAGCGCGCGGTGGTTATCGGCTGGCGCGATCAGCGCATCAGGCGCAACCGGCCGTTCTTCTCCACGAAGCGCAGGCCGCGCAACGTGTCGGGCGGCTCGGTGAACCGGCAGCCCACGGCGTAGTGCATGTCGCCGGTGTACCGGCAGTGCACGACCTCGAGGCCGACGATGGCGCTGCGTCCGCCCGGCAGGGGCAGTCGCGTCACGCCGCAGACCCCGGTGTGGACCATCGATCGGGCCGAGAGGCAGACGCCGCCTGCGGAGATGTCCTTGGTGCGGATCATGACGATCTCGTGGTTGGCGCCCATCTGGCCGGCCCAGACCACGGGCGCCTCCACCTCGAAGGCGAAGCGCTGGTGTTCGCGTCGATCGGCGCGCTGGGGAGGGGGCGAGGCGCCCTGTGCGATGCGTTCGGCCTCCTGGATGCAATCCGACGCTTCTTTGGACACGGCCGACATGGCGCACGCTCCGTTTTCCTTCGAGCAGGCGCTGTCAACCGTGGACCCCGGCGCCCCATCGTCACACTAAGATCGGCCCGCGGGGGCGCGGACAAGCGGGTCGGACACGCGCCGACCTCGGGCTGGCCCGGCGCCGTCGTCGTGCGCGTTGCATGCGTCACAAGCGGCACGGGCCGCGCGATGGGATTAACCGTACCGGCTGAGCAGTTCGACGATCCGGGGCTGCCGGTCGTTGATCTGGAGACTCTTGCGGAGCGCGCGGAGGGCCTCGTCGAGCGCCGCCTTGTCGCGGGGCTCGGTGGTCAGATACCGGTTGAGCAGGCACACGCCCACGCCGTTGAGGCCGGGGTAGTGGCCGGGATCGAGTTCGACCGAGCGCCGGAAGGCGTCGAGCGCGCGTTCGTACTGGCGGAGCCGGAAGTACGACGAGCCCAGACGTTCGAGCGCGATCACCGCGTTGGGGCCCGTGGGCTCCATCTGCAGCAGCCGCTCCAGCGTGTTCACCGCCTCCTGGTGGCGCTGGATCTTGCCCAGCGAGTCCGCCCAGTTGAGGAGCAGTTGCGGGCTGAGGTCCATCAGTTCGGCGGCGGCCTCGTACTCGTTCACCGCCTCCTGATGCCGGTCGAGCGCGCCGAGCACGGCGCCGAGGTTGACGCGCCCGGGGCCGTGGTCGGCGTCCAGGCGCACGGCCTTCTGGGCGTAGGGCAGCGCCTGCGCCGGCTCGTTGAGTTGCAGGTAGGCCGTGGCGAGGTTGAGGTTGGCCTCACGATCGTTGGGGCGCAGCGCCAGCGCCCGCAGGTACTCGCGCACGCCGTCGGTCACGCGCCCCATCATGTGCAGCGTGAGCGCGTAGTTGTAGCGGGCGTCGAAGTTGTTGGGGTCGAGGGCCAACGCCTCGCGTCCGGCGCGTTCCGCGGCCTGGAGGTTGCCCTGCTGGCGGTGGATTTCGGCGAGACTCAGGTACGCCGTCGTGAGTTTGGGGTTGTCGCGGATCGCCAGTTCCAGTTGCTTGATCGCGTCCTCGACGCGCCCTTCGGCGCGGAGTTTCTCGGCCTCCTGCACGCGATCGGCGGGCTTGAGTTCGCGGGCGGGCTGGGGTCGGGACGGCGAGGCCGCGGCCTGGGGGGCGGGCTGCGCCGGCGCGGGCGGCGCTTCGCCGGTGGTCGGGTCCATCGAGGCGACGGGCGAGTCGCTCGCGCCCGGCTGCGCGCCGGCGTCGGCGGCGGGCTGCTGCGAAGAGGCGGTGGAGGAGCGGTCGGGCTTGACCGGCTCGGCGCTGTCGGCCTGCGAACTTCGGAACCAGGCGCATCCGCCGGCCGAGCCGACGATCGCGGCGAGCGCGAGCGCGCTCAGGGCGCGGGGCCGGCCCGCGCGGGGGCGCTGCGTGTGCATCGCGTCGGTCGACAGATCAGCCATCGGAACTCCTTGCAAGTCTCGCCCGGTGGGGGCGGGCATCGGCCAGCGGGTCTACCGGGAGACGCCCGGGACGGGGCCGCCTGGCGGGCGGACAGTCTGCGATTATCGGCCACCGGCGGGGGTGGGGTTCAGGCCGAAGCCCGGATCGGGCGCTTCCGGGCGCCCTTGTCGGTCCCGTCGGACGCCTTGGGGCGCTTCCTGGAGGGCTCGGGGGAATCGGACAACAACGCCCGAAGCCGCGCCAGGTTCACCCGGTCCCATGGTTCGCCGCTGGGGTCGTCCTCCTTGGGCGTTTCAAGGATCATGGGTACGCCCGCGAGGGCGGGGTGGTTCAGGAGCGCCGCGAACCCGGAGTAGTCCCGGGCGGCGCCGGGCTTGAGCGGTCCGGCGATAGTCCCCTCTCCGATGTGGGCGTGGCGGTCGAGTCGTGAGCCGGCGGGCGCCTTGGAGTCGTTGAGGTGGACGACCCGGATGTGCTCGAGGCCGACGGCGCGGCCCCACTCTTCGAGCGTGCGCGTGGCGGCGGCGGCGGACCGCATGTCGTGCCCAGCGGCGTGGGCGTGGCAGGTGTCGAAGCAGAACCCCACGCGCGGGCCGAACTCGGCGCCGGTCAGGCGCAGGATGCGCTCGCGCAGGGCGCGCAGGTGCTCGAAAGGCCCGCCGAGGTTCGAGCCCGAGCCGACGGTGTTCTCGATGCAGACCACGACGGCGGCGCCGGCGGTTTCGCGGAGGAGGCGCGCGTAGGCGTCGGCGATGCGGTCGAGGCCCGCTTCTTCGCCCGAGCCGGTGTGGGCGCCGGGGTGGGAGACGAGGAAGGGGATGCCCAGGGCCTCGGCGCGCCGGAGTTCCTCGCGCTGGAGGTCGATGGACTTGTTGCGGAGTTCATCGTCGGGGCTGGCGAGGTTGACGAGGTAGGAGTTGTGGGCGACGACGCGGCCTTCCCAGCCGAGGCGGTTCATTTCGGACCGCCATTCGTCGGTGTCGGCGTCCTTCAGAGGAGCCACCTTCCACTGGCGCTGGTTCTTGGTGAACACCTGCACGGTGTCGAAGCCGAGGCGCTCGGCCTCGCGGAGGGCGTTGGCCATGGCGCCGGCGATGGACAGGTGCGAGCCGAAGAGCGGCATGGGCGAGCATAGCGCGGGCGGGCGCGGGGCGGGCCTATTTCGGCAGTTTCTCGATGTCCTGATCGAACCCGGCGATGACGAGGATGTCGGTGTCGCGCAGGCGACTGGTGGGCAGCGGGGCCTCGACGATGCGCTCGAGGAGGTCCTGGTCCGACGGTCCGATCGCGGCGCCGGCGGGCAGGCCGGGCGCCCCGGTCCTGGGCGCTTCGGCGCCGGCCAGGCGCTTGATCGCCACGAGCGTGACCTGGTGCTTTCGGCGCATGTCCAACTCGGCGAGCGTCTTGCCCACCCACGCGCCGGGCGTGGGCATCTGGATGATGGCGTAACTCTCGGCCAGTTCGATGTGGTCGATGGTGAACGGGGCGAGGAGGCGGTGCGACCAGCGGTCGGCGGCTTCGTCCTCGGGGCGGACGACGCCGTCGGCGCCGATGCGCTGGAGGATCTGCGCCTGCATCTGGTTGCCGGCGCGGCTGATGATGCGTTTGACGCCGATGGAGCGGAGGAGGACGGTGGCGAGGGCGTTGGCCTCGAAGTTATTGCCGATGCCGACGACGGCGCAGTCCACCTGGTCGATGCCCTGCAGCCGCAGGGCCTGCTCGTCGGTCGCGTCCAGCGCGATGGCGAGGGTCACCTTGTCGCGGAGTTCCTCGACGATCTGGCGCGAGTGGTCGATGGCGATCACCTCGGCGCCCGCGGCGGCGAGGTTCTGCGCCAGACGCGACCCGAAGCGTCCCAGCCCGATGACGGCGAAGCGGTCCATTCGGGGCGTCAGACTACCGGAAAGGGGGCGGCGGCGGGGGGCGGGCTTACGGCGGCGGCGCGGCCTTCGACTCGGCTTCCAGCCGCTTGGTCAGTTCGGCCAGCGTGCGCTCGGCGCTTTTTCGGTTGTGCTCGGGTAGATCGGGGTGAGCGAGGAGTTCGATGAGGAGCGCGGTGCGCGCGGGGGTGTCGGCGGCGTAGAGGGGGCGGTTGTACAAGGGGCTGGCGAGGATCTGATCGGCGGTCAGCCGGCACTCGGGCGGCATGGTCCGGTCTTTCACAAGGTCGGCGAGGAAGTCCAGCGTTTCCTCTCGGCGCTTTGGCTCGTTGAGGCCAAAGAACGTTATCCAACCCAGCACAAGCGACCTGCGCATCTCGCCCTTGCGCCACTCCTCCCACACCGCTTCCCGCTTCAGCCCCGCATCCCGGAGCCCCGCGATCTCGATCATCCGCGGCGCCTCGCGCAGGATGGCGTCGGCGTCTGAACCCATCCGGCAGAAGGGGAGGCCATCGGGCATGAAGTCGTATCCGCCGCCGGACATCGACCACGCCGGACCGCCATCCTTCGGCGACGAAATCCAATCGCGGCCCAAGATGAGCAACGCTTTTTCCTCGGTTGGGAGGGGCAGCACACCGCCGACGGGGCCCTGCGCGTACGCCACCCTCAGCGGGATCACCCCGCCCGCTTCCAAGTCGCCGAAGACAACCGACTCGACCTCGACCGAGCACCGCGCCGGCGTGCGCGTGGCGCGGTCCGCCGGCTGGTCCAGCCGCAGCGTGCCGATCACGAGCGCCGCCCCCCCCTCGTGCCAACTCACGGTGATGCCGTAGTAGGGCCCGTCATAGCCAGCAGTCGCGGGCGGCGTCAACGCGAGCGCCAACGCCACACGTACATTCCATCTCCGGGATTCAATCAGGGCGCTGAGCATCGGGCGATCCCTTCCCCGGCGCCTCGGCCTTCTTCTCCGCCTCCAGCCGCTTCGTCAGTTCGGCCAGCGTGCGCTCGGCGTTCTTGCGTTCGTGCTCGGGGAGGTCGGGGTGGGCGAGGAGTTCGATGAGGAGCGCGGCGCGCGCGGGGGTGTCGGCGGAGTAGTCGGGGCGGCTGTTCGATGGTTCGGCGAGCGACTTGTCCGCCATGAGGCGGCACTCGGGCGGCATGGCCCGATCGTTCACAAGGTCGGCGAGGAAGTTCAGCGTCCCCTGACGGTCGCCGCCCGGGGAGTACAGGCCCAACTGAAGAATCCATCCGAGCGTCATGCTCCGGCGCAGTTCGCCCTTGCGCCATTCCTCCCAGACTGCCTCGCGCTGGAGCGCCAACCCTTCCGATTGTGATCGACCACAGATCAGCCCGGCAATCTCGATGATCCGAGGCAGTTCACGGATGACAATGTCGGTCTCGGGTCCGATGGGGTGGTAGGGCAGTTCGTCCGGGCCGGGCATGAGGTCGGTGCGGTTCGAGTACACCGACCAGGGACCGGGCACATCTCGCCCGAACGACGTTCTACCTAACAGCACGAGGCATCTCTGATCGATCGGCGGCAACGATCCGGCATGATTGTATACGCTCCGCAACTCGACGCGCTCGCCCGCCGCGATGCGCCCAAACGCGACCGACTCGATGTCGATGGCAAATGAGGCCGGCACTTTGTTCTCAGGGTCCGCCGGAGACGTCAGCCGCAATACGCCGATGACAACCGCAGCCTCGCTATGCCTTTCTGCGCAGTCCCAATTGATATGGATGCTGACATGCCGCGACGGTCGCGCCTGCGCCGTCGGACAGCCCCCGCACCATCCGAGCAGCAGCGCGATGAGGAAGAGCATGAATCGATCATGAATCGTCGTTGTGTTCATTGGTTTGTGCTCCATCCTCCCGAATTGGCGCCGAACGTGTTAGCGGAGGGCGGCGAGAGCATCCACGCGAACTTCAAGTCTGCCTGCGAAATGGGGCGCCAAGTATCAGGGACGCTCACGAACGCACCCCCCGCCGGCACGACATCCCATTGACCATTCAAGGTCTCCGCATCGGACGCACTGACAATTCTCGTCGCCATCGCTTGTCGCGACATAATACGTTGCACAGTGTCGCTTCCATTATTATTGGACCTAGGCGGATGGCCCTCCTGATCGTGTGGCACGGCTGTTCGGCTTTGCGAACAGCCGTGGTTCTGAGCCCCGGCGCCTGCGCTGCACTTGACCGTTTTCGCGCGATTGCCTCCCGGGCTGTCGTGAACAACAAGCGTGACCATCGCGGCGCTCCGGAGGTGGACCTATTCCGTGGCGGGAGACGGCGCCGCGGCCTTCTTCTCCGCCTCCAGCCGCTTGGTCAGTTCGGCCAGCGTGCGCTCGGCGTTCTTGCGCTCGTGCTCGGGGAGGTCGGGATGGGCGAGGAGTTCGATGAGGAGCGCGGTGCGCGCGGGGGTGTCGGCGGCGTAGAGGGGGCGGTTGTACAAGGGGCTGGCGAGGATCTGATCGGCGGTCAGC
>JACVCK010000125.1 GCA_016742055.1 Phycisphaerales bacterium
ACCCTCAAGGCCGACGGCCCGCTCCAAGCCCTTTCGATGGGCCTGGACCGCACGCACCGCGTCATGCTCAAGACCTACCTCACCCTCGTGCGGCTCTTTGAGGGCAGCGTGAAGGTGGAGCACCTCAAGGGCCCCGTGGGCATCGCGCACCTGGGCACGCTGGTGGCCGATCGTGGCCTCGTCCACCTGCTGTTCTTCATGGGGCTCATCAGCGTCAACCTCGCCGTCATCAACTTCCTCCCACTGCCCATCGTCGACGGCGGACACTTCGTGTTCCTCATCATCGAGGGCGTCACCCGCCGCCCAGTGCCCGCGGCGCTGCAGAACATGGCCGGCCTCGCGGGCCTCGCCCTCATCGGCCTGATGTTCATCGTCGTCACCTACAACGACATCGTCGGCCTGTTCGGTGGTTGAACGCCGGAGGACGCCCCGCCGTGGACTTTGCCGGGCTCGCGCAACTCCTGGCGATCGGACTCGTGGCGGCCGTGGCCATCGCCGCCGCCTGGACCGTGCATCGCCTGCGCCGGCCCCCGCGCCGCACCAGCGCGGGCGCCGCGCTCCGCTCTCGACCCGGCGACCCCGGCGAACTGCCCGATCCCCGTCCCTTCAGCGCTTGGCGCCTGGAGTGGGAAGGCCGCTCGCTGCCGGTCTGGGATATTCCCGGCGACGACCCGCGCGGCCCCGTGGCGATCCTGACTCCCGGCTGGGGCGATTCCCGTGTCGGCGCCATGGCGCGATTCTCGGCGCTGCTGCCCGTGTGCTCGCGGCTGGTCGCGTGGGATCCGCCGGGCTTGGGTGAGAGCGACCCTGGCCCCTGGCCCATGGGCCTCGCCGAACACCGCGCGCTGCTGGCGCTCATCGAACGCGTCAGCGGCCCCGACGATCGCGTCGCGCTGCTGGGCTGGTCGGCCGGAGCGGGAACGTCCATCGTCGCCGCGGCGACGGACTCTCCGGTGCGGGAGCGCCTCGCCGGCGTCATCGCCGAGGCGCCGTACCGGCTGGCGCACACCCCCGCGCGGAACGTGATGCGTTCCGCGGGCATGCCCTGGCTGCCGAACGGGCCGCTGGCGTTCGCGTGGATGGGCTGGCGCCTGGGCCCGGGGCCGCGCTGGCGCGGCTTCGACCGGGCGGCGCACGCCTCGCGCCTCTCGTGTCCGCTGCTGGTGATCCACGGCGAAGCCGACGAGGTCTGCCCGATCGACGACGGTCGCGCGATCGCCCAAGCCGGACGCGGCGAACTGCACGCCGTGCCGGGTGCAGGGCATAACGACCTGTGGACCGACGAGCGCTGGAGCGGGGCGCTTTCCGAGCGCGTCGCGGCGTTCGTCCGCGGGCTACATCCGATCAACCGTCGGAATCCCCAGCACGCCGAGCCCGTCCTCAAGGACGCGCCCGGTCAGGGCGCACAGACGCAGGCGTGAGGCCCGCATTTCCGGGGTTTCGGCCTGCAACACCGGACATTCGCGAAAGAACACCGCGAACGCGCCCGCCAGATCGTGCAGGAAGTTCGTCAGTCGGTGCGGCTCGCAGGAGTCCGCCACGCTCTGCAGCGTGCCCGGGTAGCGCAGGAGCGTGAGCGCCAGGTCCTTCTCCTCCTTGGCGCCGATCCGCAGCGCGGCCCTCGCCGCGCCGTCCGCCGGCGTCAGGCCCTGCTCCGCCGCCTTCCGCAGGATGCTGCGGATGCGCACCAGCGCGTACAGCAGGTACGGCCCCGTGTCGCCCTCGAAGGCGAGCATGCGGTCGAAGTTGAACACGTAGTCCTTCGCCCGGTCCGACGAAAGGTCCGCGTACTTGATCGCCGCGATCCCGATCGCCTCCGCGTTGATCCGGCGCTGCTCGGCGGGCAGTTCGGGGCTGCGCTCGGCGATCGCCGCCTCCGCCCGCGCCACGGCCTCGTCCAGCAGGTCGGAGAGTTTCACGTTGTCGCCGCTGCGGGTCTTGAAGGGCCGGTTGTCCTCGCCCAGGATCGTGCCGAAAGCCGCGTGGATGAGCGCGGCGTCGGAGCCGTCGGGCCGGCGGGCGTACCCTGCCTTCTTCGCGCCCGCGAACGCCTGACGGAAGTGCAGACTCTGCCGCGCATCCACGGCGTAGATCACGCGGTCGGCGCCGAGTTTCTGCACGCGCCGGCGGATGCCCGCCAGATCGGTGGTGGCGTACAGGAACCCCCCGTCGGACTTGCGGATCAGCAGCGGCTCGGCGATGCCGACGTCCTTGAGGTCGATCACCAGCGCCCCGTCGGAGACGCTCGCCACGCCCCGGGACTCGAGGTCCGCCACGACGCCGGCCAACTCCTCGGCGTACGTGGACTCGCCGGCGGTGTGCTCTTCGGCGACGTTGGCCTGGAGCCGCCGACAGATGGCCAGGCACTCATCGAGCGTGATCTGCGCGATGCGCCGCCACACGGCGACGGTCTCGGGCTCGTGGCGCTGTAGGTTCAGGAGCGTCGCCTTGGCGCGGGCCATGCGCTCGTTGGCGCCGGCGACCTGCTCCTCCAGTTCCGCGAGCGCCTTGGGCCCCAGGCCGTAGCGCTTCACGGCGTCGAGCCCCTTCTCATCGGCGTCGCAGGCGCGTTGGGCGGCGCGGTAGATCCGCTCCAGGTCGCTCAAGCGCAACGCGTTGAGGTCGATCGTCCCGTTCCGAACCCCGTCCATCACGGCGTCGGTCACCATCGCGATGGGCAGGCCCCAGTCGCCCAGGTGGTTCTGGCGGTGGACCGTGTGCCCGAGCCGAGCGTTCGTCCGCGCGAGGGCGTCGCCGATCACCGTGGCGCGCAGGTGGCCGACGTGCATCTGCTTGGCGAGGTTTACGCCGCAGAGGTCCACCACGACCGTCTGCGCCCGCGCGGGCCTCTCGACGCCCAGGTCGTGGTCCTCGAGGCCGTCGAGGAGGCGTGCGAGCGCGTCCGTCGAGAGCCGCACGTTGATGAACCCCGGCCCGGCGATGTTCTTCTCGGAGACCGGCTCCGCCACGCCCGAAAGGTCGAGCCGGGCGGCGAGTTCCTGCGCGATCTGGCGCGGGTTGCGCCCCAGCGCCTTGGCCAGCGGCATCGCCGCGTTGCTCTGGTAGTCGCCCAACTCCGGCTGCCGGGAAGGCGAGATGAGGGGGTCGGCGTCGGCGGGGAGCGCGTCGCCGAAGGCGTCGCGCATCGCGGCGGCGAAGCGTTCGCGCAGGATCTGGACGGGGTCTTGGGAGGCCATGGGCGTTGAGTGTAGCCCCCGCCGGCGCCGGACCCGGAGCCGATCAACTGATCAGCACGCCCTCGGTCGGATAGGTGTAGCGGGACCGCCGGTCGCGGGCCACCGCCACGATGCCGATGAGCGTGGCCAGCAGGCCGACGCGCCCAAGGAACATCCCCGCCACCACCACCAGCCGGCCCTCGGACGTCAGCGTCGGCGTGACGTTCAGGGACAAGCCGACCGTCGAGCACGCCGAAACCGCCTCGAACAGCAGCGGCTCCAGCGAGAAGGTCCCGCCCCGCGCCTCGGTGATCGTCAGCGCGCCCGTGATCGTCACGACCAGCAGCAGGTGCAGCGTCACGAAGGTCGCGGCCTTGCGGATCATCTCCTCCGGCAGCGTTCGCTTGAACGCCTGCGCGTGCGCGCGCCCGTTGATCGTCGCCCACTCCGCCAGCACCAGCACGGCGAACGCGATCGTCTTCGCGCCGCCCGCCGTCGAACCCGGCGAGCCGCCGATGAACATGAGGGCGATCAGCGTGAACCGCGCCAACGGGCCCAGCGTGGCGGTGGAGACCGTCTCGAACCCCGCCGATCGCGCCGTGATCGACATGAAGTGCGCGTCGGCAATCGACGCCCGCGCCGACTCCAGCGTCTGCACCTGCTCGCTCAGGTAGATCATCGCGAAGCCGACCAGGTACAGCGCGGCGCTGGTGGTCAAGGCCATCTTGGTGTGCAGCGACAGGCGCACCAGGCGCCCGGACTCGAGGCGCACCCCGCGACACTTCGCCGTCAGCACTCGGCGAAGGTCGTCCAGCACCGGGTACCCGATGCCGCCCATGACGATGAGCCCGGCGATGATCACGTGGCTGGTCCAGTGAAAGCGCAGGCCCTGCAGGCCGGCGGGCGCGGTGACAAAGCCGGCGTTGTTGAACGCGTTGATCGAGTAAAACACCGCGTGGAACGCGCGCTCTCCCGCGTGATCAAAGTCCGGCGGCTCGCCCGTCCAGTTCGTCGCCGCGGGCCAGAAGAAGTACAGCGCCGTCGCCGCGACCAACTCCGTCACCAGCGTCGCCGAGGCGATGAACAGCACGAGCCGGCGCAGGGAAGCCGGGGTCGAGGCCGCTTCACCCGCGGCGCCGGCGACCGTCTGCGCCGCTCGCAGGCCGAGCGAACGACCGAACAGCACCACGAAGATGGCTCCGAACACCACGATGCCCAGTCCGCCCAACTGCACAAGACCGAGGATGATGACCTGGCCCAGCCGCGTGAACTCCGTGCCCGTATCCCGCACGGCAAGCCCCGTCACGCACACCGCAGACGTCGCCGTGAACAGCGCATCCACCGCGTTGATCGGGCTGTCTTCCGGCGTGGCCGCCGGGAGCATGAGCGACAATGTGCCCGCCACGATCAGCAACGCGAACGACAGCAGCAGCAGCAGCGGCGGCGGGAGCGTCGAACGCACCACGCGCAGATAAATCCGCAGGAACCGGATCCCCAGCACGACGGCGCCGCCCAATGGGATCGCCCACGACGCAACCAGGCCCAGCGGCAGCGCGATCAACTCGATCGCCGCCGCGGCTCCGCCCGCCACGCCCAGCGCCTTCAGCCGGCCGCCCCGCCCCGACGCCCGCGCCACGACGATCGCCGTGAGGATCAGGTCCAGCCCCAGCGCGCCCGCTTGCGTCCGGACCAGCAGCGGCTCGGCGAACGCCGCTTCGCGCCAGCCGAACAGCAGGATGGTGCAGGCATTGGCCACGACCGCCAGGCCGAACCGCACCCAGAACAGCGGGGTGATCTGCGACGGCGAATCTTCGACGATCTGCAGCGTCCGGCGCTGGAGCATGGACGTTCAGCGTACCGAGCGGCGGCGCCCGACGCGGAACGCGGCGCGGGACGGGTCCACCCGGGCGTCCCCCAAACCCAGCGCCGCGCGGACGCACTGCGCCTCGATCTGCGCCGCGCCCGCGCCGCCCACGCCCAGCGCCCGGCCCGCCTCCGCGAGCGTCATCGGCGGATGGCCCGGCGGCGCCCAGCCGTTCCGGAGCGCCGCCAGCATCCCGCAGTGCGCCGGCGCCCCGGGCTCCATCGCCCTCCGCCGCAGCCGCGCCGGCGGCTCGAGCCAGCGCTGCCACGGCGCCACGCTCCGGGACCAATCCACAAGATCGATCTCGCGATGATGCGACCTCCGCGCGCCCGGCGACGCGCGCCGGCGCGCCTCGGCCGCGGGACGCGCCAGCGCTCGCGCCAGGTGCCCCGTCGCGTGCCCGGCGAGCCGATGGGGCGCCGGGCGGAAGGGGTCGAACGTCCACGCGGCGTCCGCCAGGGCGCGCATGGACAGCGCGTGCAGCCGGCGCACGTCCTCCGCCGGCAGACCCAGCAACGGCGCCCCCAGCAGGTCCTCGATCGTGCGCAGCGCCAGCGCCCGCTGGCCCCGGACCAGTTCGATGAGCAGCAACGAACACCAGCGCAGGTCCGTCTCGATGGCGTCCAGGTCCGAAGCCCGGGGCGACGTCGGACGCAGCGATTTGATCCGGCGCTGCACCGACCAGCGCAGGTAGCACGCCGCCGCGGCCCGGAGGCGTTCGACCGTCTCCGCCGGGCGCGCCGCCTCCCGCGCCGAGGCGACGAACACCGCCGCCGGCTCGTGCGCTGCGCCGCCCAGGCCCGAGCGCACCTCCGGCGGGGCGAGCAGTACGCCCCGCGCGTCGGCGCGCTGGAACATCGGCGACGACGGGGCTGCCAGGTCCAGGGACCGCAGCAGCGCCGCACGCCCCTCGTGGATGGCCCGCTGCGTCGTGGACACCGTCCAGCCCATCCCCTCGGCGATCCGCGCGATCTCGAGCCCCCGCCGGCGCGCCCGCTGCGCCGCCAGGCGGTCCCGATCGGTCAGCGGCGCGCGCCGCGCGAAGATCGGCTCCGCCGCGCCCTCATCGTGCGCCCGCAACGCCCGGCGCACCGTCTCGCGGCTGCGCCCCGAGCGCTCGGCGAGCCGCTCCGCCGCCTGGTTCAGCGACCAGCCCAGGCGCTCGCGGTACCGCCGCGCCCGGCGCACGAGCAGCGCCCGCTCCGCCCGGTCGAGCCGGCGCAGGGGCGGCGGTGCGTCTGGGCGCGCCCGCTCGAACCGCTCCACCACCGCCGACGCGAACACCAGGCGCACGCGCCCGTCCGCGTCGCGCACCCGGCGCGCGATCAGGCCCTCCCGCCGCCGGCGCTCGATGGTCTTGCGGTCCACGCGCCAGCGGGCGCACAACTCGTCGAGCGACAGGTGCGCGTCGTCGAGGTCGTCGGCGGTCAGGGCCGCCTGATCGGACAGCCGCTCGACGAACGCCGACAGGTCGGCCCGCAGCGCCAGGCCGACGATCGCCACGTCGTGCGTCTCGTCGCCCTCTTCGGCCCGGTAGCCGGTCAGAGAAAAGACCAGCCACGCCAGCGGGTAGGCGCGCTCGGGCTCCAGGTCCGCCGCGATCGCCTCGGCCGCGCGGATGTGGCGGAGCACCGCCGGGCGCGGCGCAAACCGCAGTTGACGCGCCAGGTCGTCCAAGGCGCCGATGCGGAGCGTGGTCAGGCGGGGCATGGCGACGCCGGCTCGAGCCAGCGGACCCGGCGCCGGCGAGGCAGCGCGCCCTCGGCGTGCGCCGCGTCCAGAAACACGTCGATCGCCCGCCGATACGCCGAGCCCTCGGGCCCGATGTCAAAGCGGAGCATGTCCGTCAGGTACCGCAGCGCCAGGTCCGCCGGCCAGCCACGCTGGCCGGCGCGGCTCGCCGCGATCCATCCCAGGCGCGTCGCGTTGTGCCGGCGCTGGCGGTCGAGGATCGACGCCGCCAGGCGCACCGCGTCGGAGTGCGCGTCCTCCTCGCGGCACGTCCACACCGCGTACACGAACGGCAGACCGGTCATCGCCTTCCATGCTTCGCCCAGGTCCATCTGATGGGGGTAGCGCACCGCCGGGGGCGAGTCGGTCACCACCTTGTCGCCGATCATCAGCACGGCCTCCGGCCATTCGAGCATCTCCGAGCCGTTCGCCACGCGCTCCCGCGCGTTGAAGTCGATGATCTCCGGCCTCACCCCGAACATCCGCGACAGCAGCACGCGCATCAGCGCGAGCCCCGTATGGCTCTCGATATCCGCGTGAACCCGCGTGATCCGGTCCAGCGGCACGGCGCTGTACAGCCGCACGGTCATCGTCGGCCCGTCGCAGCCGATCATCCCCGACGCGATCAGGTCCAGCGGTTCATCGCTCCGCTGCGTGTCCACCAGCGAGACCAGCCCGACGTCCACCCGGCGCTCGGTCAGCAGGTCGATCAGGTGCGCCGGAACCGCAGGGACCAGCGATAGTTCCGGGCACTTGTCCAGCCCCTCGATCAGCGGCAGGGTGTTCAGGTACGAGACGCACCCCACGCGGATGGGAAGGGTCAGGGACGATTCTCCGGATCGGGTCGCGGCCTCGGGCATCCAAGGATGCTATGAAGGGACGGGCCACGGAGCGTCCGACGGCCCCTCAGCGCCCGAATCCACCGGGCCCCAGGCGGAACGACAGGAGGTCGCATGGCGGCGAACGAGCACGCGGGGCTGCTGCTGGTGGGCGGGGGAGGGCACGCCATGGTGATCGCCGAGGCCGCCATGGCCGCGGGAATCCTCCTCCGGGGCTTCATCGACGACGATCCCGCCGCGATGCTCAACGCCGCGGCGCCCCGGCTGGGCGGCCTTGCCGAGTTCGCCGACCGCCAGAACGGCCCGGTGATCGTGGCGGTGGGGGACCTCACGCTGCGGCGCTCGCTCATCCAGCGCCTGCTCCGTCCGGCGACGACCGTGGTTCATCCTTCGGCGATCGTGTCGCCCTCGGCCACGCTGGGCTCCGGCGTGTTCGTCGGCCCCAACGCCGTCGTCCACGCCCGGGCCCGCATCGGCGACCACGCGACGGTCAACACAGGCGCCATCGTGGAGCACGACTGCATGGTCGGGCTGAACTCCCACGTCGCGCCCGGCGCCGTCCTGGGC
>JACVCK010000126.1 GCA_016742055.1 Phycisphaerales bacterium
GCGGCGGGGGCTTCAGCCATCGCATGGGGCTGCACGACGCGGCGCTGCTGAAGGACAACCATCTGGCCCACATTCCAATGGGCGGGCTGGGCGAGCGGATCGCGGGCGCCGCGGCGCTGGCGCGTGGCTCGGGGCCCCTCGCGTTCGTCGAGGTGGAGGTGGACACGCTGGATCAACTCCGCGAGGTGTTGGCGCTTCGGCCGGGGATCGTGGACTTCGTGCTGCTGGACAACATGGATGCGCCGGCGCTGCGCGAGGCGGTGCGGCTGCGGGACGCGGCGGGCGCGCGGGTGGAGTTGGAGGCGAGCGGCGGCGTGAGTCTGGCGACGGTGCGGGCGATGGCCGAGACGGGAGTCGAGCGGATCAGCGTGGGGCGGCTCACGCACTCGGCGCCGGCGCTGGACTTCGGGCTGGACCTGATGTGAACCGCCGGCGCGCGGCGCCGGAGAAGGAGCGTTCGATGATGATGGTGTCGATGGTCGTGGCCGCGGCGCTGGGAGCGGGGGCACAGGCGGCGGGCCCGGAGGCCGACGTAGAGCGTGCGCGTCTGGAGGCGCACATCCGGGACCTGCCGGCGCTTCGGGCGTTGTGGGTGGAGCCGGAGCGTCAGGAGGGCCTGCACGAGGCGGAGCGGGTGATCGAGCGGAAACTGCGGGACATGGGCCTGGAGCCGGTGTCGCAGTCGCTGGAGTGGACGACGGGCGGAAGCGTCCGCGTGTGGCGCGACGGGGCATGGACGGTCGTTCCAGACCCCGAGCCCCGCCGGTGGCGGAACATCTATGTCGAGTTGCCGGGGCGCGTCCGCCCGGAGGAGGTGATCATCGTCGGCGCACACTTCGACGCGCGCGAGGACACGCCGGGCGCCGACGACAATGCCTCGGGCGTGGCGGGCGTGCTGGAGTTGGCGCGGACGCTGCGGGACCGGCCGATGGAGCGCACGGTGCGCCTGGTGTTCTTTAATCTGGAGGAAGTGGGGCTGATCGGGGCGCGGGAGCACGCGGCGTGGACCCGGGAGCGGATCGACTCTGGCGCCGAGAAGGTGGTGGGGATGGTGAGCGTGGAGATGATCGGGTACTTCTGCGACGAGCCGGGCTGTCAGAAGAGCCCGATCCCGGCGATCCCGGGTGTGTTCACGCCGCCGGACAAGGGCGATTCGATCGTGGTGGTGGCGACGCAGGCATCGGCGGCGTTTGCGCGGGCGCTGGGCGCGGGGATGCGCGCGAGCGAGCCGCGGATGCCGGTGTTCATGCTGGACTTCGTGCCGGGCCGCGGGGAGACGATCCCGGACGTGCGCCGGTCGGACCACGCGGAGTTCTGGGACATCGGGGCGCCGGCGGTGATGCTCACGGACACGTCGGAGTTCCGGAACCCGAACTACCACAAGCCGACGGACACGATCGAGACGCTCGATCTCGAGCGGATGACGCAGGTGGTGCGGGGGCTGGCGGGGGCGGTGTGGCGGATGGCCGGGCCGATCGACGCGGCGCCGGAGAATGGCGCCGCGTCGAGCCCGTGAGCGATGGCGGAGTGGATCGGATGGGGTTCAGCGTCGGCGGCGGAGGGCCGCGGCGGCGGAGCCCAGGAGGAGCGCGGCGCCTCCGGGCGCCGGGATCGTGGGCAGTTCGCGGACGACGACGTTGTCGAGTCCCCAGGACTCGTTGTGCATGGGCTCGAGCCCTTGGGCGAAGAAGGTGATGGTGGCGTTGTTCGAGTTGGGGGTGAAGAGCAGGGACAGGCGCCAGACGGAGTCGTTCCAGTGCTCGAAGCCGAAGGCGCCGGACGCGACGGGCGAGCCCTCGTAGGTTTGGGGTCCGCCGAAGTTGCTGAAGGTTTCCTTGAAGATCTCCGCGCCGTCGACCTTCACGCCGAACCAGTCGGGGCCCCAGGGGGAATCGGAGCCGTCCCAGGAATCGATCGTGTAGAGGTCGAAGGCCAGTTCGTGGACGGCGTTGGCCTGGAGCGCGACGGACATGGTGAGGGATGTGCTGCCGAATCGCCCGAGGAATCGGGAGAGCGGGCCGGTCTGCGCGACCTGGTCCACGGACCAGACGCCGCTGGGCGAGCCGCTTTCGAAGTCGGTGGAGTACACGACGGCGCCGGGGTGGCCGGCGAGGGCCGCGGGGATGGCGCAGGCGGCGAGGACGATGGCGGTGGCGCGGGGTGACATCTCTGTTCTCCTGTCGCGGGCCGATCCCGTCGGCGCGCGGCGATAGCGCGGCGGCGGGGAGCCGGGTTGGTGGCTGCGCGCGGCGATGTCCCTTCTCCGCGCGCCGGAACGAATTGCGATGGACGACTTCTCTTTCTCTCCGGCGCCTCCGCGTCGGCCCCGCGCTGTGCTCGCGGGTCACTCGTTGAACATCATGCCCCCGGCTTGGGCGATGGCAAGGAAGTTGGCTCCGCCGGAACGGAGTGAGGTGGGTCTGTGCGGGGTGTGCGGGCGCTAGGGGGACGGAAAGAGCCGGAGTGCGGAGATGGCGGGCTCAGGACGCTTGAATGGCCTGCGATTCTGATCTCAGATCGGACCAGAGCCCCTGTCGGCGTGCGTGCGCCCCAGGGCGTGTGAGCCGTTGGCGTGGGCGTCCTGAGCGCGAGCGTGGGTGGCGTGAGTGGGGGAGTTCTCGGGCGTTGATGGGTTGTTGGATGTGGAGGGTTCGGGCGCGTGGAGCGGCGCGCTGGCGCCGGGGGTTTCCAGCGGCGGGGGATGAGAGGCCGCGGCGGCGGCTTGCGCGGCCCGGGCTCGGGGGGAGCAGAGGCGGGGGGACTTCGTGGGCGGGCGGGGGTTTGTTCGGTCGTTTTCGGGGGGGGTGGCCGGGTGTGGGAGGGCGCGGAGGCCGGGGGGGGAGGATTGGGGCCGGGGGGTTTTCGGGGGGTCGTCGGAGGGCTTCGTCGAGGCGTCCTTTGGCGTGGACGGTCTCGCGGTGATCTTCGCCGAGCGTGCGGAGTCGCCCTTCGTAGCAGGCGCGGAGGAGGGGTTCGGCGGCGTCGAGGTCGCCCAGGCGCAGGCGGAGGGCGCCGAGGTTCCCGGTGGTGGTGAGCGTGGTGAGGTGGTCGGTCCCGAGGGTGCGGGTCTGCGCGGCGAGGACGTAGGCGAGCATGGCGGCGACCTCGTCGAATCGTTCCTGGCGCCAGAGCGCGCCGGCGAGGTTGTTGGCGACCAGGAGGGTGGTTGGATGGTCGGTTCCGAAGACACGTTCGAAGCGCGGGAGCGCGTCGCGGTAGAGCGCCTCGGCTTCGGCGGCGCGACCGGCGCTGAGTAGGGCGAGGGCGAGATTGGAGATGGCGGTGAGGCGCCGGTGGCTGTCGGGGCCGAGCGTGCGCTCCATGCCGTCGATGGCGGCGGTTAGTTCGGCGGCCGCGTCATCGAGGCGGCCGTCCTGGATGAGGAGCATGCCGAGCGCGGCGCGGGTGCCGAGGGTGTCGGAGTGGTCGGGGCCGAGGGTGGCGGCGCGGCGGGCGAGGATGTCGCGGTATTCGGACTCGGCATGTTCGTGCCGGTCGAGTTGGGCGAGGGCGATGGCGCGGTTGTGGCGGATGGAGAGGGTGAGGGGATCGTCGGGGCCCAGGCGAGCGCCGGCGAGGTCGATGGCTTCGGTGAAGAGCGCGAGGGCTTCGTCGAGGCGGCTCTGACCGACGCGGAGTTGCGCAACCATGGACGCGGCGCCGGCCAGGATCCGTGGGTCGTTCTGGACGCGCGCGAGTTCGAGGGCGAGCCCGAGATTGGCGTCCGCCTCTTCGTAGAGGCCCAGCGAAAGGTAGGCGCCGCCGATGGCGGCGTGGAGTTCGCGCCGGACGGCGGGCTGTTCGGGAAAGGCGTCGGCGAGTTCGGCGGAAGCGTCTTCGAGGACGTCGGCGACGCGCGCGTCGCGCCCTTTCCCGCCCAAGGTGGCGGCGGAGAACATGCGCGAGAGGAAGTCCACCACCGCGGACTTCTGCGCCGCCTGGGATTCGGCGGCCAGACGGTCCTGCACGGAGCGGCGCCAGAACGCGAGGGAGACGACGGTGGTGAGCACGAGCGCGAGGGCGACGGCGCCGGCGGCGGCGAAGGGCGCACGGCGGCGACGCGCGGCGCGGACCAGGAGGTACCACGCGCTGTCGGCGCGTGCGGCGACGGGGCGGCCGTCGAGCCAGCGTCGGAGGTCGTCGCCGAGTTCGCCGGCGGCGCCGTAGCGGCGGGCGGGCTCCTTCGCCAAGGCGCGGGCGACGACGGCGTCGAGGTCGGCGTCCGCGCCGCTGGCGGCGCCGGGGCTGCGCGTGAGGCGGGGCGGATCGGCCTCGCGGATGTTGCGGCAGGTCTGGGCGATGGAGCCATCGACGTCGTAGGGCATCCTTCCGGCGAGGAGCAGGTAGGCGAGCGCGCCGATTGCGTATACGTCGCTGCGGGTGTCGAGGGCGCCGGCGTCGGATTCGATCTGCTCGGGCGAGGCGAAGGCCAGGGTGCCGAGGAACTCGCCGGTGCGGGTGGGGTGGGCGTCGGAGTCGGTCAGGGCGCGAGCGACGCCGAAGTCCAGCGCGCGGACGCGCCCTTCGGCGTCGATGAGGATGTTGGAGGGCTTGATGTCGCGGTGGATCAGGCCGCGTCGGTGCGCGGCGCCGATGCCGTCGCACACCTGCGCGAGGAGTTCGACGACGGCGCGGGCATCGGGTCGGGTTCGTTGGACGAAGTCGTCGATGGGTTCGCCTTCGATCCACTCCATGGCGAGCCAGAGGGCGCCGGAGGGCGTGACGCCGGCGTCGAAGAGGTTGACGACGTTGGGGTGGCGGAGCCGGGCGATGAGTTCGGCCTCGCGCTCGAAGCGGGCGCGGGCGCGGGAGCCGGCTTCGGCGCCGCGGTGGATGACCTTGATGGCGACCTCGCGCCGAGTGGATCGCTGGATGGCGCGTCGGACGACGCCCTGCCCGCCAGCACGGGCGGGCCCGGTGAAGTCATAGCCGTCGGGGGCTTCTTCGGCGGTGGTGGGCAGGGGGCTGGGCGCGGCGAGGACGGCGCGGAGTTCGTGGAGGGCGGCGTCGTTCTGCTCCAGGGACTCGATGCGAGCGCGGCAGAGGGCGCAGGACGCGAGGTGCGCGCCGATGGGGCCGTCGTGTGGCGCGCCGTTCGCGGCGAGGCGCCATTCCTCCAGCGCGCCGAGGTCCGGGCAGTCTTGGGTGGAGGCGTCAGCCATCGATCTCCTCGTACTCGCGGCGCAGTTCGCGGACGCGGGACAGCACGCGGTGCTTGGCGATGAACACGGCGTTGCGGGTGACGCCCAGGTCGTGCGCGACGGCCGCTGCGGGGCGATTGCGGATGGCGTAGCCCTCGAACGCGTCGAAGGTTCGCTGGTCAACCTCGGCGCGGACGCGTTCGAGGCACACGGCGAGCGTCTCGCGGCGCCAGGCATCTTCCCACGCGGCCTGTTCGGATTCGTCGAGAAGGTCGGGGAGAGGCTGGGCGGCGCCGCGGACGGAGCGACGGCGGGACTCGCGGACCTTGTTCTGCGCGATGCCGAAGAGCCAGGAACTCAGCCGGCCGGACTCCCGGGAGTATCGGCCCTGGCGGTAGGCGTTGGCGAAGGCCAGGAGGGTGTCTTGTGCGACGTCCTCGGCCTCTCCGAGGGTGAGCCCCCTTTCGCGGGCGAAAGCCTCCACGGGGCGGCGGAAGCGGAGCACGAAGGCCTCCCACGCGGGATCGTCGAAGTCCCGGAGGCGCTGGAGGATCGTCGTCGTTGTGACCCACTCGGCGGCCATACGTCTTATCGGGCTCTGGCGTGGCGGCGCCCACGAGGCGGGGCCACAGGCAGACTGACGGACGGCGCCGGCCCGGTCAAGCGAGAAGGGCGGATTCGTCGCGAAACGGCGCGTCATTGGCGCAAAAAGCGGCCCCGCGCCTGGGGCGCGGGGCCGTGGCGAGGTTGAGATGCAGGGGGAGGCCGGCGCGATCAGCAGGGCTGGTTGAAGGCGCTGAGGACGACGTTGAGGTCGCCGAAGTCCACGTCGCCGTCGTTGTCGAAGTCGCCGACGAGGCCGGGGCCGGACTGGTTGAAGTTGCCCAGGACGGCGTTGAGGTCGGCGAAGTCCACGACGAGGTCGCCGTTGGTGTCGCCGGGGCAGGAGGGCAGGAGCGCGGCGACGGCGTCGGCGTCCTGCTGGGTGACCTGCGGCGCGTTGGCGCCGCCGGGCCCGTCGGTCTTGACCATGTTGATCATCATGAGGACCTGCTGGAACTCGGCGCCCTGCCACTTCCACGCGGTGTAGGCGAAGTCGTCGTTGGGGTTGTCGGGCGTGTTGTTGTCCCAGGCGGCGGCGATGGTGTCGTCGAGCGTGGCGCCGATGCGGCTCTGGATGAGGGAGAGGTCGGCGCCGGTGACTTCGCCGTCGAAGTTGAAGTCGCCCCGGACGAAGCGGAACTGCTGGAGGTTCGGGTTGGTGGGATGGTCGTTGAAGGCGCCGGGGGTGAGCGCGAAGCCCTGGACGTTGAGGTCGGTGAAGTAGAAGGTCCCGGCGGGGCTGGGCGCGCAGCCGGGAGCGCCGGGCTGGCCGTCGGGCTCGGGGTCGCAGGCGCCGGTGTAGGGCGTGGCGTTGCGGTCGGTGGGCGCCTTGACCTGCTTGAAGCCCTGTGCATCGACGCCGTTGTTGTAGGCGAGACTGGAGGGGAACTGGCCCTGGGTAAGTTCGCCGTAGATCCAGGACTCGTCGGCGATGCGCGTGGGGAGGATCTCGAAGGAGGACCCGACGGTGCGGGTGCGGTGGCCGAGCATCGGGTTCTCGGCGAAGTAGCGGAGGCGTGAGACCGCGTCGGGGTTGAAGCCGTCGGTTTCAGAGATTTCGTTCTGGCTGGAGCGGACGTACTCCTTGCCGCCGGAGTTGGACCAGGCCATGTCGTCGACCATCTGGTAGGGGTCGAAGACGCGCGCCACGGGCGAGCCGGGCAGGGGCGTTTCGATGCCGAAGTCGAACTTGCCGTCGAAGTTGACGTCGGGGTTGTTGTCCTTGCGCCAAACGTAGCCGGGGCCGTAGACGCTCTGGCCGGAGCCGTTGATCGAGTGGTTCGGGCGCTTGCGGACGAGGATGTAGGTGGAGGATCCGTCGTCGGAGAAGTTGCCGACGGTGTCGCCGGCGGGGATGTGCGCGGCCTGCTTGGAGATGCCGTCGAGCCAGCGCCGGTTGGTGAGCGAATCGGGGAGGAAGGGGTTGTAGTTGGGATTGGGGGTGAGGAAGTTGCCGACCTGGCTCTCGCCGAAGGCGTTGACGCCGGCGATGACGAGGAAGCCATTGGGCCCGATGTGCAGGCCGTCGAGGGAGAAGGCCTCATCGACTTCGGGTCGTGAGACGCCGTCGGGGATGTTGTCGCCGTTGACGTCGCGTCCGCCCTTGACGAGGGCGACGGCGTAGCCGGTGAGGCTCATGCCGGGCTCGCCGTAGATCTCGATGTACTCCCAGACTTCGTCGATGGAGCCGGATCCGGGCGGATTTTCGAACAGTTCGTTGAGGACGACCTGTGCGTGTGCGGACGTGGCGCAGCCCGCGCAGCAGGCGAGGGCAAGGGCTTTCCAGAGCGGCATGTGGTTTCTCCTCCGGGCGCTGTCGCGCCGGGCCGTGGGGTTGTGGATCGTCAGTCGTTGGCGTTGACGATGGGGTTGTCCTTGTTGAGCCATCCGCCGAAGACCTTGCCTTCGAGGTCGTTGTAGCGCAGGCGGAGGCCCTGGGGCGTGGGCACGGGGTTGACGCCCCAGACGGCGTCGCGCTGGCCGCTGGGCCCGGGCTTGTCCTGGAAGGAATCGACGTGCCCGTCGGCGAAGACGATGTTGCCGACGTCGCGGTCGTGGCCCTCGGCGCGGACGAACGTGCCCTTGCCGTGGGCGGCGCCCATGTCGTCGTAGTCCTGGCGGTTGTGGATGCCGCCGGCCCAGTAGGGGCCGTCGGTGAGGGTCTTGGTGGCGCGGACGGTTTCGCCGTTGTAGCAGGGTGGCTTGTCCGGGACGGTGCGGGCTTCGCCGCGCGGGGGCACCCGGTCGGGCGGGGCGGTGGTCCCGGCGGCGGCATCCATGCTCAGGCGCCGCCCGCGCGGGTCGGCTCGGGCCCGTCCAGCCCATAGGCGGTGTGCAGCGCGCGCACCGCCAGTTCGGTGTAGTCCACCGGGATCAGCACGCTGACCTTGATCTCGCTGGTCGA
>JACVCK010000127.1 GCA_016742055.1 Phycisphaerales bacterium
GCGGTGCAGGGCACGAGCGAGGAGCGGCCGTAGACGATGTTGCCGATGTTGGCGGGATTGACGCCCTCGACGTCCTTGGCGGGGTCGATCATGGTCTGGATGCGGTAGGCGTCCACGCCGGCGGGCAGGGGCAGGTGGACCATGATGCCGCTGACGTCCTCGTCGGCGCTGAGCAGGAGGACTCGTCCGGCGACGTCGTCGAAGGTGGCGCCCGGGGGGAGTCGGTGGAGGCGGTGGTCGATGTCCAGTTCGGCGCAGGTGCGCCCCTGGTTCTCGGCGTAGACGTAGGGCGCGGTGTCGGGTTCGGCGGCGATGACGGCGTCGAGCCGGGGCGTGCGGCCCTGGGCGCGGAGCGCGCGGACGCGCTCCGCGATGGCGGCGCGGTGGCTGGCCGCGAGGGCCTTGCCGTCGATAAGGCGGGCGGTCATAGGTTCCTTACCATACCGGAGTGAGCGAGCGGAGCGCGCCGACAGCCCGGAAAGCGATCCAGGACCTTCGGGCCCTGCTGGACCGCGCCAGCCGCGCGTACTACCTCGACAACAAACCGTTCATGACGGATCGGGAGTTCGACGAGCGTCTGGCGGAACTCGCGGCGCTGGAGGCGGCGCACCCTGAGTTCGACGACCCGGGCAGCCCCACGCGCCGCATCGGCGGGGAGCCGATCGGCTCGTTCCGCACGGTCCGTCACGCCGTGCCGATGCTGAGCATCGACAACTCGTACAGCGCCGAGGACGTCCGCGCGTGGGCGGCGCGGATCGAGAAGGCCGCGGGCGCCGAGGCCGGGCCGCTCTTCGGCGGGGGCGCGGCGTTCGTTTGCGATCCGAAAATCGACGGGGTGGCGGTGTCGGTCCGGTATGAAAAGGGGGAACTGGTCCACGCGCTGACGCGGGGGGACGGGGAGAAGGGCGACGACATCACCGAGAACGCGCGGACGATCCGCGCGCTGCCGCTGCGTCTGAGCGGGCCGGGCGTCCCGGATGTTCTGGAGGTCCGGGGCGAGGCGTTCCTGCCGAACAAGGAGTTCGAACGGATCAACGCCGAGCGCGAGGCGGCGGACGAGGAGCCCTTCATGAACCCGCGCAACGCCTGCGCGGGGACCCTCAAGCAACTGGACCCGCGACGTGTGGCGGCGCGCCGGCTGGGCTTCGTCGCCCACGGGCGTGGCGAGGTCTCGCCGGCGGAGTGGGCCGACTCGCATAGCGCGTTCATGGAGAAACTGCCGACGATCGGCCTGCCGGTGAACGCGGGCTGGCGGGTTTGCCGCGGGGCCGAGGAGGCGCTCGCCTACATCGCCGAGTTCGACGGCAAGCGGGGCGCGATGCCGTACGCGATCGACGGCGTGGTGGTGCGGGTGGACCACTTCGAACTGCAGGCACGTCTCGGGCAGACGTCCAAAAGCCCGCGCTGGTGCATCGCGTACAAGTACCCGGCGGAGCGGAAGACGACGCGCCTGACGCAGGTCGATTATCAAGTCGGCAAGACGGGCAAGATCACGCCCCGGGCTGTGATGGAGCCGGCGCTGCTTGCGGGCACCACGGTGCGCCACGCGAGTCTGCACAACTTCGGGCTCATCGCCGAGCGGGACATCCGCGTGGGCGATCTGGTTGTCGTGGAGAAGGCGGGCGAGATCATCCCGCAGGTTCTGGGCCCCGCGCCGGAGAACACGCGGGCGCGCTCGTCGAAGCCGGTGGCGCCGCCCGAAGCGTGCCCGATCTGCGCGGGGCCTGTCGAGATTGAAGAGGAGAACGGGCGGGAGACGGCGCGCCGGTGCGTGAACCCCGAGTGCCCGGCGCAGGTCCGCGAGAAACTGGTGTGGTTCGCCGGGCGCACGCAGATGGACATCGAGGGCCTCGGCGAGAAGACCATCGATCAGATCCGCGCCGAGTCCGGCGCGCCGCTGGCCCGCTTCGCCGACATCTTCCTCCTGAAGAACCATCGGGACGAGTTGCTGGCCCTCGACCGCATGGGCGAGAAGAAGGTGGACAACCTGCTCGCCGGAGCCGAGGCCGCGAAGTCGCGGGGCCTGGCGCGCGTGATCGGCTCCATGGGCATCCGCCACCTGGGGGCGTCGAACGCGAAGAACCTCGCCCGCGCGTTCCCCGACATCCGGGCCCTGATGGGCGCCACCCAGGATCAACTCTCGGAGGTTGAGGGCTTCGGCCCCGTCCGCGCCCGCGTCGTGCATGAGTACCTGCACAGCGAAGCCGGGCGCGCGGCGTTCGCGGCGCTGGAAAAGGTCGGCGTGGACCTGACCTCCCGCGAGTACGCCGCGCCCTCCGCCCAGCGCACCGCCTTCTCCGGCAAGACCATCGTCCTCACCGGCACGCTCGATTCGTTTGAGCGCGAAGCGCTGAAGGAGGTCCTCGAATCCCTCGGGGCGAAGGTGACCGGATCGGTGTCGAAAAAGACCGACCTCGTGATCGCGGGCGAGAGCGCGGGCTCGAAACTCGGGAAGGCCCGCGAACTGGGGGTTGAGGTCTGGGACGAGACGGCCCTTCTCGCGGCGCTGCCGGCGGACCGGCGCCCGGCCCGATAAGTTCCGCGGGCACACGCACCGGCACGCGCGGGGGCAACTTCCTCGAACGCGGACCTTGCCGCGCGCCGCTTCCGGCACACACTTCCCCGGCCCATGAAGACCGTTGAGTGCAAGTGCGAAGCCCGCGACCCGGCGCTGCTGGAGGCCCTCCTCCGGCGCCGCGGCGCCACGTTCATCGCCGAGATCGGCCAGCGCGACACCTACTTCCGCATCCCCGACGCGCGCCTCCTGCGGCGCGAGTCGCACGACGGCCCGCCCGAGTGGCTGTTCTACACCCGCGCGCACGGCGCGCGGCCCCGGGTGTGCGCCGCGACGTGCTACAGCGAGGGCGCCGCCCGCGAGCGCTTCGGCGCCGCGCCGCTCCCGCAATGGGTGACCATCGAGAAGCGCCGGCGGACCTGGTGGCGAGACGGCCTTCGGATCAACATCGACAACCTGGGTGCGCTGGGGCGGTTCGTGGAGTTCGAGACGCGGATCGGCGCCCGGGGCGACGCGGAGGCGTGCCACGCCCGCATCGTGGGCGCACGGCGCGAGTTCGAGCCCCTGCTCGGCGAGGCCATCGCGGTGGGCTACGCGGAACTCGCGGTGCACGCGATCGAGGTCGAGGCCGAAGCGCGTCGTCTGTCGTCGGGCCACCCCTGAACGACGATCAGGGCTTCACGAGCACGGCGTGCACGCCGCGCCCCACGCCCACGCGCACGCCCGTAAACCGCAGCGACGGCCGGTCGCCCGCCTGCGTCCGCCAGACCTGCACCGCGCCGCTCTCAAAGTCGTTGACGAGCAGGTGGCCGCCCGTGGCGTCGAAGGTCAGGCCCTGCGGCGCCGCGCCGGTGGGCCACTCGCCCGCGGCCATCGCCTCGCCGGTTTCGGAGTTGAAACTCAGGAGGGTGATCGTGCCGCCTCGGGTGTAGCGATGATCGTCCTCGTACAGGAACGACATGCCGATGTTGCCGGTGGCGATCATGTCGCCGCGCGGGCTGACGGCCAGGCCCTCGGGGCTCTGCCCGACGAACGCCGAGACCACGTGCCCGTGCCCGCCCGAGCCGCCGCCGAAGCGCACGACGCTCACCGAGCCCTGCGGCGCGTTTTCGATGTCGTGGGTGGAGGCGTCGCCCCACATGAGGTCGGCGGTGATGAAGAACCAGCCGTTCGGCGCCCACGAGCCGACGTAGGGGAAGTTGCCCACGCCCACGGGCTCGCCGGACGCCCACACCGCCACGCCGTCGCCCGAGCGCTCGAAGTTGTAGAACGCAACCGCGTCGTGGCCCAGCACGGTGACGGCAATCGCGTCGCCGCTGGGTGAGAACGCCACCGTGCCGGCGCCGACGCCGGCGCCGGGCTGGATGTTTCGGAGAGGAGCCGTGGAGATGAGGCGCGGGTCGCCGCCGCCCGAGACGTCCACGAAGTCCAGCGCCAGGCCGTCCGAGGTGTTGCGGAGGGCGGCGAGCAGGTCGCCCGAGGGGTGCAGCGAGATCGTCGTCACGCCGCGCCCCAAGTCCAGCCGTCCGGCGATGCGGGGCGACATGGGGGACGAGAGGTCCACCCTGGTGATCAGGCCCATGCCGGGTAGGTCGCGCATCTCCTTCGCGCTGGACGCGGCGCGCCCGCGCGTCGCGAGGACGAACACGTCGTTCCCATCGCGGCTCATCGCGACCGATCGAGGCGCCCCGAGCACGGAGTTCATCACCTCGATCTGCGCGAACCGGGCCGAAGCGCCCTCTTCACCCGGCTCGGGCAGCGGCAGAGCGATGACGGTGAGCGCATCGGCCCGCTGGCGGGAGATGTCGCCGTCCCGTCCGAACAGCAGGCCGTCGGCGAAGGCGGTGCCCACCAGGTCGCCGTCGGAAACGGCGATGATCGCGCCGCCTGCGGGGCTCGCGCTGGAAGCCGGACCGGCGCCGCAGCCGATGAGCCACGCGCTGCCCGCCGCGAGCGTCAGGCCGGCGATCAGTCGGAACGGTGCGTTCGGTTGCGGCATGCTTTGGGCTCCGTCGTTGGTCATTGGGTCCGGGCGAGCGGGGATGGTACTGGCCGGGCGTCGGCGCTTCAGGGCTCGTGCGGGGGGACGATGGCGCCGAGGTCCACGGTCGCCCCGGCGACCGTCACGGGGCCCGCGCCGGGCCGGTGTCGGCGCAGCGCCTCCAGCAGGGAGGCCATGTCGGAAGGCAGCGGCGCCGTGAAGCGCATCGGAACGCCGGTGGCCGGATGCGTGAAGCCCAGGATCGTCGCGTGCAGGGCCTGGCGTGCGATGATCGGCGCGCCGCCGGGGGGCGCCTCGTGCGGCGGCGCGAGGTCGCCCAGCGCCACCGGCCTGCCGCCGTACATGTCGTCGCCGACGATGGGGCGCCCGATGTGGCTCAGGTGCACGCGGATCTGGTGGGTGCGCCCGGTCTTGAGTTCCAGTTCCACCAGCGTGTAGCCCCGGAACGACTCGCGCACGCGGTAGATCGTCACCGAATGCTTGCCGAGTTCGTCGTGGCGGACGACGTACTTCTCGCGGTAGCCCTTTTCGCGGCTGGGGTGCGGGCCGATGGGGAACTCCAGCACGTCAGCCAGCGTCTCCATCTCGCCATGAACGATGGCGAGGTAGCGCTTGTCCACCTCGCGCCGCTCGAACTGCCGCCCGAGGCGCCAGTGCGCCTCGTCGCGCTTCGCGAAGACGATCACGCCCGAGGTGTGCCGGTCGAGCCGATGCACGACGCCCGGGCGCGCGAACTCCTCCCCCACTCCCGAGAGCGCGCCCCCCAGGCGCGAGCGGTTCTGGAAGTGCCAGGCGAGCGCGTTGATCATCGTGCCCGAAAGGTGGCTGCGCGCCGGGTGCACGATGATGTCCGGCGCCTTGTTCAGGACGATCAGGTCCTCGTCCTCGTGCATCACCTCGAGGGGAATCTCCTCCGCGCGAACCTCGCTTGAGGGCGGGGGCGGAAGCATCACCTCGACGAGGTCCGCCTGGCGCAGCGTGGTGGACGCCTTGCCCAGACGGCCGTTCACCGAGACCGCCTCGTTCTCGATCAGCCGCTGCAACTGCGTGCGGCTCATGAACGGGATGCGGTCCGTGAGGTAGCGGTCCAGACGCTTCTTGAGGTCGCGTCCGACGCGGAAGGCGACCCGCGTGGGAGCATCGTCCTCGACGCCCTCGCCCGCCGCGGCGCGCACGGCCTCGGGGTCCACCTTCCCATCGGGCAGCAGCAGTCCCGGCGTGGTGTCCTCGGGAGGGTCGGTGAACTCCGGCCGCGGCCCGGGCGTGGTCATTCCGGCGCGGGTTCGGTCGGGGCCGGCGCCTCGGGCGCGGGCTCCGGCGCCGGCTCGGCGACGGGCGGCAGACTCGGCGCGGCGAGGTCCACGGTCGGGAAACTCAGCGACGATTCGCCGGAGGCGCGCCGCTCGGCGACGCGGACCTCATCGGCGCTGTACAGACGCGGCATGGACTGGCTGCGCGCCATGGCGGCGATCTTGTCCTCCGCCATCTTGGCCAGCGCGGGATAGTGACGCTCACGCGCCACCGAAGCCGCCTCCTTCAGCGCCGTCTCCGCCGCCGCCGCCTCGCCCAGACTCGCGCTCGCCGCGGCGAAGCCGAACTTGGCGTCCAGCAGGTGCAGGGTCATGCCCTGATCGCGTCCAACGCGCCCGATGACCTCCGCGAAGAGTTGCTTCGCCCGCTCATAATTCTGACGGCGCTGCTCGTCGCTCAGCCGGTCGTCGGCCGACGACGGATCGCCGCCGGGGGCCACGCCGGACCAGCCGGACGTGAGGAACGCGTTGCCCGCGGCGATGGTCGCCAACTCGCGCACCGCGCCCTGCGCCGCGTGCTCCCGCGCCACGCGCAGGAGGTTGTCGGGGCTGCCCGCGGTCTGAGCGGCGCTGAGTTGGGCGTAGGCCTCGTCCAGTTTGCGGGCGCGGTGGCGCTCCCAGTACATGAGCGCGGAGTATGCCGCGGCGACGCCGGCGACGATCAGCAGCAGGTGCGATCCCCACTTGCGCAGGAAGTCGATGAAGTCCGTATTCAGCCGGCTCTCTTCAAGGCCTGCGCCGGCGACGATCTTTGTTTGCCGTTCGTCCATGGGGGGGAATCGCGGAGGGGCGTTGGGTGCTGGGTTGGCGGAAGGCCCCCAGAGGGGGGAACGCCATGCTAGGCGATCCCGGCTGAAAGGGGGAGACTGGGGTGGAACCGCCAGGGACCGTCGAAGGACAGCGAGGCCTCGGGCACGAGCAGGGCCCGGACCGCGCGGGCCAGCGTGTCCAGGCCCTGTCCGAGCGCCGCGGACGTCTCGATGTCCGCCCCTTCGCGCCGTCCCAGGTCCGCCCGCGTCGAGACCCGGAGCGCCGGAACGCCCTGAGGCGCCAGCGGCCAGTCGCTCGCGCCATCGGCGCATGCCACGACCAGCGCCGCGACGGCGGCCGCTGCTTCGGCGCGGGCGATGGCCTCGGCCTCCAGTTCGTCCGCCGCGGCCCTGCGTCCGGGGCAGTCGAGCCAGGTGACGACCAGGCCGTCCATGTCGAGCGTGGCGCCGACGTAGTCGCGGGTGGATCCGGGCTCGTCGGCCACGAGCGCCGCTTCGCGCCCCGCGAGCGCGTTGAGGAGCGAACTCTTGCCGATGTTGGTGGCGCCGATCGCCGCCACGACGGGCGGAGCGAGGAGCCGGTTCAGCGCCGCGCTGTGGGCGTCGATTTCTTCGAGCGTGGGGCGCGCGCCCCGGCGCGTTTCGCGCCAGCGCGCCCACCGGTCCGGCTGTTGGAGGAGCAACGCCGCCGCCAGCGGGCTGGGCGCCGCGGCCAGGGCTCCGAGCATCAGCGCCTCGGTCAGGTCCTGCGCCTCGGGCCACGCGGCCATCGCGTCGGCCGGGCCGTTGGTTTCGGGCGTGGCTCCTGCGGCGCAAAGCGAGTCAACGAGCGCCGCCATCGCCGCGGGCCCGGCATGGGGGAACAGGTGGGCGCACGACGCCGACCATCGCGCGACGAGCAGATCGTCGACGCCCGGGACGCGGCGCACCCTGGCTTCTCCGATCTGGACGGGCTTCACGCGCAGCGCCTGGAACACGGCGTCCACGTCGCCCCGCAGCGCGACGGCGGCGACGGCGCCCGTGGCGACGGCGGGCGTCTCGAGCGCGAAGGTCGCGCGGGGCACGGCGTTCACGTTCCCTTCGGCGCCGCGTGCGCGAGCGGCGCGTTCATGGCTTGCGCTCGTGGCGCGTGTGGCGCACGGGCCGGCACCCGCAGCCGTCGTGGGCGCAGCCGCCCGACGCCTCGCCGTTGGGCGGCAGGTCGGCTCCTTCGATCGCGGCGCGGCAGCACGCGGCGATGCCCCGCAGCGCCAGGTCGGGCACGATGACTTCAACGAGGTCGTCGCCCTCGAAGAGCAACGGCGCATCCCCGCCGGTGGCGACGACGCGCGGGTAGGCCTGGTAGGCCTCTGCGTAGCGCTCGACCAGCGCCCGCACGAGCCCCCGCACGCCGTAGAACGCGCCGTTGAGCATGGCCTCGCGCGTGTTGCGTCCGAAGGGGTCGGCCTCTTCGCTGGAGGCGGAGACGGGCCGCTCAAGGGCGACTTCCGGCAGCGCCGCGGTGTGCTCGCGCCGCGATCGCAGCATGAGCGTGGCGCCCCGGG
>JACVCK010000128.1 GCA_016742055.1 Phycisphaerales bacterium
CAGCGTGAACGGGTGCTGCCTGACGGCGGCGTCGGTGGAGGGGTCGCGGGTGTGGTTCGACGTGGTGTCGGAGACGTTGTCGAAGACGACGCTGGGGTCGATGGTGGCAGGGGGTCGTGTGAACCTGGAGCACGCGTGCCGGGCTGATGCGCTGATGGGCGGGCACATTGTGCAGGGGCACGTGGACTGCGTGGGGGAGGTGGCGCGTGTGCAGGCGGACCCGGAGGACTGGCGGGTGGTGGTTCGGGCGCCGCGGGCGTTTATGGAGTGGGTGTCGCCGAAGGGCTCGGTGACGATCGAGGGCGTGTCGCTGACGGTCGCGGCGCTGGACGTGGAGCGTGACGAGTTCGGCGTGGCGCTGATCCCGGTGACGCTGGAGCAGACGACGCTGGGCGGACTGCGCGCGGGGTCAAGGGTGAACTTGGAGGGGGATGTGATCGCGAAGACGGTGGTGCACTGGTTGAGGCATTATTCGGGGAGGTGAGTGGGGACGCTGCGAGCGCGCGGCGTCGCGGGCGGGGAGGTCGCCCCATGCGTAGAAATGGCGCGGAGCGTGAATCGAAGGCGCCGACCACGGAGGAACCGTGTTCGGCGGCACGGCGAGGCGATCACTTCGGGTGGGTGTGACGCGTGGGGATCCAACTCGTCGTCGATGACTCCTCAGAGTTGGCTTCAGTTCAGCGTTTCTCGGCGGCGCGGGGGTTGTGCCATTTGCGGGCGTCGGCGGACATGAGTTGGTCGGCGTTGTCGGGGCCCCAGGAGTTTGGTTTGTAGGTTTGGATCTGGCTTCGGAGTTGGGTGGAGTCGAGGAGGGGTTGGCAGACGGTCCAGGCGCCTTCGACTTCTTCGCGGTGCTTGTAGAGCATGCGGTCGCCGCGCATGGCGTCGAGGAGGAGGGGACCGTAGGCCTCGACGGGCTTGGCGTTGAAGGTGGCGCTGTAGTCCATGTCGAGTTTGACGGAGTCGATGGTGAGTTTGGGCCCGGGGACTTTGGCTTCGAGGCGGATCGAGACTCCGTCGTCGGGGGCGATGTTGATGACGATGCGGTTGGGGGGGCGTTCGGCGACGCCGCGGAACATCCAGGCGGGCGGGGCCTTGAACTGGACGACGACCTCGGTGAGTTTTCGGGCGAGTTTCTTTCCGGAGCGGAGGTAGAAGGGGGTTCCGGCCCATCGGAAGTTGTCGATGTGGACGCGCATGGCGGCGTAGGTGTCGGTCTTGCGCGCGGGGTCGACGCCTTTTTCTTCGGTGTAGGCGGGCTCGCCGTCGGCGGCGGCGTAGCGGCCGAAGGCGGCGTGCTGGTGGGCGTCTTCGGCGGGGATGGGGCGGATGGACTTGAAGAGTTTGATGCGTTCGCGGGAGAGGGCGTCGGCGTTGTAGGAGGATGGCGGCTCCATGGCGACCAGGGCCATGACCTGGAGGAGGTGGCTCTGGATCATGTCGCGCATGGCGCCGGAGCCGTCGTAGAAGTTGGCGGCGCGGGAGCCGACGCCGACGGTTTCGGCGGCGGTGACCTGCACGTGGTCCACGTGCTGGGCGCTCCAGATGGGCTCGAAGATGCGGTTGCCGAAGCGCATGACGAGGATGTTCTGGACGAGTTCCTTGCCGAGGTAGTGGTCGATGCGGTAGATCGACTCTTCCTCGAAGACCTGTCCGAGCGTGCGGTTGAGGGCGATGGCGGAGTTGAGGTCGGAGCCGAAGGGCTTCTCGACGATGATGCGCTGCCAGGGGACGTCGCCCTTGTCGATCACGCACCAGCGCTTGCCCTCGCTGACCATGCCCGCGGCGCCGATGCAGGTGATGATGGGGTCGTAGAGTTCGGGCGCGACGGAGAGGTAGAAGAGGATGTTGGGCGAGCCCTCCCGCTGGCGGGGGACGCCGTGCTGGTCGGCGAGGGACTCGATCCGCTTCGACAGGCCGTCGTAGTCGTCGAGTTTCGAGGCGTCGGCGGCGTGGTAGTGCACGCGCCGGGCGAAGTCGGCCCACTTGGCCTTGTCGAAGTGCGCGGCGAACTTCTCGACGGAGGGCGCGACCTTTTCGCGGAAGGCGTGGTCGGTCATGGGTGTGCGCGAGACGCCGACGACGCAGCAGCGCTCGGGCAGGAGGTTCTGCTCGTAGAGTTCGTAGAGCGCGGGGATGAGTTTGCGGTGCGTGAGGTCGCCCGAGGCGCCGAAGATCACCAGGACGCAGGGCTCGGGGCGGTCGCTCGGGGGGATCGAGGGCATGGGCGCATGGTCGGCCCGGGCGCGTGCGGCGTCAAAGCGCGCCCTGATCTCCCGGGCGCCGCCCGGATGTCGCCCCGGACGTCAGTCGTTCGTAGCGGGCGAGCGCCATGAGGGGGAAGTAGTGGCGGTAGAGGTGATAGCGGAGGTAGAAGACCTTGGGGAAGCCCGTGCCGGTGAACCAGCCCTCGCGCCAGGCGCCGGCGGGTTCGGGGACGGGGTGGCTGACGAGCGGGCGCGGGCCGCGGGGTTCGGACCAGGCCTCGGGCGCGGGTCGATCGACGGGCGCGGGGCTCTGCGCGGGCTGGTCGGCGTCGAGTTGTGTTT
The DNA here is from genome assembly GCA_016742055.1 of Phycisphaerales bacterium. Classification (GTDB taxonomy): domain Bacteria; phylum Planctomycetota; class Phycisphaerae; order Phycisphaerales; family UBA1924; genus JACVCK01. Next base: position 2,550 of record JACVCK010000128.1, read on the forward strand.
GTTCGAGGTGGCGGACGGCGCGGGCGACGGCGGGGTCGTTGGCGCCGACCAGGAACATGAGGGCCATGGCGGCCCATGCGGTTTGCGAGGCGGTTGAGGGGCCGCGGCCTTTGAGCGCGTCGTCGAGGTAGGAGTCGGCGGTTTCGCCGAAACCTCCGTCGTCGTTCTGAATGGAGCGGAGCCATTGGAGCGTGCGCTGGAGGTAGGGCTCGCGGATGGATTCGCCGGCGTGGGCGAGTCCGCCGACGGCCTGCCATGTGCCGTAGATGAAGTTGACGCCCCAGCGTCCTTTCCAGGATCCGTCGGGCGACTGTTCGCGTTGGAGGAAGCGGACGGCGGCGCGGATGGCGGGGTGGGAGGGGGACAGGCCGCAGGTGACGAGGGACTCGATGGTGCGTCCGGTGATGTCGGCGCAGGAGGGGTCCTGCATGGCGTTGTGGTCTGCGAAGGGGACCTTGTCCATCCAGGGTCGGTCTTTGGTGCGGTCGAAGGCGGCCCATCCGCCGTCGTCGTTCTGCATGGCGAGGATCCAGCGGACGGCGCGGCTGGAGGCGGAGTGGGGGTCGGTGGAGTCGCCGGCGCGACGGAGGGCCTTGGCGACCATGGCGGTGTCGTCCACGTCGGGGTACCAGTCGTTGCGGTACTCGAAGGCCCAGGCGGCGGCGTCGACGCCGAGTTGGATGGAGCGGTCGGCGGGGCGCAGGTTTCGGACCCAGTCGCCGTTCATGCGGATTTCGCGGGCGCGGAGCCAGTCGCAGCAGGCCCTGACGCGCGGGTCGTTGTGCTCGGTGAGTCCGGCTTCGGTGAGGGCGTAGAGGGCGATGCCGGAGTCCCAGACGGGGGAGAAGCAGGGCTGGATGCGGACGTGGTCGTGGTCTTCGATGATGAAGCGGTCGAGTTCGTGCTCGGCGTTGCGGATGACGGGGTGGCTGCGCGGGTAGTTGAGGGCTTTGAGCGCGACCTGGATGTAGACCATGGGGGGGAAGATGGCGCCGAGGCCGTCGGTGGCCTCGGGGCGCATGCGGTCGAGGATCCAGCGTTCGGCGGCCTTGATAGCGCGCTCTCGGGTGAGGATGAGCCCGGATTTCTGGGCGAGTTTGAGCGCGCGGTCGATGGCGAGGAAGACGTTGCGGATGTCGGCGGGGTTGTCGGCGTTCCAGTCCTGGTTGAGGCGGGTGCGCCGCGTGTGGTCGAGGAAGAGTTCGTCGACGCCCTGCTCGGGGCGGAGTTGGCGGACGGGCCGGAGCGCGGTGCAGAGCGCGAGGGGGAGGATCATGGTGCGCGTCCACGCGGAGACCTTGTCCATGTGGAACGGGAACCAGCGCGGGAGGAGCGCGATCTCGGGCGGGATGGAGGGGCAGGCGTCCCAGGAGACCTGTCCGAGTCCGGCGAGGTAGAACATCGAGAAGGTGTTGATCTTCTCGGCGCCGCCCATGGCGCGGATGGCGTGGCGGGCGCGGGCCATGTGGGGCGCGTCGACGTCGTCGCCCATGAGTTTGAGGACGAAGTAGGCCTTGACGCAGGCGGAGATGTCGGCGGGCGCCCCCGGATACTGGCCCCAGGTTCCGTCCTCGCGCTGGATCATGCGGAGGTAGGCGGCCATCTTGTCGAAGCGGCGCGATTGATCGGGGGTGGCTTCGGGGGCTGCTTCCTGACCGAGCATCCACTTCATGAGGATGTACTCGGTGTTGAGGATGGAGTCGCCCTCGAGTTCGGCGCAGAAGTGGCCGTCCTCGTGCTGCTTGGCGAGGAGGGCCTGCGCGGCGCGGGAGACGGGGCTGCAGCGCAGGGCGTCCATGGGGGGCGCGGGCGCTGCGACGGCGAGTGGTCTGGGGGCGAGGGTCGTCATGGGGTCGGGTTTATAGGTTGGTCGTCGCGGGCTCGGCCGGGCCGTCGCGGTCCGCGCGGTTGTACGACATGCCGCCCCAGGACGCGGCCCTGCCCCGGCGCAGGTGGCGGCGGGCCTGGAGGAGGATGTCCACGACGAGCGCGCCGGCCACGGGCATGGCGCCGGCGGCCCAGAGGGGCGCGCCCTGCACGCGGACGACGACGGCGATGACGGCGAGGTAGATGCAGAGACTCAGCGCGCCCACGGAGGCGACGGACCAGGAGAGCCAGTCGTGCCCGCGGAGGGGGGCGCTGAGCGAGCCGGCGAGCAGCGCGAGCGCGGCGACGGTGGGGGCGAGCGTGAGCGTGAGGAACGCGCGGCGCGCGCAGGAGGCCAGGCGCGAGGATCGGCGGTTGGCGGCCTCGGGGTAGATGCGCCGCCAGGCGCGCCGGAACGCGGGCCAGGTCTCGTACATGCGGCAGTGGAGCATCTGTCCGGCGCGGAGGACGCCGGTGCGGTGTTCGGCGCGGGCGGTGTGGCGCGCGAGGGCGATGTCTTCGAGGAGGTGGGAGCGGACGGCCTGGTGGCCTCCGGCGGCTTCGTAGGCGGCGCGGGTGAAGAGCATGAACTGGCCGTTGGCGAAGGCGCGGGGCCGGGGCCAGCGGTTGGCGCTGGCAATGGGGTACTGCCGGAGCAGTTCGAGGGTGGCGGCGGGCTGGACGAGTTGTTCGTACCAGCGATCGACGCTGAGCGCGCTGAGGAGACTGAGCAGGCCGAGCGAGCGCTGGTGGAGGAGCGCGACGGCCGCGTGGACGCAGCGTGGGTGGAACTGGGTGTCGGCGTCTGCGAAGAGCAGGAGCGGGGCGGCTTGCGCGGGCGGCGCGTGGCTCACGGCGCTCCATGCGGCGTGGGTCTTGCCGGCCCAGTCGGGCGGGCAGGTCTGCACGCGGTGGATGGTGAAGCGCGGATCGCCGTCGATGGCCTGGAGCGCGACGGCCTCGGTGTCGTCGGTGCAACGGTCGAGGGAGAGGACGACGTGGAGCGCGGGGTAGGTCTGGGCGCGGAGGGAGCGGACGAGGCCGCCGATGGCGTGGCGTTCGTTGTGGGCGGGGACGATGAGGCAGACGGGCGGCGCGGGCTCGGGCAGGGGCATGTCGGCGCCGGCTTCGGCGGTGGGAAAGTCGCGCAGGGACTGGAGGATGCGGACGGCGCCGGCGCACCAGTAGAAGCCGCCCGCGAAGGCGCCGGCGCCAAGGGCGAAGAGCGGGATGGCCAGCCAGTCTGCCGCGGGTGCGGGCATGGGGGAGGAGTTTAGTCGTCCTGCGGGGCGGAGCCGGGGCGCGGCGTCGGCTGGCGTTGGTCGACGAGTCGGACGTCGATGGAGCCGTCGCGGATGTGGAGGTCGCGCTGTGGGAAGGAGATCTCGATCTTGTGGCGGCGGAAGACCTCGGCGACGCCGTGGTGGAGGTCGTTGACGATGGAGAGGCGCTGGCTGATGTCGGCGATGTAGACGCGGAGGGTGAAGTTGAGCGCGTTGTCGCCGAAGGTGTCGAAGGTGCAGAGGGCGTCTTGGACGCTGGGGTGCCTGCGGACGGTTTCGAGGAGGAGGCGTTCGACGAGGCGCGTGTCGGTCCCGTAGGCGACGCCGATCCTGATGATGGCGCGTCCGGACATGTCGGTGCGGGTTTCGTTGACGACGGTGTCGGCGATGAGTTTGCGGTTGGGGATGACCACGTCGCGCCGGTCCCAGTCGGTCAGGACGGTGGCGCGGATGCTCATGGACTTGACGACGCCCTCGACGCCGCCGACGGCGATGCGGTCGCCGGGGCGCACGGAGCGCTCGAAGAGCAGGGAGAGGCCCGCGACGAGGTTGCCGACGAACTCCTGGAGCCCCAGGCCCAGGCCGACGGACAGGCCGGCGATGGCCCATCCGAGACTGCGCCCGGTGAAGCCCAGGGACGAGAGGACGATGAGCGCGAGGGCGGCGAGGAGGGCGTAGCGCGTCAGGGTGGTGGCGGCGTAGCGGGCGCCGACGTCGAGGCGGGTGCGGCTGAGGATGAAGCCGTCGAAGAGAGGCGGGACGTTGCGGACGGCGATGGAGCCGACGAACAGCGCGAGCGCGGCGCCGAGGATGTCGGCGAGGGAGAGGACGTAGCGTCCGGAGTCGCGGAGGGACTGGGCGGTTTCGCCGTGGGGCGCGGTGAAGGGGAAGAGGCGGATGGAGTCGACGCGTTCGAGGGCGGGGGCGATGTCGCGCCAGATGGGCAGGACCAGGATGGCGCCGAGGGTCCAGGATCCGAGGGCGACGAGTTGGCGAGCCTGGCGCTGGATGGCGGAGAGGTCGAGGGTGGGCGGGGGCGCGGCGCCGGCGACCATGTCGCTCATGATGCGGCCCGGCGCGACGCTGTTGACCGTGATGGCGAAGGGGCCCAGCTCCGCCGCCAGGTTGCGCGCGAAGCCCATAAGCCCGGCCTTGGAGGTGCCGTAATAGGCGCCGGTGATCGTGCTCGGCACATGCGCCGCCTGGCTCGTCATCATCACGATGCGGCCCCAGCCGCGCGCCTTCAGCACCGGGATCGCCTGGCGCGACAACAGGAACGGCCCGGTGAGGTTCACCGCCAGCACGCGCTGCCATTCCTCGAGCGGGATCTCCTCGACCATCCGCTTGCGGCCATCGACCTTGGGCGAAATGCCCGCGTTGTTCACGACGACGCCGAGCCGATCCCACCAGTCGCCCAGCACCTCCGGCAGCGCCGCGATCGCGGCCTCGTCCGCGACGTCGAGGCGGATGGCGCGCGCCTGATGCCCCTGCGCGACGATGGCAGCGGCCGTCTCCTCCACCCGGTCGAGCACATCGGCCAGCACGACCGGATGGCCGGCGGCGGCCAGGCGCTTCGCGATGGCCGCGCCCAACCCGCGCGCGGCGCCGGTGACGATGGCGACACGGTCGGCATTGCTCATGGGATCAGGATCACCTTGCTGGCCGCGCGCTGCCGCGCGAGTTCGAAGCCTTCGAGCCCGCGATCAAGCGGCAGGCGATGCGTGATCATCGGCCGGTAGGCTTCCGGCTCGCGCGCGAGCAGCGCGATGACGCGCTCCCAGGTCCGCGGTTCCGACCCATGCGAGGCCCGCAACTGGTGCCGGTTGCGCACGAAGACGGTCAGCGGCAGCGACAGCGGCGCCGCATGGATGCCGGCGACCACCAGCACGCCCTCCCGCTTCAGCACCGGCAGCGCGTCGGTGATGGACGGTGGATGGCCGGTCGCTTCCAGAACGACGTCCACCGGCTTGCCGCCGGTCAGCGCGAAGGAGAAATCGACGAAGAACTTGCCCGCGCCGCTGGCCTGCAGGATGGCGCCATAGATGGTGAACAGCACGATCAGGCTGGCCGAGACATCCACCGCCGTGCCGAAGATGCCCTCCAGCGTGATGGTGAGATGCGGGATCAGGCGCTCCGCATCATAGCCCTGGTGGCGCCAGGGCGGCGGCAGCCAGTCGCCATGGAAGCCATACAGCAGGAAGGCGATCGCCACCGCCGGCATGATCCAGCCGGTGGCGCGGCGCGCCACCTCCAGCACCAGCGCGATCAGCATCCAGCCGACCACGACATCCATCGGCTCGGGGAAGACATAGCGATCCTGCAGATCGTCGCCGCCGGCGATGAGATACCAGATCACATAGATGCCGGCCGCGATCAGCACGGCATCCCAGACCATCAGCCGATGACGGAAA
>JACVCK010000129.1 GCA_016742055.1 Phycisphaerales bacterium
GTGGACGAGTACGGCTGGTACACCGGCGTCTGCAAGCCGCCCGCGCGGTTCGCGCCGCGGAAATCGTTGGGCGCAAAGCCGCCGCCCTGCATGCGGCGCTGCACGTCGTCCTGACGCAGGTTGGCCTGCGTGGAGGGGTACACCTGGTCGCGCGTGAGCCCCGCGCGCGCCGCGGCCCCGCGCGCGCCGGCGCCGCTCATGCTCACCCGGTACTCCGGACGCGAGAACGCGCTGTTGCCGCCGAAGGCGTCGCGAACCTCGCCCGTCCCCCGATCCAGACGGAACGACGAAGCCCGCAGCGACGCCGCGTTGCCGCGACCGCCGGGGTTGTAGCCGGTGCCGCCCACGCGCGTGTTGGCGTCGAGCGCGGCGTCCAGCGCGTTCTGCGCGATCGCCGCCGCGGCGACCAGCAGCGCGCCCGCCAGCGCCGCGCGAACGATGATGGCTCGGTGGGTCGTGCGCGTCATTCGGCGGCCTTGATCTCGTGGATGGTGACGTCGATCAGGATGGACTCGTTCGGACCGATGTCCGGCGGCAGGCCCAGTTCGCCGAACGCCAGCGACGGCGGCAGCGCGACGCGCCAGTGGCTGCCCACCGGCATCATCTTCACGAACTGCTGCACGCCCGCCAGCGTCTCGGCCACCACCACCGGCTCCATCGCGCCGCTGATGAAGATCGAACCGTCCATGCGCGTCCCGCGGAACGTGGCCACCACCGTGCTCTCGGCCGTGGGCTTCGGACCGTCGCCCGCCTTCACCACCTTGTACTGCAGGCCGTTGGGCAGGGTCGTCACGCCCGGCTCCTTGCCCACGATCTCATGGAACGCCTTGCTCTTCTGGAGGTTCGTCTCGGCCAGCGCGCGGAAGACCGGGTCCGTCGCCAGACGGTCCGCCGCCTCCTGCCGACGCAACTCCTCCTCGAGCACGCGCATCAGGTGCGCGCGCCGGTCGGCGTCCACCCGCGCCGCCTCGCCCTTGAGCGCCGCCAGCAGACCCTTGGCGATCTCCTCGTTGTTCACGTCCACGCCGTCGGCCCGCAGACGCGCCAGCACGTCCTGGCCCAGGTCGTACCCGATCGCGTACGACACGTCGTCCACCGGCAACTCGCGCGCCGGCTGCGCCGAAGCGCCCCCGGCCACCAGAGCCAACGCGAGGACGGCCAGAGGCCGCGGAATCCGAGACTGCCCGATGATGCTCATGTGGATCTCCAACGAGTGCGGATGGGACACGCCCTCATGATAGAGGGGGCGCTTCCACACCGCCCGAGCCGGCTCTCCCCCGCTGGGCCGCCGAGGTCCCCGCTAGAACACGAAGCAGTCGCAGCCGGACGGCCCCCACAACGCGCCCCGCGCCGCCGCGCCGTCCCCCCGAGGCCCGCAGCCGTGAGCGCCCACGCACCCGCAAGCCGACGCGATGGCGTCGCCCTGCCGGCCCGCGGCCGACGACTGGTATCCCCCGAACCGCTTCACCGGCGACCAGTCCGGGCTCACCGGCAGGTCCGGCGGAGCCAGCGCCCGGAACTCCTCCGCGCCGAACACCACTTGGCCGCCCAGAACCGTGAGCAGGGCGCTCGTGCCCCGGCACTCGACTTCCCCCACGCTCATGCAGTCGCGGTCGAGAACGGCGAAGTCCGCGTACTGACCCGGGGCGATGATCCCCTTGACCGACTGCTCCCCCGAGAAGTGCGCCGAGCCCTGGGTCAGGAGCCGGAGCGCCTCCTGCCGTGAGAGCAGGTTGTCGTCGCCGTAGAGCGCGAGGCCGCCAACCGTGCGCCCCGCGATCATCCAGGAAAACGCCACCCACGGGTTGTAACTGGCGACCCGCGTGCCGTCGGTCCCCGCGCCCACGGGGATGCCCATCCGAAGCATCTTGCGGATCGGGGGCGAGCGACGCGCCGCCTCCGCGCCGTAGCGGCTGACGAAATACTCGCCCTGGAAGGCCATCCGATGCTGCACGGCGACGCCGCCGTCCAGCGCCCTGATCCGCTCGAGGTTGCGGTCGCTCACCGTCTCGGCGTGGTCAAAGAACCAGCGCAGCCCCGCAAAGGGGACCTCCCGGTTCACACGCTCGAACACGTCCAGAAACCGGGAGATCGATTCGTCGTACGTCGCGTGCAGCCGGAAGGGCCAGCGATGGCGCACCAGCAACCCCACCACGCCCTCCAACTCGCGCTCCAGACCGGCCGAGAGATCGGGGCGGGGCTCGAGGAAGTTCTCAAAGTCCGCGGCCGACGCGACGAGATTCTCGCCCGCGCCGTTATGGCGGTACATCGAATCGCCCGCGCCCGGCGCGATCATGCCCACCCACCGCGCGAAGTCCTGCTTCTCCTGTCCCGCGTTCTGCGCGAACAGGTTGTAGGCGATCCGCACCGTCATCTGCCCGCGCCGGTGCAACTGCTCGATGACCGCGTAGTCCTCCGGGTAGTTCTGGAACCCTCCGCCGGCGTCGATGACGCTCGTCACGCCCAACCGGTTGACCTCGCGCATGAAATGGCGCGTCGAGTTGAGTTGGTCCTCGGGACCGAGTCTGGGGCCGAGCGACAGCGTCTTGTAGAGCAGGAAGGCATTGGGCCGCGCCAGGAGCAGGCCGGTCGGCTCTCCCCGGGCGTCGCGCTGGATCTCGGACCCCGGCGGATCGGGCGTCTCCCGCGTGTAGCCGACGGCCCGCAGCGCCGCGCGGTTGAGCAGCGCGCGATCGTACAGGTGCAGCACGAACACGGGCACGTCGGGCGAGGCGCGGTTGACCTCGTCCAGGGTCGGCATGCGGCGCTCTCGGAACTGATGCTCGTTCCATCCCCCCACCACGCGCACCCACTGGGGAGGAGGCGTGGCCAGCGCCTGGAGACGGAGCATCTCCAGCGCGTCGGCCAGCGTGCTCACGCCGTCCCATCGCAACTCCAGGTTGTAGTTGAGCCCGCCACGGATGATGTGCATGTGCGAGTCGTTCAGGCCGGGGATCAACCGCCGCCCGCCCGCGTCGATGACCATTGTCCGCCGGCCGGCCCCGGCCATCACTTCGGCGTCGGTCCCGATCTGAACGAACCGGCCGCCCTGCGACGCCAGCGCCGAGGCCTCGGGTCGGGCGCTGTCGAGGGTGGTGATCCTCGCGTTCCGCACGATCAGATCGGGCGCGGCGGGCGGCCCCGATGCCCGCCCTGAAGCGGCGCAGGACCAGAGCGGCCCGACGCAGGCCCCCGCCCCGAGCGCCGCGGAGGCGCGAAGAAATGACCGACGGTTCAGGTCCATGCGGCGCGACATGCGGGCGCTCCGTTCGACAGCCGATCGGTGGACGGCGCGGGAGGGACCGAGCCCCCCTGCGGTTCGACGCACGTCGTGGAAACGTCAGCGCGCCGGCCGCTGCGCCGCCTGGTGGCTCTTGAACACGTTGGAATAGGCCTGGAAGCGGTTCACGAACAACTCGGCCGTCCCCGGGCCGGTCGGGTTGCGCCAGTCCCACAGCAGTTCGCAGGAGATGGCGAACCAGTTGCCGATGATCGCGCCCGCTTCCTGCATCCGCATCAGCGACGCGGCCTGCACCGCCTCGTTCATCGAGCCGCTCGCGTCCACCACCACGTAGACCTCGTACCCCGCGTCGAGCGCCGAGAGCGCGGCGAACGTCACGCAGACGTCCGTGGTGATGCCCGACATGATGATCTTCTTGCGCCCCGTCTTGCGGATGGCCTCGACGAAGTCGGCGTTCTCCCACGCGTTGATCTGCCCGGGCCGGGAGATCAGCGGCGCTCCGGGGAACATCTCGATCAGTTCCGGAAGCAGCGGCCCGTTCGGCCCGGCCTCCGCGCTGGTCGTCAGCACCACCGGCATGCTGTGCAACTTCGCGGTCTCCCCCAGCGCCAGCACGAAGTTCTTGAATGACACCGGCGTGTCGTTGCCCACGATGCTCATGAGGCCCGTCTGGTGGTCGATGAACGCGAACACCGAGTTCTCAGGCGTCCAGACCTCGCGCGTCCCGCCGGGCGCCCAGGTCTTCGCGCCCTTCTCCGCGCCCGGCTGCGCCGTGGCGACGGGGGACCTCGCAAGCCCCACGAAGAACGCTCCGCACACGCACGCCGCGAACGCGGCGCCCAGCGCAAACGCGCGGCCGGATCGGGAGTCCACCGAGGCGGAGGCGGTCGTCATGTCAGTCTCCTTTGCGACAGCAGGGAAAGCAGAACCCGCGCCCGTCATGCTATCAAAGAAAAAAGCCGCCCGAACGCGGCGGCCTTGGGGTCAACAGATACTGTGGCAACGAGCGTCCGCAGGGCCTCAGCCCGGCGTCGTGCTGTTGAAGTTCGACAGCACCACGTTCAGGTCCGCGAAGTTCACCGTGCCGTCGAGGTTCATGTCCGCCGAGAGCGCGCCCGACTGGTTGTACTGGCCCAGCAGGATGTTCAGGTCCGCGAAGTTCACCACGCCGTCCTTGTTCACGTCGCCCCGCACGCCCACCGCCATGTACACATTGTGGACCACCGACGACGCCCACGTCGGCGGCTCCGCCGACGCCGAGTCGGCCGCCAGGCCGCCGTACACGCGCCCGATCAGGTGCTCGTTGTGCGGCACCTGATCGAGCAGGATCTGGTGGTTCTCGTTCTGCGGGATGTTCGACGCCACATGGAACCGCCCGTTGCTCATCGGCAGCGGCATGGAGCCCACGAAGATCTCGCTGTCGGCCACGAAGGCGCCGCCCGAGTTCACCGTCAACTGCGTGATGGTGTCGCTCCAGGGCACCGTGAAGTCGTAGTACCACTCGCCGAAGAAGTCGTCGTACACCTGGAACGTCAGGCCGCCCATCAGGATCAGGCGGTTGTCGCCCGTGGACGCCGAGTAGAGGCTGACGTGCGCGCCCTCGTACTGGTTCATCTTCTGGATGAACTTCACGTCCGTGGTCACCTCCGTGTCGCCCAGGCCGTAGACCAGCGGGTTCTCCCACGGGAACACGGCGTTGAACACCCCGCCGGGCGCCGAGAAGCCGTACCGCGAGCCCTCGCCCATGCCCAGCGTGATCGGCAGCGCCTGCATGTCGCGCCGGTGGAGCCAGTAGGGATCGACGAACGTCTCGATCGGCGTGGTCATGCTGACCGTCGAGTCGAACACGTGGACGCTGTCCGAGTACGTGTTCGTGAAGATCTGCGGGTTGTTGAAGCCCAGGCCGTAGTCGCCCTCGAAGTTCGACCCGCCCACCAGCGCGAACTTGTCGCCCATCCGCACGAGGTTGCCGCCGGCCACCTGCGACGCGCCCGAGGCCATCACGTTGAACGCGGCCTCGGGGACCGGCTGGCCGGCGCGCACGGCGGCGTCCACCGCCGCCAGATCCACCGCGACGACCGAGGCGTAGGTGTACCACTCGCTCACGCCCTCGACCGGGCCGTAGCCGCCGTAGATGTACAGCGTGTTCCCGAACTGCACCTGCGCCGAGTTCGTCACGCGCAGTCGGTCGCGCAGCGACGCGCTCAGGTGCGCCGTGCCGCCCGTGAACAACTGGCCCGACGATTCATCCAGCACGTAGATCTTGTCGCTGTAGACCGACAGCGGGAACGCCACCGTCTCGCCGTGCCCCTGGATCAGGAAGTGCAGGCCCTGGCCCGAGATCCCCGTCACGAACACCTTGCCATTCCCGTACGAACCCGACGCGTACGAGTGCAGCGGCGTGAACGGCAGCGCCGACGCCTCCCACCGAACGCTCACCGGCTGGGCCGACGCCGGAGCGCCCCCCAGACCGCCGGCCACACCCGCCAGCGCGGCGACAACGCCCACGCTGGCCCAAGACTTGCTCTGCTCGCTCATGTGATCCTCTCAGGCGCCAAGTCGCCGCAGACAGACAGGGTCTTCGGTCAAAGCGGCCCGTTCTGGGGCCTGCGAATCGGTCCTCGGGGGCCGAATCGCCGCTTTATTCCTTCCATTCGGAGTGTAGCCCAGGATTTGGGAGATTCACGACCACTTTCGCACCCCTGGGCCCGGCGGTTTCCCCGTTTTTCCGGCTGGATTGCGGGATTCGGCCCCGTTTCAGGGCTCCCCGCGAGGCCCGGCGCCCTCCTCCCGGGAGCCGGAAGGCGCCGCCCGGACCCCGGTCGCCCTGCCGCCCGGCGCCCGTTCCGCCCCGTTTTCCCGAGCAATCCCCGTGGGCCCGGAGGGGCGCCCCTTGTGCGTCCGGGAGGCATGCGGTACAAAACCTCGTGGTTTTGGGCCTCGGCCGCGGCGTCTTCGCGTGTGCGCTCACGCCGACCGGATGGACCCGATCACGAGTCACCCCGTACGGAGATCGCTGATGGCGAAGAAGACCACTAAGAAGAAGACCGCCAAGAAGGCCGCGAAAGCCGCCGCTCCCGCTCCCAAGATCACCGCCGCCTCCAAGGCGCGCACCAAGGGCGAGATCTATCGGACCCTCGCCGAGCACACCGGCATGAAGCGCGGCGACGTCGTCCGCATGTTCGACATCATGTCGGCCATGATGGAGAAGGACCTCAACAGCAAGGTCGGCGTGTTCAACGTCCCCGGCCTCATGCGCGTGAAGGTCGTGAAGAAGCCCGCCACCAAGGAGCGCATGGGCAAGAACCCCTTCACCGGCGAGATGCAGAAGTTCGCCGCCAAGCCCGCCCGCAAGGTCGTGCGCATCCGCCCCCTCAAGGGCCTCAAGGACCTCGTCGCCTAAACCACGGCGCGAACCACATCGGAAACGACCGAGACGACCCGCGCCTGATCGCTCCGACGCGGGTCGTTGTCTGCGCAGAACCTCTGAACCCGCGGCCCCGCGATCCCGTACAACGCCCCGGAACCTACGATCATCCCGACACCCAGAGTCACGCCAATGCCCACCACCGGCGCCGCAAATCCCCCCCAACACGCAACGCTCGGCCCCGCTGACCACGAGGCCCTCCGGCGCATCCAGGCCCTCAACCCCAAGGCCGACCCGCTCACGCGCCTCCCCGACGTGCCGCCCTCGCGCATCCCCAGGCACATCGCCATCATCATGGACGGCAACGGGCGCTGGGCCAAGGAGCGCGGCCTGCCCCGACGCGCGGGGCACAAGGCCGGCGCGCTCGCCGTCCGCGCCGCCGTCGAAGAGTGCGGCAAACTCGGCGTCGAGGCCCTCACGCTCTACTCCTTCTCCCTCGAGAACTGGAAGCGCCCGCGCGAAGAGGTCGAAGCCCTCATGGCGCTCTACCTCGAATACATGCGCGCCGAACGCGAACTGCTCGTCAAGCACAACATGCGCTTCCGACAGATCGGACGGCGCGACGGCCTGCCGCCCGAAGCCCTCGCCGAGCTCGACCGCACGCTCGAAGCCACACGACACTGCACCGGGCCCACGCTCTGCCTCGCCGTCAACTACGGCTCACGCGCCGAGATCGCCGACGCCGTCCGCGCCCTTTCGCGCAAGGCCGCAGCCGGCGAGATCAACCCCGACGACATCGACGAGGCCGCCGTCTCCACGCCCCTCGACACCGCCGGCCTGCCCGACCCGGACCTCCTGATCCGCACCGCCGGCGAGATGCGGGTGAGCAACTACCTGCTCTGGCAGATTTCCTACTCCGAACTCCACGTCACCCCCACCCTCTGGCCCGACTTCCGCGCCGAACATCTTCAGAGCGCGATCCGCGACTTCGCCTCCCGCAGCCGCCGCTTCGGCGGGCTGGACAACCCCACCCCCTGAGCCGCGCGCGCCGAATCCTCAACAACCCCCTTGCAAGCCCGCCCCGGCGCGACACAATGGAGGTTGCACAGGCCTCCAAACCCCAACGTCCGGGAACCCGCGCCATGCCCAACGTGATTCGTCCCCTCGCCGCCGCCTCCGCCGCGGCGCTGTTCAGTTCCGGCGCGCTCGCCGGCTCGCAGTTCCAGGACGGCTGGCGGTCATTCCGCGATCCGACCATCCAGGACCACGGCTACGACTGGGCGACCATCGGCCACGCGCGCAACGCCGACTGGGTGGGGCTCGGTGGAGGAGGGATCCTGCGCGTCGGCGGCGTGGACTACCGCTACCGCATCGCCAGGACCGAGGTCACGAACCGGCAGTGGTACGAGTTCGTGCTCGCCTATGCGC
>JACVCK010000130.1 GCA_016742055.1 Phycisphaerales bacterium
CGCTCGTACTGCGCGCGCGTGAGCCCGGGGTTGCGCGCCTGCGTGCGCTGGTCCATCAGGCACTCGTCGGTGGCCAGCAGCAGGCCGGCGCCGTCGGTCTCGATGGCGCCGCCCTCCATCACCAGGCGGCCCGCGCCGTCGGGGCGCATGGGCTCGACGCGGGGCAGACGCGTCAGACGCTCGATCGCCGCGGGGATGGCGTCGTCGAGCGCGAAGTTGTCGTACTTCGCCCACGCGTTAAAGCGCCAGTCGATCAACTCCAGGCCGCCCCCGGCGCCGATTCCGGAGCGGACGATGGTCGGCCCCGCGTCGCGGACCCATCCGCGATCGTTGGCGCACAGGTGCAGGCCGACGCGCCCCATCGTGCAGCCGGACTGCTGGCAGCACAGGCGCGCCCGCCTCAGGATCTCCTCGTTGTGGCAGAGGATCTCCACGCGCTCGCCGGGCCCATCCTCCGCGCCCGCGATCAGGCGCGCCATCTCCGCGAACGCCCAATCGATGGGGCCGAACTTGCCGGGCCAGTCCTCCTCGTTGTGGGGCCAGCACAGCCACGTGGCGTCGTGGGGCTCCCACTCCGCGGGCCAGCGACGGGTCGTCGTGCTCCGGGGGTCGGCGCTCATGGGCTCAGCCGTTGCCGATCCAGCGCTCGGTCAGCGGCCCGAACGCGTCCACGCGCCGGTCGCGGAAGAACGGCCAGTGCCGGCGCGTCTTGTCGATCAGCGTGCGGTCGCACGCGTGCACGATCACCGCCTCCTCGTGCGTGGGGCCCTCGGCCACCACGCGCCCGAACGGATCGGCCACGAACGAAGAGCCGAAGAAGTCGATCCCGCTCGTCCCCGGCTCGGACTCGTGCCCCGTCCGGTTCACCGCGGCGACGAACAACTCGTTCGACACCGCGTGCGCCCGCTGCACCGTCCGCCAGCCCTCGCGATGGTCCTCGCCGAACTCGGCGCGCTCCTCCGGCCGCCAGCCGATCGCCGTCGGGTAGAAGATCACCTCCGCGCCCAGCAGCGCGGTGACGCGCGCGTTCTCCGGGTACCACTGGTCCCAGCAGATCAGCACGCCCACCTTCGCGAACCGCGTGTGCCAAACGCGGTACCCGCTCGCGGCGCTGCACTTCTTCGCCGTGCCGGGCGCCGGCTCCACCGCGTCGCCGGGGGTGAAGTAAAACTTCTCGTAGTACATCGGATCGTCGGGGATCGTCATCTTCCGGTACACGCCCAGCAGTTCGCCGTCCGCGTCGATCACCGCCGCCGAGTTGTGGTACAGCCCCGGCGCCCGCCGCTCGAAGATCGGCGCCACGATCACCACGCCGAGTTTCTTCGCCTCGTCCTGGCAGGCCAGCACGGTCGGCCCGGTGTCGGGCCCCAGGATCGGCTCGGCGATGTCGAAGAGGTCAAAGTCCTCACGCTTGCAGAAATACGTCGCGTTGAACATCTCCTGCAGGCACACGATCTGCGCGCCGCGCGACGCCGCCTCCCGAACGCCCTCCAGCGCCCGTGCCACGTTCTTCGCGCGGTCCTCCGAGCAGGAGCGCTGAACCAGTCCGATCGTGAAGGTTTGGGCCGTGTTCATGGGTCGAGATCGTAGCCCCCGCGCCGCGCCGCCGCGGCGGGTATCCTCTTCAAGATGCCCGAAGACGCCCCACAACCTCCCTCGGACGCGTCGAAGCCCGCCGGAACCTATGACCTCGCGCCCGGCAGCGCGCCCGTCCCAACGCCCCCCGCCGTCGAGCAGCGCGTCGTCGTCGTGCGCGAGGAAGCGCCCATGTCCCGCCCCGGGTTTCTCACCTGGCAGGTCTTCCTCACCGTCGGCGTCACGACGCTCATCACGGCGTCGATCCTCGCGGCCGTGGAGGCCTCGCGCGCGCCGCGCGCCGAAGCCGGCGCCTGGGCGCCCCGGGGCCTGGTCGCCGCGCTCCAGACCCTCGCCATCGGGCCTCTGTCCGCGCTCCTGGGCGTCCTCGCGCTCTGGATCGCCGGGCGCACGCTCTCGCGCCCACTCGGCGACAAACGCCTGGCCTTCGCGCGCATGCTCGCCGCCGTCGGCGTCGTCGCCCTCATCGCCACGCTCGGCCCCCTCGTCATCGGCGTCGCGCTCGTCGAATGGGCCATCGCCGCGGCCGTCTACATCCTCGTCGTCTGGGCGTCGTTCCGGCTCCCGCGCAACGGCGCGCTCCTGGTCGCGGCGCTGCACCTGGCGCTGTGCGGGCTCGGCGCCGGGCTCTTCTGGGCGGCGCCGCGGATCCTCGGCGCCGGCGATCGCGCCGCCGACCCACCCCCGGCCGCGGCCTCGCCCGAGCCCGGAGCCCTCGCCCCGTGACCAGCGTCGCGCCAGCGCGCGAATCCCACGCCGCCGCCGCGCCCGACGCGCCGCTGCGCGAAATGGCCATCCCCGGCACGCACGCCCGCGTGGTGGACCTGCTCCGCGCCGTCCAAGCGCCGGGGCCGAACGTCCGGGTGCTGGACATCGGCGCCGGACAGGGCGCGCTCTCCGCACGGCTGCACGAAGCCGGATACGCCGTGAGCGCCTGCGACCTCTTTCCCGAGATGTTCCGCGCCAAGGGCGTCGAGTGCCTCGGCGTGGACGCCAACGGGCGCCTGCCGTATCCCGACCGCTCGTTCGACCTGGCCGTCGCCGTCGAACTCGTCGAACACCTCGACGGCCACCGCGCGCTCTACTCCGAGGCCGCACGCATCCTCAAACCCGGCGGCGCGCTCGTCTTCACAACACCCAACATCTCCTCCTTCAAGTCGCGCCTCTCCTTCCTCATGACCGGCTACTTCTACTCCTTCCCGCCCCTGGATCCCGCCAACGACAACCCCGTCAACCAGCACCTGGCCAGTTTCACCGTGGACCGGCACCGCTTCATGCTCGGACGCTGCGGCCTGCGGCTCGAGCGCCTCATGACCGACAAGCGCCAGTCCTCCTCCCTCGTCTGGGCCTGGCTCGCGCCGCTGGTCCGACTGCTCGCCCGCCGGCGTTGGGGCGAAGGCGAGGGCGTCCGCCTGCAGAACTCCTCCGAGGCGCTGTTCGGGCGCAAACTCGTCGTCATCGCCCGCCGACCCCTTGAGGGCCACGCGCCGTGAGCGGCTCCGTGTGGATCAACGGCCAGTTCGTGGAGCGCGCCGAGGCGCGCCTGTCGGCTTTCGACGCCGCGGTCCAGCACGCCGTGGGGCTCTTCGAGACCATGCTCGCGGTCAACGGGCGCGTCTTTCGCTTGTTCGAGCATCTCGACCGGCTCCAGCGCTCGGCCCGCGAACTGGGCCTCACCGAGTCGCTCCGGCTCAATCCGCTTGGCGAGGCCGTGCAGCGCGTCGTCGAAGAGAGCGCCCTCGACCGCGCCCGCGTGCGCCTCACCGTCACCGGCGGCGACCTCAACCTCCTCGCCTCCGGCGGGCCCGGGCCCGTCGATCCCACCGTCATGATCGCCGCCCAGCCCGCCACGCCCTACCCCGCCGAGATGTTCGAGCGCGGCGTGATGGCCGTGATCGGCGCCCTCCGGCTCAACCCCCTCGACCCCACCCAGGGCCACAAGACCCTCAACTACTGGGCGCGGCTCCGAGAACTCCAGCACGCCGCCCGCGCCGGCGCGGGCGAGGCCATCCTCCTCCAGGTCACCAATCACCTCGGCGGCGGCGCCGTCAGCAACCTCTTCCTTATTAAGGACGGCGCGGTCCTCACCCCCATCGCCCGAGGCGAGGAGGACCCCGCCCCCACCGCCCTCCGCAGCCCCGTGCTGCCGGGCGTCACCCGGCGCGCCGTCCTCGACTTCGCCGCCGACATGGGCCTGGCCTGCGAGGCCCGCATGCTCACGGTGGACGACCTGCTCGGCGCCGACGAGGCCTTCCTGACCAACTCCTCCTGGGGCGTCCTGCCCGTGGTCCGCATCGAAGCGGCGCCCCTCGGGACCGGCGCCCCAGGCCCC
This sequence comes from Phycisphaerales bacterium, assembly GCA_016742055.1. Lineage (GTDB taxonomy): Bacteria > Planctomycetota > Phycisphaerae > Phycisphaerales > UBA1924 > JACVCK01. The sequence continues at coordinate 3,929 of JACVCK010000130.1, forward strand.
GCCACCCGCGCCCTCCGCGCGAAATGGCTCGACGCCGTGGAAGAACAACAGGACGAGCCGCTCTAACCCCGGTCCGTGCGGACCGGGGGCCGCGGCGCTGGTAGATTGGGACTTCCATGAGCGACAACCCCTACGCCCAATACCCCGCGGAACGCCGGCGCGACGAGTTCGGTCTCGAAGAGCCGCCCCGCGTCAGCATCCTCGCCGTCCTGTCGCTCATCCTGGCGGTGGTCTGCTGCATCCCCGGGCTCGGCGTGCTCGCCGTGCTGTTCGGCGGGCTCGCGCTCGCGGGCATCGGCAAGTCCCGGGGCCGCGTCACCGGAAAGGCCCTCGCGGGCGTCGGCGTCGCGCTGGGCATCCTCGCCACCGTCGGCTGGCTCGCGATCTCCATCGGTCTGGCGCAGGCGTGGTCGATGTACAAGACGCAGATCGTCGGCGGATCGGCGCCGATGGTCCAGGCCGTCTCCGACGGCGACGTGCAGGCCGTCCGCACGCACCTCCGCGAGAGCGCCTCCGCAGACGTCGCCGACGAGGAGATCGCGCTCTTCTCCGCCATGATCCAGCGCGAGTTCGGCGACTTCGTCGAAGCGCCGACCGGCTTCTCCGAGATGCTGGAGAGTTTCGCCGCGGCCTACGGCCAGTCCGGCGTCCGGGGCGGCGGCGGCGGCAGCCAGCAGAACCCCGCCATCCCCATCGCCCTGCAGTTCGACAACGGGCGCACCGTCATCCACATCGTCATCCAGAACGACTCCTTCGCCACCTCCCTGCTCCGCGTGGACGACTTCTTCATCGTGATGAAGAACCGCAAGGCGCTCACGCTGCGGCGCGACGGCCCGGCCGCCAGTTCCGCCGTGAGCATGGGCTTCGATCCCTTCCACGTTTCGGAACTGAGCGCCGCCGAACGTCCGGCCCTGCCCGCGCCGCCCGAAGCGCCGAGCCCCGCGCCCGCGCCCGAGCCGGAGTGAGCCCGGTCAGGTCTTGACGCTCACCGACGCCGCGAGCGCGATCGGCGCCAGGACCATCACCGGCACGAACACGCCGAGCCACGCCGGCAGCCCCGGCATGGCCGCGACCGGCCCGATCACGCTGCCCACCAGCGCCGCGCCCGCGATGGGGGCCGCCTTGAGGGTCTGCGCCGCCATGTTCTTCGGTTCGCGCACGAGGTAGAAGGGCAGGGCGATGACCACGGCGAGGAACGTGCCGGCGAGCGTGGCGATGCGTCCGTAGCGGATGCGGTCGAACCGGGCGCGGGTGACGTCGTCCACCGGCGCATGTCGGAGCATGGCGCTGATCTGCCGCCACGAGAGGTTCTGCCCGTAGCCCTCGAACCGGCGCACCACCAGCGCGGTGGGGTCCAGGTCGGTGACAAGGACGCCGCGCGCCAGGTCCTCGCTGGGCCGGCCCGATTCGACCTTCATGCCCTCGAGAACCCAGGACCGCCCGTCCCACGACGCGCCCGACGCCGACACGCGCGCCGTCGCCCGCCCCTCCGCGTCGCGCTCCCACACCCGCACCTTCCGCAGCCGGCCCTCCGACGCGCTGTGCTCCACCGCGTAGAGCAACCGGCCCGACCCGTCCTTCATCAGCGGCACATCGAACGGCTTGAGGTCCCGCCGCAAGGCGTCGTTCATGTCGCGCGTCAGCAGCGGCGCGATCCGCGGCACGACCAACTCCTGGTTCAGCGCCTGCAGCGCGCACACGCCGAGCGTCACGAGCAGGAACGGGCGCGCCAGCCGGTGCAGACTCAGCCCACCCGCCAGCGCCGCCACCAGTTCGCGACGCCGGACCAGTTGCGCGCACGTGAACCCCATCGCCGCGATCAGCGCCACCCCCGCCAGGTAGTTGAACAACTGCAGCAAACGCGGCCCCCAGAGGTCCACCACCCAGACGATCGTCGCCAGCGTGCGCCGAACCACCGACGAATCCCCCGCGATCTCCGCCCCGGCCTCGAAGAAACGGCTGAGGTTCAGGATCACGTCGATCGTCACGATCAGCGTGCCCAGCAGCACGAGCAGCACGGCCACGTTCACCAGGAACTGCCTCGCGATGTACCGGTCCAGGCGCGTCATCCGTCGCACAAGTCCTTTCAATGCCGGCGCAGGCGCCAGAACTCCGCGAGCACGAACAGCGCCAGCGCGCCCACGCCGCCCCACATCACCAGCAGCCCGTGCTCGCCCGAGCGGTGCGTCATGCTCTGGCCCGCCTCGATCGTGATCAGCGCGCCCACCGAAGGAAAGAACGACCACGCGTACACCAGCAGCGGCCGGCTGTCCGCCAGACGCAGCCCCGCCACCGCACCCGCCATCAGCATCACCAGGCACGCCGCCGACGCCGCGAAACGCTCCTGACGCTTGCTCAGGATCTCGCGGTCGAGTTTCTCGAGTTGCCCCCGCAGCCGGGCCGCCGCCGCGGCGATGCCCTCGTCCTTCCGCGCCGCCGCCTCCTGCTCGGCGATGCGCACCAGGTCGTCCACGCTGGTCTCCAGGAGCGGCGTGCCGGGCTCGCCCGCCAGGTACAGCGGGCCGATCGCCTGGCGGGAGCGCTCCGTCGCGCCGCCCTCGGCGCCGGGGTCCACCGTGCGCACGCTCATGAGTTCGAGGAACAAGCGCGGGCGCGGGCTGTCGGAGGAGATCGGCGTGTCGTCGAGCCCGATCCACGCCTCCTCCGCGCTCTGGATCCGAGTGCGGTTCGACCCCAGCCGCCAGGTCAGGTCCACCGCGCCGGCGCTGCGCCCGGGGATCAGGCGCCAGCGCCCGTCCGCCATCGGCTCCAGCCCCTCAGCCCGGATCGACACCCGCTGTCCGTCCGCGTCCTCCAGCGCCAGCGCCTGCGTTGCGCGGATGGCGCCGCGGATCTCGCCCTCGATCCGCCCACGCTCGAGTCTGCCCACCAGGTCGCGCCGGACGTGGTCGATCGAACTCACGCGCTCCGGCCGCCGGCGCAGTTCGCCCATCGCGGCGGAGGAGTAAAACTTCGGGTCGTCGCTGAACCCGCCCGCGAGGGAAAAGCGAAAGCCGACGGTCCCGCTCTCGGCGGCGCCCTGGCCGGCGCGGACGACCAGCGCGTCCCGCAGCGAGATGCGCACGCTCGTCTCCCGCGCCGACTCGCCGGTGAAGAGCCACACGCCCGCGCGCCGGGCCGTCGCCTCCCACTCGGGCGCGCCCTCGGCCGTGGGCTTGAACGCCACCACGCCCTGCATCACCAGCACGTTGCTCGCGCCGCTGGAGGCGTCCGGGCCGAGTTCATCGATCTGATCCGCGTGCAGCATGGCGCCGTCGGGCAGTCGCACCGACGCGCCGCTCTCGATCGAGTTGGTCAGCAGCCGCCCCGCGTCGCGGACGAGCAGGACCTCCATCGACCGCAGGAATCTGGGGATCACCGAGTTGCTCAGCCCGTACAGGCCGGCCGACAGCAGCAGCCCCGTCACCAACGCGGGCACGAGCAGCGCCCTGTGGCTCACGCCCCCCACCATCGCCGCCGTCGCCTCGTTGTCCGAGGCGAACCGGTGATGCGAGAGCGTCGCCCCGAAGCCCGACGCGAACGGCAGCGCGAACTGCAGCATCGGCGGGACCGCCAGAAGCATGAACTTCAGCGCCTGGCCGGGGTCCAGTTTGCCGTCGGCCAGGGGCTTGATCGCCGCCGCGAACGCGATCACCCCCACCAGCGTCGCCGCCGTGAGCGCGACGAACCGCCAGAGGTCCGCCCCCAGGTACGACCACAGGATGATGGGCCATCGGGCGCGCATCGAGCACGCATGGTTGTGATCGGACCTTCTCGGAGCAAGTCGGACCTCCTCAAAACCGCCCCCCCGGCCCCCGGATGTGAACCCCTGCCGCCTGGGGGGCCTGTAGCAGGGCGCGGCGCCGCCGAACCCCCGCGCGCCGGGGCCCCGGAGCCCCGCCTCCTCCACCGTAGGAGAAGCCATCCCCTCCTCCGCCTCCAGTTTCGTATCCCCCTCCTCCTCCCCCGCCTCCTCCATAGCCGCCTCCGCCGTAGCTATCGCCTCCGGATGAGGCGCTCTCGCCACCGCCGTAGCCCCCGGTGTAGGAT
>JACVCK010000131.1 GCA_016742055.1 Phycisphaerales bacterium
ACGAGGCCGTGCGCGACTGGGCATCGAAGGTCGGAGACACCGTCTACCTCATCGGCACGGCGGCCGCGCCTCACCCCCCCCCGTCCCCCCCTCCCGCATCCCCGGCGCCTCGCGCGTCTCGCCCTCGATCGGCGTGAGTTCGTCGATCGTCCGCGACGAGCGGGCGCCGCGTTCCTCGAACGTCCGCACCGTCGGGATCAGGCGGCTCGACACCGAGCCCACGAAGTTGTTCCAGGCCTTGCGCGCCGTCTCGATCCCCGCCCCCACGCGCGAGGCGTGCTCCATCGCCGTCCCGATCCGCTCGTGCAGCGTGCGGCCAAGTTCGAACAACTCCTCCGCCGAGTCCGAGAGTTGCTTCTCCCGCCAGCCGATCTGCACCGCCCGCAGCAGCCCGATCAGCGTGCTGGGGCTCGCGAGGATGATGTTCTTCTGCGCGGCGAGGTCCAGGAGGTCGGGCCTGCGCTGGAGCGCGGCGTCGATGAACTGATCGCCGGGGATGAACATGACCACGAACTCCGGCGAGCCGTCGATGAGCGAGGCGTAGTCCTTCTTCGCGAGACTGTTGGCCTGTTCGGCGACGTGGCGGGCGAAGCGGTCGAGTTGCGCCTCGGCCTCCGCGGGGTCGCGGGCGTGGATGGCCTCGATGTACGCGTCGATGTTGGTCTTGGCGTCGATCACCACGCTGCGCCCGTTCGGGAGCTTGACGACCATGTCCGGGCGCAGCAGGTTGTCGGCGCCGTCGCGCCTGGATTCCTGCGTGTTGAAGTGGCAGTAGGAGCGCATACCCGCGAGTTCGACGACGCGCTCCAGGATCATCTCGCCGTAAGCGCCGCGGACCTGAGGTTTGCGGAGCGCGTTGACCAGGTCGTCGGTCCGCAGGCGCAGTGTGTCGCCGGCGTCGCGGAGGTTCCGCATGTTCTCGAGGAGGGTGGCGTGGTGCTGGGCGCGTTCTTTCTCGAGGGACGCGAGTTTCTCGTCGGTCTTCTTCAGCGTCTCGGCGATCGGGCGGACCATGTCCTCCACCGCCTTGCGCCGGGCCTCGATCTCCGCGCCCGCGTCCTTCTGCTGCGCCGCCAGGCGCTGCTGCGCCAGTTCAAGGAACCGCTTGCTCGAAGCGTCCAGCGCGCGCGCCGCCAGAGACTCGAACGTCTCGTTGATCTGCTTGAGGTTCGCCGCGTGGCGCTGCGCGTCTTCCTCAATCCGCCCCTCGAACGCGCGCACCCGCTCGGTCAGCGCCGCGCACTGCGCCCGGTGGTCCCCCGCCTCCCGCGCCGCGCCCTGCAGCGACTCGCCCAGACGCGCCAACTCCGCCTCACGACCCCGCAGCGCCGCGTCACGCTCCGACAGCGATCGAAGCAGGTGCGCCCGCTGCGCCGCCAGCCACGCCGCGGCCAGCGCCGCCGCCACAAAGAGAGCCCCCAGCGCCATCAGGAGGAAGGTCATTCGGGATATGGTAGTGGTCCGGGCCCTCCTGAAGGTTTCTCCTGAACTCCCCGCAGCCGGGGAGCGAAGCGACGCGTACCGGGAAGCATCGGCGGACATCTCCGTCCCGCTCCGCTCAGCCCACCCGGAGGACAGCCATGACATCTCGACCCCGCCCCCTTGCGGTTCTGTCCCTCTCGTTCGCAGCCGCGGCGCTCGCACAGCCCTGCGAACCCGACTGGGAGTCCGACTTCGGCGGCCTGCCGTACATCTCCAGCGGGTACGCGACCGCGGCGATGTTCGACGACGGCTCCGGACCCGCGCTGTACGTCGGCTCCGGCAGCCAGAACTTTGGCCCGGGGATCCAGCCCGGCGGCGTCGGACGCCTCCGCGACGGTCGCCTGGAGCCCCTCCCCGGGCTCGAGTTCAACCTCGACGGCATCCGCGCGATGCTCGTGCACGACGACGGCTCCGGCCCCGCGCTCTACGTCGGCGGAGACATCACGCGGGTGAATGGCCAGTCCCACAGCGGCGCGGCCCGCTGGCGCGCCGGCGGCTGGGAGCCCGTCGGGGGCGTGATCGGCGGTATCTACGCCCTGGCCGAGTTCGATGAAGACGGCGACGGCCCCGCGCCGCCGCGCCTCTTCGCAGGAACGTTCGCCGGGATTTCGCCGCCACGCGGCCTGGCGCGATGGGACGGCGCGCAGTGGACGTCGGTCGGCTCCGGTCTGGACGTGGGCGGCGCCGTGTACGCGCTGCTCACCGGCGACGACGGCTCCGGGCACGGGCACGCGCTCTACGCCGCGGGCCCGTTCCGGAACATCGGCGGCCAGCCGTTCAACTCCATCGCCCGCTGGAACGGCAAAGCGTGGAGTTCCCTGGGCGACGGGCTCTTCCCCCCGCCCGGCTTCGGCGCAGCGACCGTCCGCACGCTCGCGTGGCACGACGACGGCTTCGGACGCGCGCTCTACGCCGGCGGCTCGATCCGCACCCTGCTCGACGGCGGACCCGCCAACGGCCTCGCGCGCTGGGACGGGGCCGCGTGGAAACGGCTCGGCCTGGGCGAAGGCACGGACGTCAGCGCCGCCGCGAGCGCCGTCGTGAACGGAGCCGAGGAACTGGTCGTCGTGGGCTCCGTCCGCGTCTCCGATGGCGCCCCATCAGTCCTCGCCGCACGATGGACCGGTGATTCGTTTGCGCCCCTTCCTGAACAGCCCCCGAACACATGGGACACGATCACCGCGCCGCGCTACTACAGCGCCGCCGTCATCGACGGACGCCTTCTCATCCTCGGCGCCTTCGACACCCTCGGCGCCGATGTCCTGGCGCGGAGCCTGGCCGAATGGAACGGCGAGGCGCTCGTGCCGTTCGTGCCGCACCGCGGCGCCGCACATATCTCCGCCATCGGCGCCGTCGCTTCAGACCCGCAGACCGGCGACCTCTACATCGGCGGCGACTATCGGGCGATCGGCGGGCGGTGGCGCCCGAACGTGGCGCGCCTCGACGCATCCGGGCAGTGGCACAACCTCGGCGCCGGGCTCAACGCCCACGTCTCCGCGCTGACCGTCCACGACACCCCCCACGGCCCGCGCGTCCTCGCCGGCGGCGCCTTCACCGCCAGCGGCGAGGTCCACCTCGCCCAGAGCATCGCCGCCTTCGACGGACAGGCCTGGTCACGATTCGCCGATCTCAACTCCGGCCAGGCCTTCGCGCTCGCCTCCATCGGCGGCGACCTGTACGCCGGCGGCGCCTTCACGGCGGTGGACGGCGTCGCCGCGCCCCGCATCGCCCGCTGGGACGGCAATGCATGGCGCTCGCTCGCCAGCGGCCTCTCCGGCGGCGCCGCACAGGTGCACGCGATCATCCCGTGGAACGGCGGCGTGGCCGTGGGCGGCTCGTTCACAAACGCCGGCGGCCTGACCGTGCGCAGCGTGGCCTTCTGGGACGGCTCGGCGTGGAGCGCGTTCGGGGACGGCTTCAACGGCACGGTGCGCGCGCTGGCGTCGTTCCAGGGCCAACTCTACGCCGCGGGCGACTTCACGTTCAGCGGCGCGAGCCCCGTGCGCTTCGTCGCGCGTTGGGACGGCGACGCGTGGCGCCCCCTGCCCGGATTCCTCTCCGCCCCGGCCCGCGCGCTGCGAGTCTTCAACGACGGCTCCGGCGAAGCCCTCTACGTCGCCGGCTCCTTCGGCCTCATCGACTTCACACCCTTCGGCTCCATCGCGCGATGGGACGGCGCCTCGTGGTCCCAAGTTCGACAGGGTGTCAACGGGCGCATCGACGCGCTCACCGTCCACCCGCTCAGCGGCGGACGCCCGGCCCTCATCGCCACAGGCCTCTTCACCCAGGCCTCCGGCGTAGGCGCGTACGGCGTCGCGCCCTGGCGCGGCTGCCTCGCCGCCTGCCCCGGCGACGCCAACGGCGACGGCGCCGTGGACATGGCCGACCTCATGCTCGTCGTGGACGCCTTCAACACCGCGCCAGGCGAGCCCGCCTTCAACCCCAACGCCGACTTCGACCTCAGCGGCGCCGTGGACTTCCGCGACCTCAACCTCGTCATCGCCGCGTTCAACCAGGACTGCTGATCCGCCCCGCCCACCCCGTCAACTCCCCAGCCGCGCCGCAAGGCCGTCGAACACCAGCGTCATGTTCACGTTCGTCTCCAGCCGCCGCTGCGCGTCGTCGATCGCGTCCACCGCCGCCGCTGCGGGCCCCGTGTCGGCTCCGCGCTCGGCCGCGGCCCGCAGGCGCCGCCTCGCCCAGTTCGCCAGCAGGTTGAACATGTGGTCCGCCCCGGCTTTGTTGGCGATGTCCTTGCTCGCGTTGTCCTTCTTCTCGACCTCGGCCTTGGCCCAGGCGTCCACCAGCGAACTGATCGTCTGACCCAGCGCCTCCGGGCTGCGCCCACGCTCGAACTGCGCGAGCATCGGCTCCACCACGCCCGCCCACTCGTACAGCCCCGTCTCCAGCGCCGTCGCCACCCGCCCAGGCGAGCCGTCCGCGAACTCCAGCAGCCACGCCTCCTGCGCTGGATCGAGTTGCAAGCCCGACGCCTGCATCCACGCCCGCATCGCCGCCCCGTCCAGCGGCGTGAACGCCACACGCTGGCAGCGCGAGCGGATCGTCGGCAGCAGCGCGCTCTCATCGTCCGTGATGAGGATGAACACCACCCCCGCCGGCGGCTCCTCGAGGATCTTTAGCGCCGCGTTCGCCGACGGGCCCTGCATCAGGTGCGCCTCGTCCACGATGAACACTCGGCGCGCCCGCGCCCCCGCCGCGCCGTCGCCCGCCGAGCGCGTCGCCGGCTCGATCAGAAACTCCCGCACCACCTCGATCGGGATCGACCGCTGCTTGCCCCTGCGCGTCCCGTCGTCCCGCGAGAACTCCGCCAGTTCCTTGTTCACCACGTGCAGGTCGGGGTGCGACCCCGCGCTCAGCAGCCGCTGCGCCGCGCTGCCCGGGTCCACCTGCAGTTCGCCCGCGAGGTTCGGCGCCGCCGTCGGATCCAGCAGAAGCGCGGCGAACGCCTCCGCCGTCGTCCGCTTGCCCACGCCCGCAGGGCCATGAAAGATCCACGCATGGTGCAGCCGCCCCGAGCCCAGCGCCCGGCGCAACACCCCGACGGCGCGCTCCTGACCCAGGATGTCGTCGAACGAGGGCATGGGGTCAGGATAGCGGCGTCCGGTCCGACCGTCCCAAAGCGCAGAGCCAGCGAGGATGGCGGCGCATCCGTATCTTGACATGGATCGTGAGCCGACAGGAGAAGGAATACATCCTGTACTGCGACGAGTCCGTGGGAGCCGGGGCGTACTACTCCAATTTCTACGGCGGGGCGCTCATCGGCGCGTCGCAGATCGAATCACTGTCGAATCGATTGAACGCAGCCAAGCGCTCGCTAAACCTGCACCAGGAAGTGAAGTGGCAGAAAGTCACCGAGCCCTACCTCGGCAAGTACACGGCGCTCATGGACGCGTTCTTCGACGAGATCGAGCGCGGGACGGTCAAGGTGCGGATCATGTTCAGGCAGAACGCCCAGCGTGCGGTCGGCTTGAGCGACGCCCAGGTCGAGCAGGAGTACTACATCCTCTACTACCAGTTCATCAAGCACGGCTTCGGCTTCGAGAGCCGGCCGATCCCGGCTGCGCCGACCGGCCTCCGTGTGTACTTCGACCAGTTCCCCCACACCGGCGAGAAAGTCGAGCGTTTCCGCGGGTACATCCTGGGGCTGAACCAATCCAAGGCGTTCCGCACGACGCGCGTTTTCCTGCGGAAGGACGCGCTGACCGAGGTGCGCTCCCATGAGCACGTGACGTTGCAGTGCCTCGACATCGTGCTCGGCGCGATGGCGTTTCGGCTCAACGACATGCATCTGGCCCGCCCCGACGGCGCCGCTAGACGGGGCAAGCGCACGATCGCGAAGGAGCGGCTCTACCGGCATATCCATTCCAGAATCTGCCGCATCCGGCCAAACTTCAACATCGGCGTCACCACCGGCGGCGATCCCGCTTCCCGCTGGACGCAGCCGTACCGCCACTGGAAGTTCGTCCCCCGCGACCACGAGTTCGACCGAGCGCTCACCAAGCGATGAACGAAAAAAGGCCCGCCAGTCCTACTGAGTACCCCACGCGGTGCGTGGGGCTTCGGACGGGAAGGCCTTCGTTAGTTTATCGGATGGACGGCTGATGGGCAATGGAGAGCGGCCAGTTTTTGAACGGCTTGTGGGCCCTAACCCACCCTCCAACCCTGCGCAATCGGCATCCGCCGACCGCTCCCGAACGCCACCGACGTCACCTTCAGACCCACCGCCGCCTGCTTCCGCTTGAACTCGCTCCCCTGGATCAGCCGCACGATCCGCGACACCGTCCCCGCGTCGATCCCCGACTCCGACGCGATCTCCGCCACGCCCTGCCGGCGCTCGACGAACCGCTCCACCACTTCGTCGATCTGGTCGTACGGCGGCAAAGAGTCCTGATCCGTCTGGTTCGGGCGCAGTTCCGCGCTCGGCGCCTTCGTGATCGACGACTCCGGAATCGGCGCCGCCGCGAAGCCCGCCTCCCCCGCGTGCGCGTTGATCCACCGCGCCAGCCGGTACACCTGCGCCTTGGTCACGTCCGCCAGCACGGCCAGGCCGCCGTTCATGTCCCCGTACAGCGTGCAGTAGCCCACCGCCAGTTCCGACTTGTTCCCCGTCGTCAGCGCCAGCGCGCCCGTCTTGTTCGAGAACGCCATCACCACCGCGCCGCGCAGGCGCGACTGCACGTTCTCGTCCGTCAGGTCCGGCGCCGCGGGCAGGCCCAGGCGCCCGAACGCCGGACGCAGCATCCCCTCCATCGCCCCGTGCGCCGCCTCGATCGCCACCAACTCCATCCGCACGCCCAGCGCCGCGCACAGCGAACGCGCATCCTCCACCGACCCTGCCGACGAATGCCGCGACGGCATCGCCAGCCCCAGCACGTTCCCCGGCCCCAGCGCCGCCGCCGCCACGCACGCCGTCACCGCCGAATCGATCCCCCCCGAAACGCCCAGAACCACCCGCGAAAACCCGGTCTTGCGGCAGTAGTCCCGCGTCCCCGTCGTCAGCGCCCGCCACAGCGCGCGCTCCTCCGGCGCCTCCGCATCGGCCACGCGCCCCGGCGCCGGCAGGTCCACCACCAGCGCCTCGCCCGAGAACGCCTCCGACACGCCCACCAGGCGCGCGCCGTGCGGCTCGCCCGCGTCCGGAACGTACACCGATGCGCGACCGTCAAAGATCAGATCGTCGTTGCCCCCGAGTTGATTCACCGCCGCGACCACCACGCCCCGCTCGCGGCAGCGCCGGCGCAGGATCTCCTCCTGCACCCCCCGCTTGCCCAGCACGAACGGCGACGCCGACGGGTTCAGGATCATCCCCACGCCCAGCGCCGCCAGGTCCTCCACCGGGTCCGGTCGGCCCGCGTAGCGCTCGAGCGCGCCCGCGTCCGCCCCGCGCCACAGGTCTTCGCACACACTCAACCCAACGCTCATCCCGCCCACGTCGATCGACGCTGGCTCCTCGCCGGGCACGAAGTAGCGGTCCTCATCGAACACGTCGTACGTCGGCAGCAGGCGCTTGCGGTAGACGCGCTCCACCACGCCGCCCCGCAGCACGGCCAGCGCGTTCGAAACCCCGCGCCGACCCACACGCCACGGACACCCGACCACCACCGTCATCCCCGCTGGCGCCGCACGCGCCATCTCCGCCGCGGCGCCCATCGCCGCCTCCACGAACCCCGACTGCCACAGCAGATCCCGAGGCGGATACCCCGTCAGGAACAACTCCGGCAGCGCCGCCAGGTCCACTCCCGAAAGCCCGCGCAGCGCCTCCAACGCGAGCGACGCGTTGCCGTCGATCGCGCCCACCGTCGGATTCAAAGGCAGCAGCGCCAGTCGCACAGGGCCCAAGTGTAGAGATCGGCCCCGCCCGCGGCCCCAAC
>JACVCK010000268.1 GCA_016742055.1 Phycisphaerales bacterium
GGGATGCCCTCGTGGAGGAAGTGCATGGAGAGGCGTCCGACCTCCGCGCCGTGATAGTGGAGCACGAGTTCGGCGCCGGGCGTGCCGTAGCGGCCCAGGACGCAGAGTTCGACGGATTCCTCGTCGCAGATGCGCTGGAGCGCGCCGAGGTTGGCTTCGGGGACGGCCAGGACCATGCGCTCCTGCGCTTCGCTGATCCAGATCTCGGTGTAGGAGAGCCCGTCGTACTTGAGCGGGGCGCGTTCGAGGTGGACCTCGGCGCCGAGTTCGGCGCCCATCTCCCCCACCGCCGAGGAGAACCCGCCGGCGCCGCAGTCGGTGATGGCCGAGTAAAGCGGCTGTTCGCGTTCGTCGCGGGCGCGGAGGATGGCGTCGAGGAGGCGTTTTTCCTCGATGGCGTTGCCGATCTGGACGGCGTGGGCGAACTCGTCGGCGTGGGTGTCGGTCAGTTCAGCGCTGGAGAAGGTGGCGCCGTGGATGCCGTCGCGTCCGGTGCGTCCGCCGAGGGCGACGATGAGGTCGCCGGCGCGTGCGGCGCCCTTGATGCGGTCGATGGGCATCACGCCGACGCAGCCGCAGTACACCAGCGGGTTGCCGATGTAGCGCTCGTCGAAGTACACGGCGCCATTGACGGTGGGGATGCCCATGCGGTTGCCGTAGTCGCGCACGCCGGCGACCACCTGCGTGAGGACGCGCCGGGGGTTCAGGCAGCCGGCGGGGACGTCCTTGCAGTCGGGGGGCGCGACACAGAAGACGTCGGTGTTGGCGATGGGCTTGGCGCCGAGCCCCGTGCCCATCACGTCGCGGATGCACCCGCCCACCCCGGTCGCCGCGCCGCCGTAGGGCTCCAGCGCTGAGGGGTGGTTGTGCGTCTCGACCTTGATGCACACGGCGTGGTCGTCGTCGAAGGCCACGACGCCGGCGTTGTCCTTGAAGACGCTGAGCGTCCAGTCGACGCCCTCTTCGATCAGTTCAAAGGTCGCCGCGGCGACGGTGGACTTGAGCAGGTTGTGGATCGTGACCGACCCGTCGGGATGGACGGTGTGGCCGGGTCGTCCGTGCCACTGGAGCGTGTCGTTCTTCAGGTCGCCGGTGAGGCGGATGGTGGACTTGAGGGTCTTGTGGACGCAGTGCTCGGACCAGGTCTGCGCCAGCGACTCGAGTTCGATGTCGGTCGGGTCGCGCCCGCGCCGGTCGTACTCGGCCTGCACGGCCTTCATTTCATCGAGCGAGAGGAACAGGTGGGCGTCGCGGCTGAGTTTCTCGAGCGCGGCGTCGGACAGGCCGCGGATCGCCACGTGCGCGACCTTGAGCGTGTACGAATGTCCCCGCGGGAAGTCGCGCGGCATCCAGGGGCTGGTGTGGACGGCCTGCACGACGGGGTTGGCGAGGAGGCGGTCGGCCAGGGCGCGGGCCTGGTCCTGCGTCAGCCCCTCGAAGTCGTAGCGGGCGCCGGTGGAGACCTCGACGCTGTCCAGGCCGGTGAGTTCGCGGATGGCGTTGCGGACCGTCTGGGCCGCGGGGTCCATCACGCCGGGGAGCGGGTGCACCTCGATGACGGGCGCGGCGGGGTCCGCGGGCGCGGCGCCGAGGATGGACT
>JACVCK010000132.1 GCA_016742055.1 Phycisphaerales bacterium
CTGGGGCTGGCGATCGTGGGCGTGGAGCGTTCGGGGCCGGGGTGAGGTGGGTCGGGCGGAGGCGCCACCCGTGGCGTGGGGCGGCCGGGGCGTGTGCATATCTTGGGTGAATCGGGGGGGCGCTTGACTTGCCCGAGCGGGGCTCCGATGCTCATGGTCGATCGATGAACGAACCGCATGCCGTGCCTTGAAAGGGGCGGATGCCGGGCGTGTCGCCCGGTCTGGTTCGGGAGGAGATCGCACGGAGGCCTCGCTAACGCGGGGTCAATCCACATGGCAGGCCCTCAGAAGCCCGCGCCGGGTAAGCCCGGCAAGCCCGGCAAGTAATTGCCGCGCATGCCGAGGCTGAATCAGCCAAAGCAAGCCCCCGCTCGCTGATGCGTGCGGGGGTTTTCGTTTTTGAGCCGCGCGTGACGGCCCGCGATCGCGCATCATGCGCGCGTGAGCGAGGAACGCCCCTACGTCGGTCGCGGCGCCTTGAAACTCGAACACGCGCTGGGCGCCTTCGCCCTCGACGTGCGCGGCCTGACCTGCGCCGACTTCGGCTGCAACGTCGGCGGGTTCACCGACCTGCTGCTGCGACGCGGCGTGCGGCGCGTGTTCGCCGTGGACACGGGCTACGGCGCCCTCGCCTGGTCGCTCCGTAACGACGGGCGCGTCACGGTCATGGAGCGCACCAACGCCCTCCACGCCGAACCGCCCCCCGAAACCATCGACCTCGTCGTGATCGACATGGGCTGGACGCCCCAGCGCCTGGCCGTCCCCGCGGCGCTGCGCTGGCTCACGCCCGAACCGCACGGGCGGATCATCACCCTCATCAAGCCCCACTACGAAGTGGACAAGGAGGACGCGAAATCGCTGCTGGTCAAAGGCGTGCTGCCCGACGACATGGCGGAGCGCATCGCCGAGCAGGCCGCGGCCCGCGCGGGGGAATGGGGCGCGCGACTGCTGGGCCTCACGAGATCGCCGATCCGCGGCGGCGCCGGGAAGGGCAACAAAGAGGGCAATCTGGAGTGGCTGGCGCTGCTGGGGCGGGCGTGAAGCGCGTCACCAGGACCGCGCGGGGCTGCGCCCGGCGCTGGTGAGTCTCCAGCAGGCGTCGAGCAGCGGTCGGATGCCGGCGTGCGTCGCGCCGCTGATCGCGACGACCTCCACATCGTGCCCCAGCCGAAGATCCTTGCGGAGTTTCTTGACCGCTTCCTGGCGCGCCGCGTCGTCGGGCAGGAGGTCCATCTTGTTCAGCGCAATGACCTCGGGCTTCTCGGCCAGGATCGTCGAGTACGCGGCGAGTTCCTTGCGGATCGCCTCGTAGTTCTGCGCCGGGTCGGAGCCGTCGAGCGGCGCCACGTCGAGCAGGTGGACGAGCGCGCGCGTGCGCTCGATATGCCGCAGGAAATCGTGCCCGAGCCCCACGCCCTGCGCCGCGCCCTCGATCAGCCCGGGAATGTCGGCGATCACCAGGCGGCGCTCGGCGTCGAGTTCGGCGATGCCCAGTTGCGGCGCGAGGGTGGTGAAGGGGTAGTCGGCGATCTTGGGCTTGGCGCGCGTCAGCGCCGACAGGAGCGTGCTCTTGCCCGCGTTGGGCATGCCCACGAGCCCGATGTCCGCGATCAGTTTGAGTTCGAGCCGCAGCGTGAACTCTTCGCCCGGCTCGCCCGGCGTGGCGTTGCGGGGGGTCTGGTTCAGCGCGTGCTTGAAGTGCGTGTTGCCGAAGCCGCCCTTGCCGCCCTTGGCGATCACGTGCGACTGGCCCGGCGCCAGGTCCAGCATGAGTTCGCCGGTGGCGTCATTGAAGATCAGCGTGCCCGGGGGCAGGCGCAGGGTGAAATCCTTGCCGTCGGCGCCGGTGCAGTCGCGTCCTTCGCCCGGGAAGCCGTGCCCGGCGGACCAGTGGTGCTGGCTCTTGAAGTCCAGCAGCGTCTGCGTGTTCTCGTCGCCCACGACGATCACGTCGCCGCCGCGCCCGCCGTTGCCGCCGTCGGGCCCGCCCTTGGGGACGTACTTCTCGCGCCGAAAGGACACGCAGCCGTGCCCGCCGGCGCCCGCTTTGACATGGATGACTGCGTGGTCGGCGAACATGGCGCAGAAAAAACGAGCGGCGGCCCGCTCGTTGAGTCCTTCACAGGAGAGAACGATCAGGCCGTCTTCAGGTAGAACGGCTTGGGCGTCGCGGGGTCGGCGGGCTCGACGTGGACCTTGCGGCCCTGGAAGATGACCTTGCCGTCGCAGAGCGCGAACAGCGAGTCGTCCTTGCCGCGTCCGACCATGTAGCCCGGCATGAAGGGCGTGCCGCGCTGGCGGATGATGATCGAGCCGGCCTTCGCGAACGAGCCGCCGGAAAGTTTCACGCCGAGATACTGGGGATTGGAGTCGCGACCGTTCTTGGTCGAGCCCTGACCCTTCTTATGTGCCATAGCGAGAGTGCTCCAACGGGAGGCGGCTCAGAATTCGGTTCCAGACAGGACCCCAACGGGCGGGGCCCGAGGGGGAGGGAGTGTACCGTCCCCTCAGCGGAGAATCCAGCGGTTCACCGTCCGGTCCAGGGGGCGGTTGCCCAGCCCGGTCAGTTGCCCGGGCGTCGTATGGACCAGCATCAGGGTCTTCCGGAGCACCACCTCCTGCGGCTTGCCGTCCTCCCCGGCCGGGGCGTCGGGCTTGACGATCCGTCGCGTCTCCCCGCTGAAGCCGGAGGCGTACACCGTCACCTCGTCCACTTTCAGGTTCTCCGCCGGCCAGACGACCAGCCCCTCCCGGGCGTTCTCCTCGCCTTGGCTGAGCGTCCCGATGATGGCGATCTGGTCCTGCACGAAGGGGTTGGCGACCCGCTCGATCAGGGCCTCGGTCACTTTCAGGGGCACGTTCTCGCCGTTGCGGAAACGGTCGCCGGCGTCGGTGGTCAGTTCGAAGGTCGGCGCAAAGTACAGGTCCTCGCCGGAGTTGTTGACCACTTTGTAGGTCATGTAGAAGAACGACCGGGGGCCGACGTCCTCCACCTCGATCGTCGCGACCCGCAGCGGGCCGGGCTGCACGGTGAGTTCCCAGCGAACGGGGACCGCCGATGGCTCGGGGGCCGCGACGGCCGGGGCCGGGACGGACAGGGAAGCGCCGACGCAGACGGCTCCAAGGGCGGCGAGGCTCAGCAGGGTGGCGCGCAAATCGGGCTCCTCTCTGGAAGTTGGGGCGGGTAGTCTAAGGTCGCTGTACGGAGCGTCAACGAACCCGGCTCCTTCCACCCTCGGAGTTCACCCCCTTGACCGCCGCGCCACGGGCGCAGACCGGCCCAACTCCCGCGATCGTGCGGGTCAC
The DNA here is from genome assembly GCA_016742055.1 of Phycisphaerales bacterium. Classification (GTDB taxonomy): domain Bacteria; phylum Planctomycetota; class Phycisphaerae; order Phycisphaerales; family UBA1924; genus JACVCK01. The sequence continues at coordinate 3,307 of JACVCK010000132.1, forward strand.
GCCCGCGCTCCACCTCCCCGCCGCAGCCGCGTTGGTGGGCCGGGGAAGGGCGGACGCCCTGACCACCGGGCAGCGGTTCCTGGAGGCCGCGGCCCTGCACAAGATCGACCTGCGGAACATGTGGGCCAGCGTGGACCCCGACGGGCGCTCCGTCCGCCAGGTGTGCCTGGCGGTGCCCGGCTCGGGACGGACCGCCACGATGTTCACCTCCACCCCGGGCGACGAGCCCCAGACGGCCGAACTGGCGTCGGTCGTCCGGGCGGCCTGCGGCGCCATCGAGGGCTCAGCGCTCGCGCAGGCCCTGCTCGAGCCGGTTGAGGCCCTGGCCATGGACGCCTTTGCGCAGGCGGGCTTCGAGCGGCTCGCGGACTTGGCGTACCTGCGGCGCCCGACGCCGAGCGTCAGCGCCGCGCGGCGGATGCCCGAGCCCGTGTTGCCGCCGGGGGTCCACGTCCGCCCTCTCGCGCCGACGGACGAAGCGGCGCTGCCTGGCGTCCTGGACCAAACGTACATCGACACGCTGGACTGTCCTCGCCTGTGCGAACTGCGCACGACGGATGAGGTGCTGGAGAGCCACCGGGCCGCGGGGCGATTTGATCCGACGATGTGGTGGATGGTGGACGACGTCTCCGGCGACGCGCCTCGCACGGAGGGCGTGATGCTGTTCAACCCGTGCCCGGCGCAGGGGACGATCGAACTGGTGTACCTGGGCCTGGCGCCGGCGCTGCGCGGGCGAGGATTGGCGCTGCCGCTGCTGGAGTTCGGCGTGCGCCAGTGCGCACTGCGCGCGGGGTCGATGCGCACGATCACCTGCGCGGTGGACCGGGCCAACACTCCGGCGATCCGCCTGTACGAGCGGGCGGGGTTCCGCGAGTCGGCGCTGCGTGTGGCGTACGTGCTGCGTACGGCCGGCGGGGCGTGACCGCGCCTCAGCCCCAGAGCGAATCGGGGATCTGGGATCCCTCGGCGGCGCGCCGTTCCTCAATGCACGACGGCCCCATCGGATGCACGCACTCGGGCCCCTCGTGCGCCGGATTGTCCACATAGGACGAGACGCAGTAGGCCTCGAGCCAGTCCGAGGGCGTGGGCCTGAGGAGGTGATGCACCATCTCGGGCTCCGTGACGTCGGGGTCGAGCCAGAGGTCCTGCTCGACGGGGTCGATCAGCACCGGCATGCGGTGGTGGATGTCGCGCATGAGCACGTTGGGCTCGGTCGTGAGGATCGTGAAACTCTCAACCAGCGGGGCTCCTGGCCGGTCCGGGTCGCGCCATTCCTCATAGAGGCCCGCGATCGCCATCGGCTGGCGGGAGATCGGCCGGATGAAGAACGCGCGCTTGTGCCGGTCCTCGCGCCGCCACTCGAAGAATCCGCTGGCGGGGATCAGGCAGCGCCGCTTGCGAAAGGCGTTGCGGAACGCGGTCCGCCCCGACGCCGTCTCCGCCCGGGCGTTGACCAGGCGCGCATTGATCGACGTGTCGCGCGACCAGAAGGGGATCAGCCCCCAGTGCATCAGTTCGCCCTCGCGATCGCCGTCCATCACGCGCACCACCAGGGCGTCCTGCGTCGGCGCGATGTTGTAGCGCGGCCGGACCACCGGCGGGTCCGACAGCCGGAACGCCGAAGCGATCAGTTCCGGCGGCGTCGTGAGAGCGAAGCGGCTGCACATGCGTGAAACCCGACCAACGCATCGGCGGTTCCCTTCCCGTGCTGGAGCCGAACGCCGTTTCCGGACGCGCGGGCCTTCGTGCGGCCGATCTTTCTCGGACGAAAACGCCCGCAGCCAGGTCTGGCCGCGGGCGCGAGGTGGTCAGTTGGTTCAGTCCAGATTCCCGTTCGTCAGCGCCGCCGGCGGGCCATCGCGCCCAAGCCCAGGAGCATCGCCGCGCCCGCGCCGGGCGCGGGCAGGATGATCCGCAGGCTGTACTCGCCCTCCGCGCCGGCCGTGCTGTCCACGAGGATGTAGTACGTGCCGGCCGCGGCGTTGTGGCGGGTCACGGTGTCGATCCCCGTGTTGCCGTAACTGTCGGCGGAGGACTCATCAAGATTGCCCGGGACGTAGAGGAACAGGTCCACGTCGGTGAAGGTGTTGTCGTAGATGAGGTCGATGCGCAGGAAGCCGCCGACCCAGTCCAGCGCCCAGACGTCGTCGTTGCCGTCCCAGATGCCGAACACCGGCCCGCCGCTGAACCAGCCGTCGTTGTTGTCGGTCGAGTTGGTGGTGTCGCCCGTCACGCTGCTGCCGGCGGTGAGGGGTCCGAGGATGGTCTGGCCGCCGAAACCCGCCCGGGCCGCGCCCGCGAACGAGAGGGCCGCGCCGACCGACAGAACAAACGCCGCGTGAGACCTCGTCATGGGACTGAACTCCGTGATGTGCTGCCCAACCCAGCGCGTCTTCAGCGACGAGCGGGGCGAGGCGGTGTGCGTCGACGATCCTAACGTGGCGCAAAGGAACCACAAGAGAAATCTCTGAGTTTGCACCGCGGCGAACGCGGACCAAACATCGTGCTTGCGGCGCGCTGCGGGACGTATGATCGGACCCGATCCACGCCCCAAGGAGCCCCCCGCCATGCCGCAGATCGTCGCCTACGCCGCGCAGTCCGCAACCAGCCCCCTCGCCCGTTTCGAGATCCCCCGGCGCGAGCCCGGCCCGCACGATGTGGAGATCGACATCCTCTACTGCGGCGTGTGCCACTCCGACCTGCACATGGCGCGTGGGGAATGGGAGTTCGCGGTGTTCCCCGTCGTCCCCGGGCACGAGATCGTCGGGCGCGTCACGCGCGTGGGCAAGGACGTGCGCGGGTTCAAGGAAGGCGACGTCGCGGCGGTGGGCTGCCTCGTGGACTCCTGCCGCTCCTGCTCCAATTGCCAGAAGGGCCTCGAGCAGTACTGCGCCAAGGGCTGGGTGGGCACCTACGGCAGCGCCGATCCCAAGATGCCCGGCCACCAGACCTACGGCGGCTATTCGAAGCGCATCGTGGTGGACGACCGCTTCGTGCTGCGCGTGTCGCCGAAGGCCAACCTCGCGGCGACCGCCCCGCTGCTGTGCGCGGGCATCACGACGTACTCGCCCCTGCGCCACTGGAAGGTGGGCAATGGCATGAAGGTCGGCGTGGTGGGCCTGGGCGGGCTCGGCCACATGGGCGTGAAACTCTCGCACGCCTTTGGCGCCGAGACCGTGCTGTTCACGACGTCCGCGAACAAGATCGAAGACGGCAAGCGCCTCGGCGCGGACGACGTGGTGATCTCCAAGGACGAGGCGCAGATGCAGAAGCACGCGGGCTCGTTCGACTTCATCCTCAACACCGTCGCGGCGCCGCACAACCTCGACGCCTTCACCGCCCTGCTCCGCACCAACGGCACGATGTGCCTCGTCGGCGCGCCCGCGACCCCGCATCCCTCGCCGAGCATCTGGAACCTCCTGTTCCAGAGGCGCGCCATCGCCGGCTCCCTGATCGGCGGCCTGCCGGAGACGCAGGAGATGCTGGACTTCTGCTCCGAACGCGGCATCGTGAGCGACATCGAGATGATCCCGATGTCGAAGATCAACGAGGCCTACGACCGCATGCACAAGGGAGACGTGAAATACCGCTTCGTGATCGACATGGCGTCGCTGGCCTGAGGTTCAGACCCGACGCGCCACGATCAGGCGCACCGCGCTCTCGAAGAACGGGGCGGTCCGCCAATGGCCGTGCCGTCGGTCCCACTCCCCGCCCCGCAGATCGTCGGTGAGTTGACGAACGAAGCGCTCTTCGACGCCGGTCGGCAGGAAGCGCCAGAACGACTGCCCCCGGCGCACACGCTCGTCGAGGAACGCCTCCGGGCGCGCGTAGAAGGCCTCGGAAAAGCCGTCCGTGCAGTCGATCGCCAGCGGAACCGGCACAACCTCCGCAGCGCCGCCCAGCGCCCGCGCGATCTCGCCGATCGGCGGCATCCGCCTCCGCTCCTCGCGGATCATCTCGGGCAGGTAGGACGCCAGCCAGAAGCGGTCCATCGCGTCGCCGTCGAACGTGAGGACCACCACCGGCCCGCGCGCCACACGCCGCAGTTCCGCCGCGCCCCTGCGCCAGTCGGCCCACTGGTGGATCGTCAGCGTCGCCATCGCCGCGTCCACGGAGCGATCGTCCAGCGGCAGCGACTCCGCCGCGCCGTGCACAGCAGGCGCAAGGTGAGCCGGGCGTTGCGAACGCATGACCTGCGATGGCTCAATGGGGATGACGTGCCGATCCGTCGGCTCGTACGACCCCGCGCCGGCGCCGACGTTCACGACGGTGCGGGCGTCGCCCAGCGCGTGCAGGACCATCGAGGCGATGCGCGGATCGGCCCGCCGCTGCAGGGAGTAACCGTGCCCGGCGGAGTTGTAGTCCACGTCGCCGCCGATCCAGGGAGCGCTGTGCGCGGTGGTCATTGCGGATGCTACGGGGCGCGGGCGCGCCGGGTTCGGG